>JBDHZK010000005.1:0-46615 GCA_039811865.1 Propionicicella sp. | reverse complement strand
GCTGGGGGCCGCCCGAGTATCGGCCCGGCCCCACGCCGGACCCGCTTTCACTAACGTTGAGGCGTGAGCGGAGAACCCCCTGAGTCCGCCGGGAGCGAAAGCCTGGTCACCGTTATCGTCGCGTTCGGCGCGAATTTGCTGATCGCCGCGGCAAAGACCGTCGTGGCGGCGATCACCGGATCGGCGTCGATGATGGCCGAGGCCGCGCATTCCTGGGCCGACACCGGCAATGAGGTCTTCCTGCTGATCGGCGAGCACAAGGCCGCGCAGCCCCCAGACCACAGCCATCCACTGGGCTACGGCCGCGTGGGCTACATCTGGTCGATGTTCGCCGCCTTCGGTCTGTTCACCGTGGGGGCGGCCGTGTCGATCTGGCACGGCATCCAGTCCCTCAGCGAACCCGAAGCGCCCACGGACTCATACGTGTGGGCGTATGCCGTGCTTGCGATCTCGCTGGTCCTCGAGGGGATCTCCTTCACCCAAGCCTTGCGCCAGGCGAAGAGTGCGGCGTCCTTGCGTCGGCTGCGCCCGTTGCAGTACCTGAAGCTCACCTCCAACCCGATGCTGCGCTCGGTGTTCGCAGAGGACTCCGCAGCGCTGATCGGACTGGCCATCGCGGCTGCCGGCGTCGCGCTGCACCAAATCACGGGGAACGCGGTCTGGGACGCCATCGGGTCGATCCTGGTGGGGGTCTTGTTGGGCGTGGTGGCGGTCTTCCTGATCGGACGCAACATGGACTTCCTCACCGGCGAGGAAGTTACCCCGCTGGGTCGCAACCTCGTGCTGCGCGCCCTGTTGGACCATCCGGACGTCGAGCGCGTCGGCTACCTGCGCCTGGAGTGGGTTGGGGCGGATCTGATGTTCGTCGTCGGCGCCGTGGACCTGGTGGGCAACGCTCCGGAGTCGGATGTCGCCGCCCGGCTCCAGGCGATCGAGGACCTTCTTGAGGCTCGCCCCGAGATCGCGCGCGCGATCTTGTCCCTAACCCGACCGGGCGATCCCACCTCGCTGCAGCCGGAGGCGCTGCCGGATTGGTATCTCGCCGAGCCGGCGGTCGACCAGCGCTGAGCTTTCCGTGCGGTCGCGGTTAGCGAAGTGTTGACCCGCCCCAGGTGGAAACGTGCGGCGAGAGCAGCCCGCAGACTCCCGCGACGCCTGGATCGGGCGATCCGCGACGCGAAGCGCCGCACAAAACCACAAACCTGGGCGGGATCCCGGTCATTAATCGGCCAGCCACGCTGACGCGCTGCGACCGGTCGCCGGCGACTAGGGGCCGCGGGCTGCTCTATCGAACCGGGCTCAGTCCGCGAGCACCAGGCCGGCCACGGCACCGATGACCGTGACCGCCGGCGGCCGCACATCCACGGCATCGGCGGCGATCGTCGCCAGCGTCCCCCGGACGGTGCGCATGCCCTCCAGCCCGGCGCGCTCGACGACGGCCGCCGGTGTGTCGGGGGCCATGCCGGCCGCGAGCAGCGTGTCAGCGATGGCGGGCAGCGTCGAGACGCCCATGAGGACGACCAACGTCGTCCCTGAGCCTGCCAGGGCGGGCCAATCCACGCTGCTGCGTGGGTCCCCGGGTGGAACATGCCCCGAAACCATCGTGAATCCCTGTGACAAGCCGCGATGCGTCACCGCGACCCCCGCCAGGGCCGGTGCGGCGACCGCCGAGGTGACGCCCGGCAGCACGCGAACCGGCACACCGGCCGCGGCGCAAGCGACCCATTCCTCCCCGCCGCGGCCCAACACGAAGGGGTCGCCGCCCTTCAACCGGACGACCCGGCGTCCGGCGCCGGCATGCTCGATCAAGAGTTCGTTGATCCGCTCCTGGGGGGTGAACGCGCCGCGCGGCAGCTTCCCGACGTCGATCAACTCCGCGCCGGGACGAGCCTCCGCCAGCGCCGCGATCGGGGCGAGATTGTCGTAGGCGATCACGTCTGCCTGACGGATTGCCGCCAATCCCGCGACGGTGAGCAACCCCAGGTCACCAGGCCCCCCGCCGACGAGGGTGACGGTGCCCGGCAACAGTTGCGCGAGCGTCCCGGAGCCGAGCTTGGCGAGGCGTTCGCCGCTCAGGTCGAGTGCGCCGTCCACTGCGGTGACGGCGGCGTCCCGGGCGACTCTCGCGGCCACCGGGTCGTTGCGGCCGACCACGCCGACGACCATTCCCGACGCGTGTCCGGTGGCCGGCGTCCAGGCAGAGCCGCCCTCGGCCGAGTCCGCGCGGACGCAGAAAACGTGCCTGGCCTCCGCCTCGCTCGCCACAGCCGCGTTGACCTGCGGATCGTTAGTGGCGGCCAGGACGTACCACGCGTCGCCGACGTCCCCGGCGGCATAATCGCGTCGCGACCAGGCCAAACGCCCCTCGGCTGCGGCCGCCTGGATCGCCGCGGAGGCGTCCGGGGAGACGACCCGCACGGCCGCCCCCGCCTCCAGCAGGCGCGTGCTGCGGCGGGTGGCGACGCGCCCGCCGCCGACGACCAGGACGTCCCGGTCGCGCAGCATCAGGCCGCTCAGGTAGACCGGGTCGCTCATGCGGGTCGCTCCGCCGCGGCGGCCGCGCGGGCTGCGTCCGGAAGCGCGGCCAGCACGCGCTCGACCGCCTGGTCGTCGTGCGCGGCCGAGACGAACCACGCCTCGAACGCCGACGGCGGCAGCGCAACCCCTGCCCGCAGCATCGACCAGAAGAACGGCGCGTAGCGAAAGGCGTCCTGCCGCTGCGCCCGCGCGTAGTCGCGCACGCCGATGGTCGTCGCCTCGCCCAGAAACGCCGAGAACAGGCTTCCGGCCTTCTGGACGCGATGCGGGACGCCCGCGGCGTCCAGCGCTTCGTCGAGCGCGGCGGAGATCGTGTCGGCGACTGCATCGACGTGGGCGTAGACGGCCTCGTCGGCCGCATCGAGGGTGGCGAGCCCGGCCGCTGTGGCCAGGGGGTTACCCGACAGGGTGCCCGCCTGGTAAACGGGCCCGAGCGGCGCCAACAGGCTCATCAGGTCAGCGCGGCCGGCGAGCGCAGCCAGCGGCATGCCCCCGCCCACCACCTTGCCGAATGTGACGAGGTCGGGCGTCCAGGGGGTGGCGTCAGCGGCGAGGATCGACGCCTTGGGCCCGGAACCTTCGACAATCTCGGGGGCAGAGCCCGATTCCTTCGCTCCCTCCGCCCCGCGAACCGACGACTCCAGGCCCCACCAACCCGCCCGGTGCACCCGGAAGCCGGTGAGCACCTCGTCGCTGATCATCAGCGCGCCGCGTGCCGCGGTCAGGCGCCGGATAGCGGCGTTGAAGCCCGGCTCGGGGGGCACCACGCCCATGTTCGCAGGCGCGGCCTCGGTGATGACCGCCGCGATCTCATCTCCGCGCGCGGCGAAGAGCGCCTCCAGGGCGGCGAAGTCGTTGTACTCCAGGACGATCGTGTCCGCGGCGGCGGCGCGGGTGACGCCCGCCGACCCGGGCAGCCCCGCCGTGGCGACGCCCGATCCCGCCGCGGCCAGCAGCGCGTCCGAATGCCCGTGGTAGCAGCCGGCGAACTTCACGATCAGATCGCGTCCGGTGGCCCCCCGCGCCAGACGGACGGCGGTCATGGTCGCCTCGGTGCCGGTCGACACGAACCGCACCCGCTGCGCGTACGGCACGCGCGCCTGGATCGCCTCGGCCAACTCCACCTCGCCCTGCGTGGGCGCCCCGAACGAGAGCCCGCGCGACGCCGCCGCGCGCACCGCCTCGACGACGCCGGGGTGCGCGTGTCCGAGCAGGGCGGGCCCCCAGGAACAGACCAGATCGACGTACGTCCGCCCGTCGGCGTCGGTCACGTGCGGGCCGCTGGCCGAGGCGACGAAGACCGGCGTCCCGCCGACGGCCCGGAAGGCGCGCACGGGCGAGGACACCCCGCCGGGAATGATCGCGCAGGCACGCTGATAGCGCTCGACCGGCGTAGTCACAGCCGTCCCGCCAGCTCGAGCGCCCAGTAGGTAAGGACGATGTCCGCCCCGGCCCGCACGATCGCGGTGACGGACTCGGCGACGGCCGCGTCGCGATTGATCCAGCCGTTGGCGGCGGCCGCCGAAATCATCGCGTACTCCCCCGAAACCTGATAGGCCGCCACCGGCACCGGGGACGCCGCCGCCACGTCGGCCAGGACATCGAGGTAGTACCCGGCGGGCTTGACCATGACCAGGTCGGCGCCCTCGGCGATATCGAGCAGCGCCTCGCGCAGACCCTCGCGGCGGTTGGCCGGATCCTGCTGGTAGGTGCGCCGATCGCCCTCCAACGAGGACGCCACCGCCTCGCGGAAGGGTCCGTAGAAGCTGGACGCGTACTTCGCCGAGTACGCCAGGATCGCCACGTCGGCGTAACCGGCGTCGTCCAATCCGGCGCGGATCGCGGCGACCTGGCCGTCCATCATCCCCGACGGCCCGACGACGTGCGCCCCGGCGCTCGCCTGCGCCACAGCCATCCGGACGTACGCGCCGAGGGTGGCGTCGTTGGCCACCGTGCCGTCCGCGGCGAGGACGCCGCAATGACCGTGGCTGGTGAACTCGTCCAAGCAGGTGTCGGCCATGACGAGCGTCGCGTCCCCGACCTCGTCCCTCACGGCCCGCAGCGCCCGGTTCAGGATGCCGTCGGCGAGCTCGCCCTGGGTGCCGGCGCCGTCCTTGTCCTCGGGCTTGGGGACGCCGAAGATCATGATCCCGCCCAGCCCCGCCTGCGCGACCCGCACCGCCTCGGCCCGCACCGAATCGAGCGTGTGCGATACCACGCCTGGCAGTGAGGCGATCGCCGCGGGCTCGCTCAGCCCATCCCGGACGAACACGGGCAGGATCAACTGCCCAGGATGCACGCGTGTCTCGCGGACCAGGTTGCGCATCGCGGCGCTGGTCCGCAGGCGACGCGGACGCAGCAGTGGCTGGGTGATCGGTCGGTTCACTCCGGCACCCTAACCGGGCTGCCCGCGGGCACCACAGGGGCTACCGCCTCGGCGTACCGACGCAGGATCCCCTCGATCAGCAGCGGGTGAACGCCGATCGGCTCGGCGACGACGTCCGCCCCGAAGCCGGCCAGCCTGGAATGGAAGATGCCGGGAGCCAGCAGGTAGCTCGCGATCGCGATGCGCCGATGGCCGCCCGCTCGAAGCTCGGCGACGGCGCTACCCACGTCCGGCCCGGCGGCCGACAGGAAGGCTGCGACGACGGGACGTCCGAGCCGGCGCGACAAACGATCCGCCACCGCGTGCACCTCGGCCACGGACTGCTCGCGCAGCGATCCCGCGTGCGCCAGCACCACTGCGTCCGCGGGGTTGGCGGGCTCGAGGGCGCCGCTTTCGGTCAGCCGCTGCACGACGGCGTCGAAGATCTCGTCCCCGATCAGGGCGGTGATCACCGCTTGACCGCCGGCGGTCGCGGCGGCCTCGGGAAGGTCCGACTCGACGTGGTAGCCGGCGGTCAGGAAGCAGGGGACGACCACGCACGGGCCGAGCTCGGTGAGGGTGTCCGTCACCGTGGGGGTGTGGATATCCACCCAACCCAGGCGGACTTCCACGCCGGGCAGGCGGTCGGCGACGGCGGCGCGCAGCCCCTCCGACACCTGCCCGCCGGCCGGGTTGCGCGTGCCGTGCACCGCCAATACCAGGGGTAGTTCGCTCATCCGCTCACTCTCACAGACACCGGTTACGGATCGGCTACGGGCCGCCGCAGAGGCGTCGCCGAGATCGATCGATCGTGGGCGATCCTCTCAAGCGCGCGACCGGGCCGGCCCGCCGGGGTCAGATCGACCAGTTCAACGCTTCGTCGGCGTCGATCCTCGCCTGTTCGCCGAAGGCCTGGTCGCCGCGGATCATCCCCGCCGCCAGCGACGCCCCGCTTTGCGGGTCGACGAGGATGAACGAGCCCGTCCGCCGCGAGGACGAATAGTCCTCGGCGTTGATCGGAGCCGCCAGCCGCAGCTTCACCCGGCCGATGTCGTTCAAGGCCAGCGTCGCCGTCTCCTCCGGCGTCATCGTGTCGAGCGCGAGCCGTCCATGGATATCGCGGACGATCCCCTGCACGCTGCGCGTCGTGTGCTTCAGCAGCACCTTCTGCCCCACCCGCAGCGGACGCTCGTGCAGCCAGGCGACCATCGCGTCGACGTCCTGGGTGGGCGTCGGGGCGTCCTGCGCGGCGGCGATCAACTCGCCGCGGGTGATGTCGATCTCGTCGGCCAGGCGCAGCGTCACCGACTGCGGCGCGAACGCCTCGTCGAGCTCCCCGTCCGCGGTGTCGATACCGACCACGCTCGTCTGGCGTCCCGACGGCAACACGACCACGCGGTCGCCAACCCGGACGACCCCCGAGGCGATCTGTCCCGCATAGCCGCGGTAGTCCGCGGACACGCCCCTGGCGGCCTGCTGCGGCCGGATCGGCAACTGCACCGGAAACCGGAACGGCCGGTCGGCCGGGTCGCCCACGCTCGGCAGATCCTCCAGCAGCTCAAGGAGGGACGGCCCGTCGTACCAGGGCGTGTTCGGCGAGCGGGTCACGATGTTGTCCCCGACCAGGGCGGACACCGGCACCGACGACACGTGCGGGGCCTTCAACTCCGCCGCCACCTGCTCGATCTGGTCGGCGACCGCGCGGAAGTCGGCCTCCGAGTAGTCGACCAGGTCGATCTTGTTGACCGCGAAGATGATGTACGGCACCCGCAGCAATACCGCGACGGCCAGGTGGCGCCGGGTCTGCTCCAAGACGCCCTTGCGGACGTCGAGCAACAACACCAGCGCGTCCGCGGTGGACGACCCTGTGACCGTGTTTCGCGTGTACTGGACGTGCCCGGGGCAGTCGGCCAGGATGAACGTCCGCTTGCCCGTGGCGAAGTAGCGGTAGGCGACGTCGATGGTGATGCCCTGCTCGCGCTCGGCGCGCAGGCCGTCGGTGAGCAGGGCCAGGTCGACGATGCCCAGGCCCTTGTCCTTGCTGGCTCGCTCGACGGCGGCCAACTGGTCGGACAGGACCGACTTCGAATCGTGCAGCAGCCGCCCGACCAGGGTCGACTTGCCGTCGTCCACCGAACCGGCGGTGGCCAGGCGCAGCAGGGTGCTCATCAGAAGTAGCCCTCCTTCTTGCGATCCTCCATGGCGGCCTCGGTCAGCCGGTCGTCGGCGCGGGTGGCGCCCCGCTCGGTGATCCGCGTAGCGGCCACTTCGGCCAGGACGTCCGCGACGCCCGTGGCGTCCGACTCGACCGCCCCGGTACACGACATGTCGCCGACCGTGCGGTAGCGCACCCGCTTGCTTTCCACCCGTTCGCCGTTGCGGGGGTGCGAGAACTCGCCCACCGCCAGCAGCATCCCGTCGCGCTCGAACACCTCGCGGGTGTGGGCGTAGTAAAGGCTCGGCAACTCGATGTTCTCGGCCTGGATGTAGCGCCAAATGTCGAGTTCGGTCCAGTTGCTCAGCGGGAATACGCGGACGTGCTCGCCGGCGCGGTGCCGCGGGTTGTAGAGGTTCCAAAGCTCGGGACGCTGGTTGCGCGGGTCCCACTGCCCGAACTCGTCGCGCAGGCTGACCACGCGCTCCTTGGCGCGCGCCTTCTCCTCGTCGCGGCGACCCCCGCCGAAGACGCAGTCGAAGCGGCCCTCCGCGATGGCGTCCAGCAGCGGCTGGGTCTGCAGCGGGTTGCGGGTGCCGTCCGGACGCTCCTCGAGCCGGCCGTCGTCGATGTAGTCCTGGACGCGGGCGACGATCAGCCGCAGCCCGAGCCGCTCGACGGTGGCGTCGCGGTAGGCCAGCACCTCGTCGAAGTTGTGCCCGGTGTCGACGTGCAGCACCGGGAAGGGCACGGGCGAGGGCCAGAAGGACTTCGCGGCCAGGTGCAGCATGACGACCGAGTCCTTGCCGCCGCTGAACAATAAGACGGGCCGCTCCAGCTCGGAGACCACCTCGCGGAAGATGTGGATCGATTCGCTCTCGAGCTCGGCGAGGTGGTCCAGGCGGCGGGCGGGGGGCGGGGAGGCCAAGGCGTTCTCCTTAGTCAGCAGCGCGGGGATCGCGTCGGCGGCGGGTGCGCGGCTCAAGTGTGCAGCCCACATTCGGTCTTGGCGAGGCCAGCCCACCGGCCGGCCCGGGGGTCCTCCCCCGGCTCGACCCGCCGCGTGCACGGCTCGCAGCCGATCGAGGGGTAGCCATCGGTCAGCAGCAGGTTGATCGGGACGCCGTGGGTGCCGGCGTAGTCGAGCAGGTCGTCGAAGCTCCAGGCCGCGATCGGGTTGATCTTGACCATCTCGTGGCGGGCGTCCCATTCGACGAGTTGGGCGTTGGCGCGCAGGGCGTTGTCCTCGCGTCGGACGCCGGTCACCCACGCCTCGTAGGACGCCAACTCGCGGTTGATCGGCTCGACCTTGCGCAGTTCGCAGCACAACGCCGGGTTGCGATCGTGCAGCTTGGCCCCGTACTGGGCGTCCTGCTGCGCGACGGTCTGCAGGGGGAGGACGTCGATGATCTTGGCGTCGATCGTGCCGGCCAGGGCGTCGCGCGTCCCGATGGTCTCGGGGAAGTGGTATCCGGTCTGCAGGAACAGCACGTCGACGCCCGGGGCGAAGCGCGCCACCAGGTGCGGCAACACGGTGTCGCCGGCCATGGAACAGGCCACGGCCAGGGCGTCGCCGAAGGTCTGCGCGGCCCAGGCCACGACCTCTTCGGGCGTCGCATCGGCGAACCGTGCGGACGCCTCGGCGGCCAGGGCCTTCAGTTCGGCGGTGGTGCGGCGCCGGCCCGGCCCATGGGGGGCGATCGGCGGCGGATTCTCGATGAGCGTCAAGTTCGGTCCCTTCTACAGGTCAGCGCAGGGCCGCGTCGTCGGCGCGGTGGGCCCAAGCGGCGAAGGACTCACCCTCGGCGCGGGTGGAGGCGAAGCTGCGGACGACCCGCTCGACGTAGTCGCTCAGCTCGGCCGAGGTGACCTTGAGGCCGCGGACGGTCCGGCCGAGGCCGGCGGTCTCGCGATCGGTGGCGGCCAGGCCGCCCCCCAGGTGCACCTGGAAGGCGAACTCTTCGCCGTCCGGACCCTTCATTAGCTGTCCCTTGAGCCCGATGTCGGCGGTCTGGATGCGGGCGCACGAGTTGGGGCAGCCGTTGATGTTGAGCGTGATCGGCTCGATCTGGACGTCCGCCAGGCGAGCTTCGAGGTCGGCGATGGTAGCGGCGGCGGTGTCCTTGGTGTCGACGAAGGCGAGCTTGCAGAACTCGATGCCGGTGCAGGCCATCGTCGATCGGCGAAACGGGCTCGGGGTGGCGGTCAGGCCGAGCGGCGCCAGCGTCGCGATGAGATCGTCCACGCGCTCGGGCTCGACGTCCAGCACGAGCAGCTTTTGGTGCGGGGTGAACCGGACGCGCTGCGATCCGGCGACCTGGGCCGCGTCCGCGACTGCGGCCAGGACGTCCCCGCTCACTCGACCCACGGTGGGTGCGAAGCCGACGTAGCGGCGGCCGTCCAACTGCTCATGGACGCCGACGTGGTCACTCGGGGCGGTGGAAGTGGCGGGGGCGGGGCCGTCCGCGAGTTCGTAGCCGAGGTACTCGTCCTGAAGGACTCGGCGGAACTTCTCCGGACCCCATTCGGCGAGCAGGAACTTCAGCCGCGCCTTGTTGCGCAGGCGCCGGTAGCCGTAGTCGCGGAAGATCCGAACCACGCCGTACCAGACCTCCGCGGCCTGGTCCTCGCGGACGAAGGCGCCGAGCCGCTCGGCCAGCCGGGGAGCTACCGACAGCCCGCCACCGACCCAAAGGTCGTAGCCAGGGCCCAGTTCAGGGTGAACGACACCGACCAGCGAGATGTCGTTGATCTCGTGGACTACGTCCAAGCTGGGGTGGCCGGTAACAGCGGTCTTGAATTTGCGCGGCAGGTTGGAGATCTCGGGATCGCCGATGTAGCGATCGACGATCTCGCGGATCACGGGGGTCGGGTCGATGATCTCATCGGCGGCGATCCCGGCGACGGGCGAGCCGAGGACGACGCGCGGCGTGTCTCCGCAGGCCTCGGTGGTCTGCATGCCGGCGGCCTCGAGACGCCGCCAGATCTCCGGGACGTCCTCGATGGCGATCCAGTGGTACTGGATGTTCTGCCGATCCGAGATGTCTGCGGTGTTGCGCGCGAAGTCGCGCGAGATTCCCGCCAGCACCCGCAGTTGCTCGGTGGTGACGGCCCCGCCGTCCAGGCGGACTCGCATCATGAAGTACCGATCCGACAACTCGTCCGGGCCGAGTGAGCCCGTCCGGCTGCCGTCGATGCCCTGCTTGCGCTGGGTGTACAGCCCCCACCAGCGCATCCGCCCGTGCAGGTCGTCAGTGGGGATCGAGTCGAACCCCTGCTTGGAGTAGATCTCCTCGATCCGCCTGCGGACGTTGAGCCCGTTGTCGGCGGCCTTGAACTCCTCGTTGTGGTTCAGCGGGGTGCGCCCGTCCACGGCCCATTGGCCGTTGTCGCGCCCTGCGCGCGGCGGCCGCGCGCGGTTGGGGTTGGGCGCGAGGTGATCCGTGCTGGTCATCGATCCTCTGCGGGTGGTGGGCCAGCGGGCTCGGCCAAGTCGGCTTCGGGCTCACGGGCCCGGCGGACGTAGGCGGGCGCGTCAGGACGCGCAACACATCTGCACGGCGGGGCCGACGGAGTCGGCGCTCAGGCGTGAAGACATGGCAACGAGCATCCCTTACGTTGTGACCGGATTCAACCAGCGGTCCGGATGCTGAGAGACGCGTCTCAGGTTTCCGCTGGGTAAGCGGTCCGCAGGAGCGCAAGCAGTGCCGCCGCGTAAGCGTCCTCGGAATCGCCGGCCTCGAAGTGGACGATGAGCCCGTGGTGGAGCATGGCAACGCTGAACCGGTCGCCGGATCGGGTCAGGCTGACGAAGTGATCGCCGAGTTGCTCACGCAGCTGGCATTCGCTGGGCAGCCACAGCGCCTGGTCAAGAGCCACACTGTCTAGCGCCCACTCGGTGACTCCGTTGAAGCCGAGGATGCGGCCGGTGGGGGTTTGCTGCACGGCGATCGTCATCTGACTCACCCAGAAGACTTCACCGGCCAACTCGTCCACCTCGACGACGAAACGGTCCCCGGGCTTGGGTTCCCAGAACAGCCCGGAGCGCACCAGGGCGCGCGCGGACTCGACGCTGAGCATGCGGTGAGTGTTGCAGGCCCGGGCACCGTCGGGAACCCCCGCCGCATCCCGAAGGATCGGTGGAAACGTGCGGCGAGTCGCGGTCGTGGCGTCGGGCCCAAGGCGGCGGGAGCGCGCTGTCGCGCCACGCGCCGCACGTTTCCACCGATCCTGATTGGCAAGCCCGGCGAACTGGTGCCCGAATCAGGCGCGCATGGATGAAATGGTGAGGTCTAGGCCCTCTGCGAGCCCGATCCGAGGTGTCCAGCCCAACTGCTGCCGGGCCTTGGCCGCGTCCAAGACGCTGCGCTCCACGTCGCCCAGGCGCGGCGGCGCGTGCCTGGACGCCGCGCTAACGCCGCAGTGCGTGGCCACCAACTCGTAGAGTTCGACGATCGAGGTCTCCACGCCCGTCCCGATGTTGTAGACCCCCACGCCCGCCTCGGCCGCTTGCAGGAAAGCCTCGACGACGTCGTCGACGTACACGAAATCGCGGGTCTGGGTGCCCTGCCCGTAGATGACGCACTCTGCTCCGGTGAGCAGGCGTTCGGCGAAGATCGCGACGACGCCGCCTTCCCCGGTGGGGTCTTGACGCGGTCCGTAGACGTTGGCCGGCGCAACGGCCGCCCACTCGAGGCCGTAGAGCTGTTGATATAGCGTCAAGCAGTCCACCATCGTCCGTTTGGCCAGGCCGTACGGCGTCGCC
This sequence comes from Propionicicella sp., assembly GCA_039811865.1. Lineage (GTDB taxonomy): Bacteria > Actinomycetota > Actinomycetes > Propionibacteriales > Propionibacteriaceae > JBDHZK01. The sequence continues at coordinate 34,792 of JBDHZK010000005.1, read as the reverse complement.
GGTCGTTGGGGCGCGTCCTCGGCCGCAGCCGGCTCCCCGGGAAGCAGGCCCCCATGGACGGCGCCGCCGCTGGAAGCGAAGACGAACTTCGCCCCCACGTGGCGGGCCGCCTCGAGCACCCTTAACCCGCCAAGCACATTCGTCTCGGCGTCCCCGATCGGGTCGATCACCGACGCATTGGCGTCGCTCTGGGCCGCCAGGTGAAAGATCACATCGGGGCGAAGCCGGGAAATCAGGCGGCCCGCGCCCGGGTCGCGCAGATCGGCATCGTGGAAGGAGAAGCGAAAACTACCCTCCGCCCTGGCCAGATTCGAGCGCCTGCCGTGGGAAAGATTGTCCACGACCTCGACTCGGTGCAGGTGGGCCAGCAGGCGATCGACCAGGGCCGATCCGATGAACCCAGCGCCCCCCGTAACCAACGCGCGCACGGGCGACCCCTGACGTTGCCCTTTCCCCTAGCTCAGTTCGCGCGCCAACCGGTGAGCAGCCCCGCGAGCCCGATGGCGCCCAGGGCGCCGTCGTAGTCGGGCTCCTGCGCGATCTCAGGGACCTGCTCGTGGTAGAGGACGGTGCCATCGGGAGACACGACGACGACAGCGCGCGAGTTCAACGCGGCCAGTTTCCCGTCCAAGATGCGCGTCCCGTAAGCATCGCTGAAGTCGCTGCGGAAGCTCGACGCCGAGTCGACGTGGTCGATGCCCTCCGCGGCGCAGAACCTCGACTGCGCGAATGGCAGATCGGCCGAAACATTGAGGATGCGGACCTGATCGTTGAGCTTGGCCGCCCGCTCGTTGAAGGTCCGCACGCTCATCGCGCAAGTGCCCGTGTCAAGGCTCGGAAAGATGTTGAGAACCAGCGTCTTGCCGGCGTAGTCGGCCAGCGAGACGTCGCTGAGGTCCGACCCGACGAGCATGAAGTCCGGCGCCTTCGTCCCAACCGCCGGGAGCTCACCGACGGTGTGGATGGGCGCGCCCTTGTGCGTGATGTCAGCCATGGACCGATCTTGGCAGAGGCGTGCCGCCACCGCGACTCGCACGACGCGGGTCAGGCCACCAACTCGCCTTGGCCCTCGAACTGCGTGCGGTAAAGATCGGCGTATAGGCCGCCCGCGGCGAGTAGTTCGGCGTGGCGGCCACGCTGGACGACCCGGCCGTCCTCGACGACCAGGATGAGGTCCGCGTTTCGCACCGTGGATAGCCGGTGCGCGATGACCAGCGCCGTGCGGCCGACCAAAGCGGTTTCCAAGGCGTGTTGCACGGCCTGCTCCGACTCCGAATCGAGGTGGGCAGTGGCCTCGTCCAAGACGATGATGCGCGGCCCCTTCAGCAGCAGCCGGGCCAGGGCCAAACGCTGCTTCTCCCCGCCGGAGAGCCGGTGTCCGCGGTCGCCGACCACCGTGTCCAGTCCGTTGGGCAGCGAATCCACCAATTTGAGCACCTGCGCTGCGGCCAGTGCCGCGCGCAGCTCGGCGTCGGTGGCAGACGGCCGCGCGTAACGCAGGTTCGCCCCGATCGTGTCGTGGAACAGGTGCGCCTCCTGGGTCACGACGCCGACGGCGTCCGAAATGGACTCCAGCGTCGTTTCGCGAAGGTCCTGGCCGCCGATGCGGACGGTGCCAGACGTCGGGTCGTACAAGCGCGACACGAGGGCGGTGATCGTGGTCTTGCCCGAACCGCTCGGGCCCACGAGCGCGACGAGCCGGCCCGGCTCGGCGACGAAATCGACCCCCTTCAGGACGGGCTCCCCGGCCTGACGGTCGCCGTGGGTGGTGGTCTCGAGCGATACGAGGGAGACCTGGTCGGCCGACGGGTAGGCGAACTCGACGTGCTGGAAGCTGATGCCCAACTGCCCATCGGGAAGCGGGCGAGCGTCCGGAGCCTGGACGATCATCGGCTTCAGATCCAGGATCTCGAACACTCTGGCGAAGGAGACCAGCGCTGTCATGACGTCCACCCGGACGTTGGACAGCGCGGTCAGCGGGCCGTAAAGGCGGGCGAGCAGGGCGGTCAGCGCCAGCAGGGTGCCGACCGTCAGCGTCCCCTCCACTGCCATGACGCCGCCGAAGCCGTAGACCATGGCGGTGGCCAGGGCGGCCACCAGGCCGAGTCCGACCATGAATACAACCCGGTTCAGCGCGATCTGGATGCCCGTGTCGCGGACCTTGCCGGCGCGTTCGGAATACTCCCGAGCCTCCTCGTGCGGCCGGCCGAAGAGCTTGACCAGCAGCGCACCGGCAACGTTGAAGCGCTCGGTCATGCGGGTGTTGAGGTCGGCATTCAGGTTCATCTGCTGACTCGTCAGCGCCGACAGGCGCTTGCCGAATACTCGCGCGGGAATCAGGAACACCGGCAGCAGGGCCAGGGAGCCGAGCGTCAACTGCCAAGAAAGGGTGGCCATCGCGATCACCGTGAGGAGCAGCGACACCGCGTTGGAGACCACGTTCGAAAGCACCGAAGTGAACGCCTGCTGCGCCCCGACCACGTCGGAGTTGACCCGGCTGACCAGCGCGCCGGTCTGGGCGCGGGTGAAGAACGCTATCGGCTGGCGCAGCACGTGCGTGAAGACCTCATTGCGCAAGTCGTAGATGAGTCCTTCACCGATCCTCGCGGAGAACCAGCGCTGGACGATGCTCAGGGCCGCATCTACGACCGCTAGGCCGGCAACGAGCAGCGACAGCTGGATCACCACAGTTGCGTTACGTGGAATCACCCCGCCGTCGACCAACTGTTTGAGCAGCAGCGGCACCGCGACCACCAAGGCGGAATCGATCACCACGACGACGAGGAAGATCGCGATTGCCAACCGGTAAGGCTTCGCGTAGCTCAAGACTCGGCCCGTGGTACCGCTGGCCAGCTTCGTGGCGGTGACGCTGCGATCGCGCGAAAGCGAATGCATCATCATCCACGGCTGGCTCACGGTTTCCTCATCTCCGGTTCGATCCTCTCGCAAAACGCAGGTCGGGCACCCGGCATTCCGGGCGAGGGTCGGCTCAACCGGCGATCATCCTCGTCCGGCGCCGGCGCGAGAGAGTGAAAACGTGCGGCGCTTATCGGGCCGGGAGGACTTCCGCCGCCTTGGCGAGGCTCGGTACGAGCCAAGCGCCGCACGATTTCACACGCGCGGTGTCCAGCACGACCGCAAAGAAGCCAGGGTCCGGGCCAGCGACCGTTCGACCAGCAGGACCGGCTCTTGCCGACGACGTCCCGGACCCGCTTACCCGCTCAGCACGGCCCCGCACACGTCCGTCGGCTGCAACTCCCGAGCCCAAACCGGATTGGGGCGTCCAATCCCGGCGCCGATCAGGAAGGAGGAGCGCTCGGCCGCGCTGTCGCCGCCGTGGCCTCCCTCGAAACGATGGCCGTGATCCGTGACCACGGCGAGGAGCCATTGCTCGCCGTCGGCGGCCAAGGCCGCCAGCCGAGACCTGATCCGACCGAGGTAGCCGTCCACCCGTCGGATGGCGCGCCGGTACTCCTCCCCAACGCCGTACAGATGTCCGGCCTCGTCCACCGAGCAGAAGTAGACGAACATCGCGTCGGGGTGGGGACGTTCGCGCAAGGCGTAGTCGGCCACGGTGGCGATCTCCGGGTCGACGTTGGCGTACCCGTACAACTCGCCGTCGCGGACGATGACGTGGTGCAATCCGGCGCGGCGCTGGTCCGGCCGCGTGTGAATCACCGGGCCCGCGCCAGCGGGGTCGACGAGCGCGGTCCACCCGGCCGCGGCGAACGTGATCGTGGAGGGGTCGGCGGCCGCCGCCTGGCTGAGGAGGTCAGGAATCCAGGGCAGTCGGCTGCCTGCGAAGTAGTTGTCGGTGACGCCGTGCTGCTGCATGGACGCTCCCGTCAGCAGCGTCGACCAGCCTGGCCCCGAAAGTGTCGGCACGCTCATCTGCAGCGTCCGCGCGGTCCCCTGAGCGTGCAACCGGGCGAGGTTGGGGGCAAGCCCGGGCTCCAACGCAATGTTCAACAGCAGGCCGTCGATCCCGACCAGGCAGAACCGCCGGCGACCGGTTGCAGGTGAGCTTGGCGCCACGGTCAGAGCGTATGCGCAAGCCATCGCGCCATTTCCGAAGCGCGCAGAGTGGACGACCTTGCGCTGCGCCGACCCGGTGGGCCTTGCCGGTGTTGATCACCATTTCGAATGATGGCTGGGCCGCTTCACTGGGACCTGGCGAGCTCCAGGTCGCAGCCGCAGCTTCGCACGCGCATCTCAGATGGCGACTTCGCCTACTCCGAGCACCTAAGCAGACAAACGCGCGAGTCGTGAACGCCGCACCAGCGCTGGAGCCGTTCGGCGTCCCGCCTGGGGAGTGCCGCGGGCTGCGCCCATCATCGTGCAGCGTTGGACGCCACCGCTCGACTGGGATGCCCGTCGCGGCCACCGCCTTGGGCCCGCATTCGGACCGCCGAAACGTGGAAACGTGCGGCTAGTGCGAGCGCCCGGGGAGTCGCCAGGCGCAGCCCCCGGTGAAGGCGACGCGAATCACCGCACGTTTTCACAGAACGCCGGGCCGCCGCCGGCCGACTCGATGCCGGGTCGATCAGGCGACCGGCTTGGATACCTCGGGGTGCAGCCAGGCCCAGGTCGCGCCGGGACGTCCGCGCCCGCGCACGACGCGTCGCTCGGTGATGTGCAGGCCCTCGACGGCGGCGAGCCGGCGATTCAGGTTGCCACGGTCCGGAACCTGCCCGCTCAGCGATGCGGTGATGGCCACGGCGTCCGACACGGGAAAGCGCGGACCGGTGATTGCCCTTGTGAACGCCAGATCGCGCCAGAGTAGATCAGCCAGAATGGGCCGGCAGCGATTCACGATGGCAAAGTGATCGAAGGCCAAAGGCGGAATCTGATCCAGCGCACACCACCGCGGCGCGTCGCCGTCGGCGACAGCCCACATGGCGATCGAGAGCGTAAAGCCGCGCGGGTCTCGGGCCGGCTCATCGAAGACCACCAATTGCCCCATCGCACGCGGTGGCTCGATCCCAAGCTTGGTGCCCACCGCCCGGCGAGTGGCGTCGGCGAGACGTTCGCCCTCCCACAACAGCACTCCGGGAAGAGCCAACTGACCCAGGTACGGCTCCGCTTGCCGCGGCGCCACGGCGATCTCGACGCGTCGTTCCAGCGAGTTGTACCGCAGGGTGAGCGCGTCGACGGACACGTGGGAAGTTGCCTGCATGCCGATCGGTCGTCCTCAGGTGTGCATTTTCACCCGGTTATCGGGTGTGAATTGGCCGTCAGTCTAGGCAGGGGGGGTCGCGCCTCCGAGCCCAGGCACCTCAGTGAGACGGCTCCTGACGAATCGTGCGACCCAGATCAGTAACCCGCGCGTATTAACACACGTCTAGTCCAGATCGCGGGAAGTGGACACGTGTCGCAGCACCCAAAATCCGCAATCTACGGTTTCCGGGAACCGCCGGTGCTGGACGGTCGGCCCAACCCCAGGCCGACGCCCACCGGCGGCGAAGAAAGGCCCTCGCCGATGGCCCAAACGCCACCGACCCAGACTGCTCCCATGGCCCCGATGCGGGCTCGCCGCAATCCGCGCTGGATTGCCGCGGGCGTCTTGGCGGTTTGCCTCGGCGGGCTGGGCTCCACCCTGCTCTACACCCAGGCGGGCAACGCCACCGCCGTCGTCCGCGTCAATCACGCGGTGGCCCGCGGCGACGTCATCGGACCCGAAGACCTCGGTGTCATCACGGTCGGAAATGTCGCGGGGGTGAGCACCGTCCCGGCGGACGAGCTGGGCCGGCTCGTGGGCCAGACCGCCATCTCCGATCTGGCCGAGGGCAGTCTGTTGGCGCCGAACACGATCGGGGCGCCCATCCTCGCCGCCGACCAGGTTCGGATCGGGCTGCGGTTGACGGCGGGACGCCTGCCCGCGTCCGCCTTGCCGGCGGGGACGAGGGTCTGGCTGGTCGCGGTTCCCGCCGCCAACTCCGGGGGTGCCGACAAGGGCGAGGCGACGGTAACCGGAAGCGTCGCGAGCTCCCCAACGGTCGCGCCGGACGGCGCCAGCGTCCTCGACGTGAACGTCCCCACGGCGCAGGCCGAGCGCATTGCACGGCTGGCCGCCACGGACCGGCTGGCGCTGGTCCGCCTCCCGGAGCGCTGACATGGCGCTGATCGTCAACGCCTGCGCCTCGGGCGCACCGGGCCTGACCACGACGCTGGTCGGGCTCGCGCTGAACTGGCCCACGCACGTGCTGCTCTCCGAATGCGACCGCGAACCGGCGCAGAGCGTTCTCGCCGGCTATCTGCAGGGGACCGACCCTGGGCTGCGCGGCTTGGGAGCCCTCGCTCAGGCGCACCGTGAGCGCCGTCCACTGGAGTCGGAGGTGCTGGCGCAGGCCGTCCCGCTCGACCGAGCGCACTCCTTGCGCCGCTCCTTCCTGCCCGGGTTCTCAAACCCGGCTGCGGCACCGCTGTTCCTACCGGTGTGGGCTGACCTCGCGGCCGCGTTCGCCGCGACGTCGCGGGCCGGCATCGATGTGCTCGTGGACGCCGGCCGGATCGGGCCGGCGCTACCCTCTGCGTTGCTGGCCGAGGCGGACCTCGTGGTCGTTTGGTGCCGCAGCGGCCTGCGCTCGTTGGCGGGCCTGCGCCTGTACCTGCCAGCGGTCGTCGAGGCCCTCGCCGACCGGCCCGACCGGCTCGTCCTTGGGGTCATCGGCCCGGACCAGCCGTACTCGGCGACGGAGATCCAGCGCCAGTTCGCCACCGACGTTGCGGTCGAGGTAGCCGACGCGCCCGCGCTCGCCGCGGTCTATTCGGAGGGCCGGACGCCCCCTCGCAAGTTCCCTCAAAGCGGGTACGTCCGATCCTTGCGCGCCGCCGCGTCCCGGTTGATCACCCGGGTGGAATGGCAACGCCGGGAGATCAGCGGAGGCGCGGCATGAATCGGCTGGCCGAGGTGCCGCTGCTCGCACATCAACCGCAGCGGGAGACCCGCCGGGTGGTTCAACCCGGCCCGGCAGCCCCGTCACCGTCCGTTGAGGCGATCGACTGGGGCTTGGTCGTAACCCTTCGACGCAAGGCGTCCGAGGAGATCGCCAAGCAGGTGGCGGTGCAACTGGAGCGCAGCGGCCGCGCGCTCGGCGACGTCGACCGGCGCCTGCTGGGCCGCTCGGTGGTCCGCGGGATCGTCCGGCAGCACGCCGACGAGCTCAACCGGGCCGGGCAGGCGCTGTGGTCGTTGGAGACCGAGCACGCCTACGCCCAGGGTGTCGAGGACGCGATCTTCGGCTACGGGCGGATGCAGCCGCTGTTCGAGATCGAAGGCGCCGAGAACATCGAGATCACCGGGCATGACTGCGTGCGGGTGCAGTACTCCGACGGACGCCGTCTGCCGCACCCGAGCGTGGCCGACTCGGACGCCGAGCTGGTCGAGGCGATCCGGTTCTTGGGCGAATCGACGGTCCCGTCGCGTCCCTTCGACGATGCGCACCCGACCATGACCTTGGCGCTGGGCGACCGGTTCCGGCTGCATGCGATCGGGTTCGGCTTGTCGCACCGGCCGTCGATCACGATTCGCCAGCACACGCTGACCGCCGTCACGCTGGGCGATCTGGTCCGCTCCGGAATGCTGCCCGAGGAACTGGGTCGGCTGCTGCACGCGGCGGTCCGGGCGCGCAAGTCGATCGTGATCTCCGGCGATCAAGGCGCCGGCAAGACCACCTTGCTCCGGGCGCTGATCGACGCGATCCCGCACAACGAGCGGTTCGGCACCCTCGAGACCGACTACGAACTGCTGACTCATCTGCGCCCGGAGCGACGCAACATCTTGGCGTTGCAGGCCAAGGTCGGCAGCGGCGAGGTCGTTGACGGCCGTCCCGCTGGGGCCTTCACCGTCGCCGACCTGATCCCCGAAGCTCTACGGCAAAACCTCGCCAGACTCGTCGTCGGCGAGGTGCGCGGCGCCGAGGCCGGAGCGATGTTCGAGGCCATGCAGTCGGGCGCGGGCACCATGAGTACGACGCACAGCCATTCGGCGGCCTCGACGATGGACCGGCTGGCCTCGCGGGTCGCTCAGGGACGGGTCTTCGGCGTCGAGGAGGCCTACCGCCAGATCGCACACAACATCCATCTGTTCGTGTACGTGCGCCTGGTCGACGACACGTGGCGGGGCGGGCGCCGTCGCCGTCTGGTGGCCGAGGTTCGACGGGTCACGGGCGGCATCGAGCAGGGACGGCCAACGACGCACCTGGTTTACCGGGCGGCAGCCCGGCCCGGGGAGGTCGCTTCGTTCCAGCCGGACGCGGAGTTCGTCGACGAGCTGGAGCCGTTCGCCGAGGGATGGGACTACTGATGGACGCGGCCCTCGCGTTGATCTGCGGCGTCCTGGCGTCGCTCGGGGTCGTCCTGATCGCCGCCGGACTACGGCATTCGCCCACAGCTTCCACAGGGTTATCCACAGCTGTGGGGAAGCGACTCCGCGGTAGGTTCCGGAGTCCAAACAAACCGACCCTGCTGCGTTGGCTGGTCGGGATCGCCGGCGGCGTCATCGCTTTGGCGATCACCGGGATGCCGTTGTCGCTATTGGTCGTGCCGGCGGCCGTCGTCGGTCTACCCGTGCTGTTGGGCGCGCCGAAGAACCGCGAGCTGGCGCTCTTGGAAGCGCTGGATCGATGGGTGCGCGGCCTTGCCGCCGTGCTGCCGACCGGGCGCTCCGTACTGGACGCCGTCCGCTACTCGGCGCGCCAGTCCCCGCCTCTCCTGGCCCCTCATCTGCGCGTGCTGGTCGCGCGAATGGACGAGCGCTGGTCTGCCGCGCAGGCGCTGCGCGGGCTCGCGGACGACCTGGATTCCCCCGATGCCGACGCCGTGGTCGCGGCGCTGATCCTCGCCGCCGACCGCGGGGGCACCGGCGCCACCGCGACGCTCAACGCGCTGGCCGATTCGATCTCCGATCGCTTGCGCGCCTGGCGCGAGATCGAAACCGAGCGGGCCAAACCTCGCCTGGTCGTCCGGCAGGTGACCCTGATCACGGCTGCGGTCCTGGCCGCGGCGTTCTGGTTCGGTGGAGAGTTCTTTGCGCCGTACCAGACACCGCTCGGGCAAGGCCTGCTGACCATCTTGTTGGCCGCCTACGCGGGCAGCCTGTTCATGCTGCGCCGGATGACCCGACCGCCCGGGCGGACGCGAATCCTGTCCGGGAGCAGTGGCGCGCAGGAGCCGAGATGAACCCCCAGCTCACGGCTGCTCTGCTCGTCGGCGGGCTGTTGACGGGTGGGGCCTGGGCGTTCGCCTATGCCTTCGCTCCCGCCACGGCCCGTCTGGACGACGCGCTCGCGTTGCTCAACCCCGACCAGGCCGGGCCGAGCGAGCCTGACCTGGTCGGCGCGAACGCCGGCCGCATCGAACGCCTCGGCGCATGGTCTTACCGACGCCTCCACCTCCCACTGGCCGCTCGCACGGCCCGCCTGTTGCAGTTGCGCGGCACCTCGATCGGTGAGTTCCTCGGCGAGAAGCTGCTGCTGGGCCTCGCGGGGCTGGTCCTGCCCTGGGTGGGCGGCCTGGTCGCACTGGCCCTGACCGGCGAGGTAGTCACCTGGCCCGCGGCCGCCGCGCTCGCGCTCGGTGTTTTGGGCTTCTTCTATCCCGACCTCGCCCTGCTTCGCCGGGCCCACGGTGTGCGCGCCGACGTCGGCGAGGCGCTGTTCACCTACTTCGACCTGGTGACTTTGGAACGCCTGGCCGGGATGTCCGCCACGCAGGCGCTGACCTGCGCTGCGGCCCTGTCGGAGGCTCCCATCTTCGCCGACGTCCGAAATGCGCTCGAGCGAGCGCGGCTGGAGCAGCGTCCTCCGTTCGCCGAACTCGGACGCCTCGCCGGTGACCTCGATCTGCCCGAGTTGGCCGACATCGCCGACGTGATGCGCTTGGACGAGGCGGGCGCGTCCCTATCGGGCCTGCTGCGCGCCCGGGTGGCCGAGTTGCGCGACGCGCACTTGACAAAGGCCAAGCAGCAAGCACATGCGGTTTCGGAGCGAATGACCTTCTGGATGGTCATCCCGGCCGTGGTTTTCAGCCTGATCTTCTTAGTGCCGCCGCTGCTTCGGCTGCTCGCAACCTGACCTGTGGAGAACCCGCACGGGCTCCACGAATCCAGCAGACTCGCTGGCATCACCCCTAGGAGAACGCATGTACCGCCTTATCGGATTCTTCGTCGCGATCTGGTACGCCCCGCCTCGCCGTGACGAGCGCGGCCTTTCGCAATCGACGGAGAACGCGCTGCTCGTGGCTGGCGGCATCACCGTCGCCACGCTGGTCGTGACGATCGTGACCGGTTTCGTCAAAGCGAAGCTGCCGCACCCGTGAGCCGTCTTTTCGGGGCCCTTCGCGGTTCGGTCGCCCTCGGACGTCCAAGAAGCGATCGGGGCATGTCGGAATCGGTGCAGTGGGCGCTGTTGGTCCCGCTGCTGCTGATGCTCGTCCTGGGGCTGGTCCAGGTTGGTGTGTGGCTGCACGGACGCAGTGCGGCGGCGCAGGCCGCGGCACTCGCGGCCGAAGCGGGCGCGGGCTACGCCGGGACGGCATCGGCCGCCTCTGCGCTCGCCGTCGCTCAGGCCGCCGGCCTGACGGGCGTCGCAGTCAGGGTCGATCGATCCCCTACGCAGGTGCGTGCCACCGTCACCGGCCGGGCGCCCCTGATTTTCGACCTGGGTCTTGGACTCGTCACCGAGTCGGCGGTGCGCCCACGGGAGCGGGTGAGCGTCCCGTGACCAGGGGCGAACGCGGCTCCGCGACCGTCGAGTTCACGCTGTTGTTGCCCGCCCTCTTGCTGCTCTTCGGGGTCGTGGTGGGCGGCGGCCGGCTGTGGTTCGCGAGATCGGCCGTCCTGGAGGCGTCCGGTGCCGGCGCCCGCGCGGCGACGCTGGCCCGCAGCGCGGCCGAGGCGCGGGTCTCGGCGACAAGCGTGGTCAACGCGGAGTTGGCTCGGGCCGGGGTGCGCTGCGCGGCCGCCCGGATAGCCGTGGACACAGCCGCGTTCGGGACGCCCGTCGGCACCCCCGCGTCGGTGACCGTGAGCGTCGAGTGCGGCGTCCCACTGAGCGATGTCCTGGTGCCCGGCTGGCCCGGCGTGCTCGCTGTGAGCGCGACGGGATCGTCCGTGCTCGACCCCTACCGAGGGAGAACGCCATGAGATGGCTGCGCGGCGCGGTGTCGCTGGTCGTCCTGCTGGTCCTACTGGTCGGCACGCCGTGGGCGCTGCTGCGCTGGGGCACTCTGCCCGATTTCGGGGGCGGGTGGTCGACCTTGCTGCACCCGGATGACGGCCGGCTGCTCCGCTCGGCGCTGACCGGGACGGCGTGGCTGGCTTGGGCCGTGTTCGCCGGCTCGACGCTGCTCGAGGCGGCAAACCTGATCTCGTCCGGCCGACTCCGGCTGGTCGTCCCCATCCTGGCAGCCCCCCGGGCGCTGGCGGCCGGCCTGTTGGCGGCGGTGATCGCGATGACCCTGGTGCGACCCGGCGCCCCCGAGCCGGCGCCAGCCGCGCAGGCGTCCGTGGCCGCGATCCGCGAAGTGCCAGTGGCCGCGACCCCGCCGGCCGCGGCCGAGAGCCAGGTCTTGGCGAAGTACACGGTGCGCGCCGGCGACGACCTCTGGTCGTTGGCCCAACGGGCCTACGGCGACGGGACGCAATGGCGCCGGATCGCCGAAGCCAACCCGGACCTGGAGCCGGCAGGCGACCTGGTCCCGGGCGCTCGCCTGATCGTCCCCGATGCCGATCTGGCGGGGTTGTCGGCCAAGGCGCCCCCGGCCAGGGACGGCGCCCCCCCGGGCTCCGTCCAGCCATCATCGGACGCGCCCGATTCGATGGTCGCCACTGAAGCTTCAGCAGCCGTCACGACCAGCCCTTCGCCCGCTCGTCCCCGCGTGGCGGCTGCGGCAGTGGCCCCGGGCTTGCCCGCCGACCCGTTCGGGCCGGCAACCAAACGGGTGCGGGTCGAAGCCGGGGACACCTTGTCCGCTTTGGCCGAGCGCTACCTCGGCGACCCGGACGCCTGGCCGCGAATCTACGAACTCAATCGCGACCAGATCGACGATCCCGATCAGATCGACGTTGGCTGGGTGCTGCTCGTCCCGGACGAGAAGGCACCTCCGGTCAAGCCCAAGCCACACGACGACGACCGGTCCGAGCGCCACAAGGTCGATCCCCGAGACGACGAGACGCCGACCAACCGGGTCAAGCCGCGGGTGGTCGGTCCGCACGAGCGGGCCCGTCCCGGCGGTTTGGAGATCCCGGCCGAGGTGCCGGATGCTCCGCGCGAAAAACCACCCACGACCTCACCGGCCGAGCCGGCCGTCAGCCCAGCGATCGATCCGGCCTACCTCTTGGTCGGCGGCGTCGGCACGCTATTGGCCGCCGCGGTCGTGACCGGCCTACGAGCACGCCGAGACCTGCAGTTGCGCTTCCGTCCCGTGGGCCGGCGCATCGTCCAACCAGACCCGGTCCACCAGCGCTACGAGGCCGCGCTCGGCGTTCGCCAACGTCCGACTCGCCCCGATTTGCGCCGCCTTGCCCTGACCGCGGTCGCCACTCAGGCCGCGCTCGGGCGCGAGCCACTACCGGAGCTGGAGAGCTGCCTCGTGGAGCCGGACGCGGTCACGCTCGGCCTGGGGACAGGCGCGGTGGACCTGCCGGGCTTCACCGCTACCCAGCGGGGCCGCTGCCTCACCCGCAACCGCGTCGCCGACCTCTGTTTGGCGCCCGACCTGCCCTTTCCCTATCCGGCATTGGTCACGCTGGGCGACGTGATCGGCGAGGGCCGCGGCCACCGCGATGGCGACAGCGCACCCTCGGGGCAGCTTCTGGTGGACCTCGAAACAGGTCCCGGCTTGTCGATCGAGGGTGGTGAAGAAGAGGCCCGGGCCGAGACCCTGGCGGCGCTGCTGCTCGACCTGGCCACCGCGCCCTGGGCTGAGCAAGTCGAGCTCATCGTCGCCGGTCCGCTGGCCAAACTGATCACGGAGGTAAGCCCGTCCGCGCGAGAAGCGGCCAGCGTGGACGAGCTCTTGGCAGCCTACGCCGACCGCTTGGCCGAGCGCCGAATCGCGCTCGGCGAGGGTCCACCCCCGGCCAGCGCGCGGCTGGATCCGGATCGGGCGGACGCCTGGGCCGCTGTCGTCTTCGCCACCGATCAGCCCCTGACCGCCGCCCAAGGGCTCAAGGTGGCCGAGCTGGCCGCCGGCCCGCCGCTCGGGGTGAGCCTGGTGCTGGCTGGTGGGGGCGCGCCCCCGCGGGCCGCGCGGCTGGTCCTTGATACCGCGGAGTCGCCCGCCCCCCGCCGAGCCGCCGACGCTGCGGCGCCATCCTTTACGGCTACGGACTTCCCGCTTCGCCGCCTCGCCCCGCTGGCGCCTCCACCCGAGCCCGAGTCTCAGGGTGTCGCCATCGGCTCCGGCGAGTGCGGCGCCCGGTATACCCCAGGCGATCACCGCGTCCGTCCGCAGCGACTGCCGCGCGCCGTCCGGCGGGCGATCGCCGCGCTGTATGAGGTGACCGGCTCCTCCGAGACCACTCCAGCGCCCTGGTGGCATCACGGTCCGCAGGCCGACAACGTCACCGTCCTCCACCCCCGCCCAGCGTTCAAGGAGTCTGACCTCGTGGACGAGCCCGGTTCAGCCACCCCGCTTCACCCGATTCTTCGGCTGATCGGTCCGATCGAACTCGTCGGGACGACCGGGCCGCTGCCAAATCGAGCGATTCGACAGTGCCAGGAGTACTGCGCCTGGCTGCTGGAGCATCCCGGCCTGACCGCCTCCGCGATGGCGAACTCTTTGATCGTCGCCGAGGCGACCCGACGATCCAACATGAGCAGATTGCGCACCTGGCTAGGCCGGACACCCACCGGAGCGATGTACCTCCCGGACGCCTACTCCGGTCGGATCTTCCTCGATCCGGCAGTCAGCTCCGACTGGCATCGCCTGCAGATCCTGATCGGTCCGGGGATCAACCGAGTCGGCGAAGAGACGCTCGTGGCGGCACTGAAACTAGTTCGTGGCGCGCCGCTGGCCGACGCCGCCCCCGGGCAGTGGCACTGGGCGGAGTCCCTGCGCACCGACATCTCCTCGACCATCCGCGACATCGGAGTCGTCCTGGCCGAGCGGGCGATCGAAACCGGCCAGGTCGACCTCGCCAGATGGGCAACCGGCCGCGCGCTACTCGCCGCGCCAGAGGACGAGGCCCTGCTGCGCGCACGGATCAACGCCGAGAACCGGGCCGGCAACCGAGCCGAGGTCGAGCGCCTCGCGCTGCGGCTGACGCGGCATGCCCGCACGCTGGGTGTCGACTTGGACGACGACACCGTGTTCTTGCTGCAGGAGGTGATGGAGGGACGTCCCCGGGCCCGCCTAGCCTGAGGCAGACCGGGGGCCTTGGTCCGACCTACGTTCGACCCTCGGCCCGGCGACGTTCGCGGTAATCGCGCAGCAGCCAGGGCCAGTCGGTCTGAATGGCATCGAATCCGAGGTCGAAGATTGGGCCCCAGACTTCGTCCGGTGACCCCAAGACGGCCTGTTCGTCCTCAAGTCCGCCGAACAAGGGGATGCCCGTCGTCAGGGTCACCGTGTTCACCAGTAGGAACAGCCCCTTGGCGTGATACCCGGCGATCACGTCCGGGTCGAACCACGGGCTTTCGCTGGTGTGAGTGATCAGTTCCAGGCCGACCAGGTTCAACTGATCCAAGGCGAGCACCCGGTCGGCCTCCTCGACAGACCCGCAGATGGGCATGAAGGGGTACTTGGTCGAATGCGCCTGCAGCCGCTCGATCGCATCGAACTCCCAGGAAGGGCACTTGAGCAGGATCTGCCGGGGCATCCTCAACGAGTCGAGCGCCAACAGCAGGGACGGCCATCGCCACCAGGAACGGTCGACGCTGAAGAGGGTGTCTCCACGGAACTTGCCCAGCACCTCCGACAGCGGCTCCACCGGAGCCCTGCGGCCGGGCCGGTCGTGCCAGACATAGCTCAACTCTCGGATCTCGTGCGCCGGAAGCCCCTGAAGGTTTTGGTTGAACAACCCCAGCCGTTCGGCTTCGTATCCGTCGTGGAAGGCGAAGTAGTAGTTGTCGGTCGACCCCGTCACGTCGATCTCGACCATGTCACCCCCGCTGGCCAGCGCGGCCCGGACGGCGCCGGAACTGTTCTCGGGAATGCTTCCGTGGCCGGTTCCCCGATGAACCACCACCGCGGTTTGGACCCGGTCGAACATCGCGTTGAGAAGCGCATTCATCTGCGAGTGCATGCTGGCACCGAACACTGCAACCTCCCTGCGCTCCACGCGGATCGGTCGGGGCGATGCCCGCGGTCGCCCATGACGCCTGCTTGTGCAGCCTACTCGTGACGCGCGTCGCGGGCGCACAATCGGAGAGTCAACCTAGGAGATGAAATGTGTCGCAACATCCGAGCGCTGCATAACTTTCAGCCACCGGCCACGACCGACGAGGTCCGCGCCGCGGCGCTGCAGTACGTCCGTAAAGTGGCGGGGACCACCCGCCCCTCCAAGGCCAACCAGGAGGCGTTCGATGAGGCGGTCGACGAGATCGCCGCCGTTACCCAGCACTTGCTCGACCACCTGACCACGCTCGCCCCGCCCAAGAACCGCGAAGAGGAAGCGGCCAAGGCACGAGCTCGCTCCGCGGCGCGCTTCGGCTGAATCAGCCGGGGCGGCGCGTCACAGAATCGGTGGAATCTTGCGGCGGACGCCGGACGCGCTGCGCCACTTCCAGGCGTCAGCTCGCCGCCAGCCGCACAAACCGCCTGACCCCGTCCGACCGCGACCTCGGGGGCAAGCCCCGATTGGATGGCAAGCACCCCGCTGAGAGCTCATCTCCCCGCGCTAGGCGGTTCACAGCGCGTACATAGTTTGGGCCGCGAACCTAACGGTCATGACCACCCAGACCATGCACCGCGCCGCTACGGCTCAGCCGCAGGCCGTTCGGAGGGGCGCTGTGGCCAGCCGATATGCCCGCCAGGGACGCCGTCGCGCTTGGCGCGCGGACCTGTTGTACGCCGGCGGCTGGGCCAGCGTCGCCAGCGCCATCGCGCTCTACCTGGCCGATGGCGGGCTCCGATCGATCAGCACGGTCGCGGACCTATTCGTCGCCATTGGCATCTGCACCGGCCTGGCCGCTACCGATGCCACCTTGCTGATGCTCCTGTTGGCTGCTCGCGTCCCCGCGATCGACAAGGCCATTGGGCAGGTCAAAGCCACCCAGATCCACGCCAAGCTCGGCCAATGGGTCGTGATCGGTCTGGTGATGCACGCCGCCTTCCTGCTCACCGGATACGCCCTCAGCGAAGGTGTCAGCCTCGTCGCGATGTTCGGCGAACTGTGGGGCTCCACCATGGATTTCGGCTGGGCGGTCCTGGCTCTCGGCTTGTTCCTGCTCGTCTCGGTGACCTCCATCGCCACGGCACGGCGCAAGCTCCCCTACGAGGCTTGGCACGCCATCCACCTGACCACCTACGTGGCCGTGATCGCGTCCATTCCTCATCAGTTCTCCATGGGCGGGCTGCTCGAAGCCGGCCCGCAGCGCTGGTACTGGATGGCCATCCTCGCCCTCACCGGTATCGCGCTGCTGACCTACCGGCTGTTGCTCCCGCTGTTGAGCAGCCTTGACCACCGACTGCGCGTCAGCCAGGTGACCCCGATCGCGCCGGACACCGTCAGCATCGAGCTGAGCGGCCGCAAACTCGACGAACTCGAGACCGCCGCCGGGCAGTACTTCCACTGGCGCTTTTTGGCCCCCGGCCTGTGGTGGCATCAGCACCCGTTCTCCGTGTCAGCCCAGCCCGGCAAGAACAGTCTGCGGATCACCGTCCGCGCCCTGGGCAAAGGGACGGCTGCCCTGCAGCGCGTCCGCCCAGGAACCCGGGTCGCGATCGAGGGTCCCTACGGGATCTTCAGTGACGCCGCCCGGACCGCCGATTCCGTCGTCCTGATCGGAGCCGGCGTCGGCATCGCCCCGATCCGGGCCGTGCTGGAGGAGACGACGGTGGTGCCGGGACGCGCGACCGTCATCCTGCGCGCATCCAGTCCCGATCAGCTCTACCTCGTCGACGAGATCGCCCACCTGTGCCGCGACCGCGGCGCGGCGTTGGTGACGCTCACCGGGCACCGCGCCCACGACTCCTGGGTGCCGCAACGCTACGCCGGGACGACCCTGCGCGACTGGGTCCCTTTCGTCGCCGAGGCAGACGTATTCGTCTGCGGTCCCGACGGATTCACCGCAGCGGTCGTGGCGGATGCCCGTGCCGCGGGCACTCCTGCCAAGCAGATCCACGATGAAAGGTTCAACTGGTGAGTACCAGAGCAAAAGCGGCCGCGCTGATCGCCTCCGCCGGCGTCCTGTTCGCGGGCTGGCAACTCGGCACCGCCAACGGCGCCACCGTCGCCGCCACCCCGACGTCCGGGACGACCACCAGTGGCCCGTCGGCCACTCCATCCACGTCGTCGAGCCCATCGTCCACCCAGAGCAACACGACGCCCACGACCAGTCCGACGTCGGCCACCAAGACCACAAGCGGCGCCACCGGCACCTACACCGGCGACACCTTCACCAACCGCTACGGGTCGATCACCGTCACCGTCAAGCTGGTCAACGGCAAGATCACCGACGTCACCGCTTCTGCGCAAGCCGACGACCATCACTCCGAGGAGATCAACAGCCGGGCCATTCCGGTACTCCGCTCCGAGGTGATCGCGGCGAACAGTGCCGAGGTCGACTCGGTGGGCGGCGCCACCTACACCACGCAGTCGTACCTGAGCTCGCTCCAATCCGCACTCGACAAGGCCTGAGCGGCAGATCGGTCCTCGCGTGAAAACGTGCGGCGCCTCGGTGCGCAAGCAGGCGGCCCCCGCTGAAAACACCGGGCATGAACTCGATGCTCCGCACGTTTTCACGTCATACCCAACGCGGCCGCGCCCACGGCGGCGGATCCCCGCCCCGAAGCCCTTGGCCACTTGGGCCGTGGGAGGATGAATCGACCCCAGCCCAAGGAGTGACGATGCCCGAATTCGCTTATGAGGACCTGCTCCCACTCGGGGCCGACGAGACCCCCTACCGCTTGCTCACCACCGACGGTGTCGAGGTGGTCGCGGGACCAGATGGCCGCGAGTTCCTCAAGGTCGCTCCCCAGGCGTTGACTCTGCTCGCCGAGACGGCAATGCACGACATCGCTCACTACCTGCGGCCGGCACACCTTGCCCAGTTGGCGAAGATCCTGGACGATCCGGACGCCAGCGCGAACGACAAGTTCGTCGCCCTCGACCTGATGAAGAACGCCAACATCGCCGCCGGCGGAATCCTGCCCATGTGCCAGGACACGGGCACCGCCATCGTCATGGGCAAGCGCGGCCAGCATGTCCTCACCGAGGGAACCGACGAGTCCCCGCTTTCCCTGGGCATCTTCAACGCCTATACCAAGCTCAACCTGCGCTACTCCCAGAACGCTCCCATCACCATGTGGGAGGAGAAGAACACCGGCTCCAACCTGCCCGCGCAGATCGAGCTCTACGCCGACACCGCACCCGGTCACGAGACGACCTACAAGTTCTTGTTCATGGCCAAGGGCGGCGGGTCGGCCAACAAGTCCTACCTGTACCAGGAGACCAAGGCGATCCTGAATCCCGACTCCATGATGCGTTTCCTGGATGAGAAGCTGCGCTCACTCGGCACGGCCGCCTGCCCGCCCTATCACCTGGCCATCGTCGTCGGCGGGACGTCCGCCGAGTTCGCCTTGAAGACCGCCAAGTACGCCTCGACCAAGTACCTGGATTCGCTGCCCACTCACGGTGACCTGACCGCCCACGGCTTCCGCGACCCCGAACTGGAGGAGAAGGTCCTTCAGCTGACCCGCGACTTCGGCATCGGGGCTCAGTTCGGCGGCAAATACTTCTGCCACGACGTCCGCGTTGTCCGCCTGCCCCGGCACGGGGCGTCCCTCCCGGTCGCGATCGCCGTGTCCTGCTCGGCCGACCGGCAGTGTCTGGCGAAGATCACCAAGGACGGGGTCTTCATCGAACAACTGGAGACCGAGCCCGCCCGCTTCCTGCCCGAGGTCACCGACGAGCATCTGGATGCCGAAGCGCAGGGGGTCAGCTCAACCGGTCAGGGCGCCGTTGTCGCGATCGACCTGACCCGGCCCATGCCCGAGATCCTCGCCGAACTGAGCAAACATCCGGTCAAGACCCGCCTGTCGCTGACCGGAACGCTGGTCGTCGCCCGGGACATCGCCCACGCCAAGATCCGTGATCGCCTGGACGCCGGCGAGCAGATGCCGGATTACCTGAAGGACCACCCGGTCTACTACGCCGGTCCGGCCAAGACTCCCGCAGGCATGGCGTCCGGCTCGTTCGGCCCGACGACGGCCGGGCGGATGGACTCCTACGTCGATCAGTTCCAGGCCGCCGGCGGCTCCATGATCATGCTGGCCAAGGGCAACCGGTCGAAAGCGGTGACCAACGCCTGTCAGGCGCACGGCGGCTTCTACCTGGGCTCGATCGGCGGCCCGGCCGCCCGCTTGGCCCAAGACTGCATCAAGTCCGTCGAGGTGCTCGAGTATCCCGAACTCGGCATGGAGGCGATCTGGAAGATCGAGGTGACCGACTTCCCTGCCTTCATCGTCGTGGACGACAAGGGGAACGACTTCTTCGCCACCGTGACCAAACCGACGCTGACCCTGGGCAAGCGCCCGTAGCGCCGCCGCGCCGGACAAGTTCACGGGGCTACGCCAGAGAGCCGCGCCCCAACGGCCCCGGCGGTATCGTCCGTGCATGTCAACATCAGGGCTTGGCAAGGGGCAACGGCCCTCGCTGGCGGCCCGGATCCTGCCTGGCGTCCAGGTGCTGCGACATTACGACAAGTCGTGGCTGCGGGGGGACCTGTTGGCCGGCGTCACCGTGGCCGCCTACCTCGTCCCACAGGTGATGGCGTACGCCGAGGTCGCCGGGATGCCGGCCATCACCGGGTTGTGGGCGATCCTGGGGCCGTTGCTCGTCTACGCCGTCTTCGGGTCTTCACGCCAACTCAGCAGCGGTCCCGAATCGACGACGGCGCTGATGACCGCGACGGTCGTCGCCACGTTGGCGCCCGGCTCTCCGGGGGACCGCGCGGGCTTGACCGCCGCCGTGGCGGTCGTCGTCGGCCTGATCTGCGTCGTCGGCTACTTCGCCAGGCTCGGGTTCTTGGCGAATCTGCTTTCCAGCCCGGTCCTGGCCGGCTACATGGCCGGGATCGCGGTCCTGATGGTGATCAGCCAACTGGGCAAGATCACCGGGGTGAAGCCGCACGGGGACTCGCTGGTCGGCGAGCTGATCGACTTCGCCGGACGCCTTCGCGAAGTACACGTCCCGACGCTGGCGCTTGCCGCCGCCGTGCTGGCGCTGCTGTTCGTCTTCCGAGCGGTCGCCCCGAAGCTCCCCGGCCCCCTGATCGCCATGCTGCTGGCCGCGAGCGCTGTGCTGGCGTTCAACCTCACCGCCATGGGCATCAAGGTGATCGGCGAGGTTCCCGCCGGGCTGCCCGTCCCGCAGCTCCCGGACTTCGCCGGCGTGGATTGGTTCAAGCTCCTTCCCGCGGCTATCGGTATCGCGCTGGTCGGCTACTCCGACAACGTGCTGACCGCCCGGGCCTTCGCGGCCAAG
Organism: Propionicicella sp.; assembly: GCA_039811865.1. GTDB lineage: Bacteria > Actinomycetota > Actinomycetes > Propionibacteriales > Propionibacteriaceae > JBDHZK01. The sequence goes on along the minus strand of JBDHZK010000005.1, from coordinate 14,142 downwards.
CGCAAGGAGCGCATCGACGCGGCCCAGGAGTTCTTGGCCCTCGGCCTGGCAAACATCTCGGCCGGCCTGATGCACGGCTTTCCGGTCAGTAGCAGCGGCTCCCGGACCGTCCTGGGGGACGCCATGGGCAGCCGCACGCAGGTCTACTCGCTGACCGCCCTGGCGGCGGTGATCGCTACCCTGCTCATCGGTGGGCCGATGCTGGCGAGCTTCCCGCAGGCCGCGCTGGGCGGGGTCGTGGTCTATGCTGCGATCCGCCTGGTCGACGTCACCGAACTGCGCCGCATCGCCCGCTTCCGCCGAAGCGAGTTGGTCCTGAGCCTCGCAACCACGGTATCCGTGCTGGTCTTCGACGTGCTCGCCGGCATCGGGATCGCGGTTGCCCTCTCGCTGCTGGACCTGCTGCGCCGACTCGCCCGTCCGCACGACGGCATCCTGGGTTACGTTCCTGGGGTGGCGGGCATGCACGACATCGATGACTACGCCACCGCCCGCCAGATCCCCGGCCTGGTGGTGTACCGCTACGACTCGCCACTCTTCTTCGCCAACTCCGAGGACTTCCTCCGCCGGGCACTAGCGGCGGTCGACGAGTCGCAGACCCCCGTCCAATGGTTCTTGCTGAACGCCGAGGCAAACACGGAGGTGGATCTGACTGCGGTCGACACCCTGGAGCGCCTGCACGACGAACTCGCGGCTCGTGACGTCGTCCTTGCCCTGGCCAGGGTCAAGTTCGAGACCCGGGAGCAGTTGGCGGTCGCCGGCTTCGTCGACCGAGTGGGTGCGGACCGGATCTTCGCCACCCTGCCCACCGGCGTCGCCGCCTACGCCGACTGGTACGCCGACAAGTATGGCTACCCGCCTGCCGGCCCACCCATTCCTCCGGCCCCGCAGCCGAGAGTCGCCGCCGACCCAGCGACGGAGGATCCACGGATCTGAACCGTCGCTGGCCGCCCGGCAAGGCAAGGCAGCCCCCGCCGACGACGAATCCCGCGGTTGGCGCACTGGTCGACGCCGAGCGCATTCCACCGGTGTTCTAGGGGTGGAAACGTGCGGCGAGTCCGTCGCCGGGTGGGCCACGCAGGCGGCGTCGCCGGTGTTCGCAACCGCTGGCCGCACGAAACCACCGAATGCTGCGGATCGGGGTCGCTGCTCGGGGCATTCCCGCCTAGACGTCGTCGCCTGCTCGTCAGACGTCCTCGCCCCGCGATTCCCCGTCCGAACCGCGGGACGATGAACTCGCTACAGCGCCTCCAGATAGGCCAAGGCGGTGTCGAGAATGATGGTGGTCGAAATCGCCCCCGGATCCGGATGACCCAGAGCCCGGTCGCCGAGGGCCTTGGCCTTGCCGAACTTCGCCACCATGTCCACCGTCGCGTCCTTGCCCTCGTGAGCCGCCGCCGCGGCCGCCTTTGCCGTGGCCAGCAACCCGTCGCCAACCGCGCCTCGGGCCGCAGCGGCCGCTGGCACCAGCGCGTCCACCATGGTCTTTTGCCCCGGCGCCGCCTTGCCCCGTGTCTGGATCTGCTGGGCGGCCTGCTCCAGCCAGACCGCGAAGCCCTCGGCGTCGAACAGATCACCGGCCAAGACGCGCCCTGGGGCTCGAAGCATCATCCCGAAGATCACCCCGGACGCCCCACCACTGGTGGCGATGATGGCCGCCCCGCCGGCGGTGAACAGGTCACCGACGCGCGTCGGCGCACAGGCCAGGATCGCCCCCTTGGCCGCGTTGAACCCGCGCTGCATGCCCACGCCGTGGTCGCCGTCCCCGATCGCCTGGTCGGCCTTGGTCAGGAGGTCGACATTCGCCGAAATGGCGTCGCAGATCGCGACCAGCATGCCCCTGGTCTGTTCGAGGTCCACCGCTCAGCCCTGGCTGTAGGTGATGCTCTCGCAGGGCGCGTTCAGCAGGTGCTCGAGCTCTTCGTCCAGCTTCAGCAGGCTGATCGAGAAGCCGGCCATCTCCTGGCTGCAGAAGAAGGCGCCGATGTCGCACCTGACGATGTCGATGCCCTTGTCGGCCAGCAATTGATAGGCCTTCCGGGTCACGATCATCAGTTCCATCTGGGTGGTCGCGCCAAGGTTGTTGACCAGCATCGCCACCTTGTCGCCCGAGGCGAACGGGAGATCGTCGACCAGGTGGTCGATCATCTTGGTGGTCAGTTCGTCGGCCGGCATCAGCTTGGAGCGCTCGACTCCGACCTCGCCGTGCGCACCCAGGCCGATTTCGATCTCGTCGTCGCCCAGCAGGAACGTGGGCTCGCCGGTCTCGGGGAGTGATCCGGCCGAGACGGCCACGCCCAGGGTGCGCAGGTTGTCGCGGCACTTGACGACCGCCGCCTCCGCCTCTTCCAGCGACGACGCCTCGGCACAGGCCGCACCGGCAATCTTCACCTGATAGAAGCCGCCGCCGATGCCGCGGCGGGTGTCCAAGTCGGGGGTGGCACAGTCGTCGGCCACCAAGACCGTGCGCACCTCGACGCCGGTCTCGTCGGTGGCGTCCTCGGCTCCCATGTCGAAGTTGAGCACGTCCCCGGCGTAGTTGCCGTAGACCATCAGGACGCCCAAGCCCCGGTCGACCGCCTTGACCGCCGCGGTGACGAACTGCGGCGCCGGCGCCGCGAAGATGTTGCCCGCCACGGACGCATCCGCGAGTCCCTGACCGACATAGCTTGTGTAAACCGGCTCGTGGCCGGAGCCACCGCCGATGACCAGGCCGACCTTGCCGTCCTCGATCCCGCTGCGGACCAGCACCCGATCGCTGATCCGTTGCAGCTTGCCGTTGGACGCGGCAACGTAGCCGTCCAGCACCTCCGAAACGATGTTCTCGACATCGTTGACGATCTTCTTTACCTTTGCCATCTTCGAGACCCCGCTGGCTCAGGCCCAGCCTCGTTGCCGGGCGTCAAGTCGAACGTATCCACTTTCTCGCGGTTGTCACAGGGGTTCTACCCGCTGGAGTGGTGCGCATTTGAGCGAAGAATCGCAGCCTTGGATGTGACTGCATCACACTTGGCTGTGATTCCCCGGGACGACCAGCCTTCCGCGCCGCCAAGTCGGACCTTGCCCGGTGTCGGACGCCGGCCGGCTCCGGCGCGATCAGTTCGGGATCGGGTCGGTGGCCTCGGCCCACAACTCGGCTTCGGCTTCGGCCTTGGCGCTTTGCAGGCGCAACAAGACCGCGACCACGGCACCCAACACGGCAAGCCCCACCAGCAACTTAGTACGCACGCTTCCACCCTAGTCGCTGGGCCGGTGATCCTCACCGGCCGCGAGGTGACGCCGCCACCTCACCGGAGGGACGTTGAGGGGATGGCCCCCCGCTTCGAATACGGCCTGCGAAGCGCTGGGTACCCTTGACAAGTCACTCACGCGGGGGACATCGCGGAGATCAGGAGGGACGGTGGTCCAGGAACCCGGCATCAGCGTCCTGGACGACGATGACGCGCCCGACCCGCCCCCCCGACCCACGAAGAGCCGACGCGCGGGCCTACTCGTCGGGATCCTCCTGGGCTCGATGTTGGCCGTGGTCAGTGGGCTGGCCGCCTTCTACGCGGGGTGGCTGGAGCGCACGCTGACGGACGTCCGCCGCGACGACCAGGCGATGCCGAGCGAGTACCCAGGACGGCCCGCAGACTCCCCGGCGAAGAACACTCCCCTGAACGTCGTGGTGATGGGCAGCGATGCCCGCGACCCCAACGAGCCCGGGCGCAGCGATGTGCTGATGATCGCCCACCTGACCGGGGCCAGGGACAAGGCTTACCTGATCTCGTTCCCACGGGACATGTGGGTGGAGATCCCCGGACACGGCAAGGCAAAGATCAACGCCGCCTACTCATGGGGCGGGAGCGCGTTGACGATTCGTACGCTCGAGTCCCTGACCGGCACTCGCATGGACCATCTGGCCAAGGTCGACTTCGAAGGCTTCGTCTCACTCACCGACACCCTCGGGGGGGTGACGGTGTTCAACAAGTACGCCTCGTCGCGGGACGGCTGCACCTGGCCGTACGGGATGATCACCCTCAAGGGCCAGTGCGCCCTGACCTACGTCCGGCAACGCTACGAGCTACCCAACGGCGACCTGGACCGGGCCGAGCGGCAGCGCAGCGTCCTGAAGGCCATGATCTTGAAGATCGCGACCCCCGAAATCTTGTCCAATCCGGCCAGGTTCGCAGAGTTGATGGACCGGTTGGCCCCCCTCATCGTCTTCGACGCCGGTTTGACCAACGGCCAGGTGCGCGACGTCGGGATGAGCCTGCGCTTGTCCGGAAAGAACGACATCATCACTTGTCAGGCACCGATCTCAGGGTTCTCGGCCGCGCCCGATGGGCAGAGCATCGACGTGGTCGACGCCGCCCAGATGGCGGAGTTGTCCACCGCGCTCCGGGGAGACAGCATGGCGGCCTACTGGGCGAAGTACTCCTCCCAGTCCTTCGACGGCCTCGGCCAGGTGCCCTATCCGCGCTGAGGGACGCACCTGAGGAAGCGTCAGAACTCGCGTGTTCCGGCCGTCCAATCGAGGCGTAGGTGCCGACCGCCTGCCTCGATCGAGACGACCCGAGCGTCCTTGGCCGCCCGCACCCACGGGGTGTCGTAGCGCAGCCCGGTGCCTTGGCGTGCCTCTCCGTCGACCAGCAGCCCCCGACGGTGGTCCAGTTGATAAGTGGAGCCTCCGTGCGTCAGGACGAGGCTCCCCCCACGAAGTCGCAGCCCGGCAAGCTTCAGTTGAGACGAGAAGTCTCCCAGGGATGTGAACTGGCTCCGATCGCCCAGTACGACGCCATAGCCGGTCACCGCCCCCCGTTGGACCAGTTGGTCCCGCGAGATCATCTCCAGCGGCGCGAGCGAGACGATGCCGATGAACGTCCCACGAGCCTGGCCTGCTACCCAGGTGTAACCCAGGCGCGTTTCGTCGAACCGGACGAACGGGAAGTACAGCCTGGTTGCCAGATCGCGCGGGGGTCCGCCAAACCCGGGCCGCGTGCGCAGATCGTACAGGGCCAACACCACGTGCTCGTGCTGGACGACGTCCGGGAGCACACCGCACCTGGTCCAGTCCGTGCAAGCAGCCCGGTCGACCGCACCGGGGTGATTGCTGAAAACGTTGATCCCACCAGGCAGCGCCGCCTGCCACGGGCGCTGCCGATGCCCGAACTCACCGGGGCGGTACCGCTGCGAACTCGACAGCAGGTAGTGCCGGGTTCGGAAGGTGACGAGGTCCACCGACGTCAGCGCGCGGCCCTGACTGAGTGGGTTGAGCATGCGAATCGTCCCGGGCAGGACGTGCCCCCCGCCGAACCCGGCAAGTCGCTGGATCGACTCCAGCTGCCGGTTGTGCTGCAGCTTCCACGAGCGGAAACCGCGAAGGGAGATGCCCACGGTCTCCGGTCTGCAAAAGCCCCCGAGCTCCCACGCGAGGAGGGTCGCCGACGCCGGGTCGCCGGCCTCAGCTTCGATCTCGTCGAAGTCGAACCCGGTGTTCTGACGAATCAGTCGTGGCCGGTCACCGAGCGCGATCTCGCGAAGGACCGGGGGCGGTCGGTAGGCGGTGGACCGGGCCACGATCGCAAGCGGGGAGTCGGGGTCGAGGTCGACTGGCGGCTCCCCGAAGAAGAGGTCCAGCAGTCGCTCGGCCGCACGGTTCGCGGGTGTGCCGGCCTGCGCGCACACACCCTGGGTTGCCGCGAACGACCCTTCGAAGTGATGCATGGCGAGGTCCAAGACCACCATGTCGGCCACCATTGCCGCGCGGGTGGCGATGTCCGGGTCGGGCGCGTACTGGACCAGCAGCGTCAAGGCGGCCAGCGCTTCGACGTAAGGCTGCGGCGACAACCACTGGGTCAGGCCGCGACGAAACCTGCGGCTCAGCCAACGCCTCAGTCGCGCCTCTGCGCGCTCGGCCAACTGGGCGCCACGGCAAGCGGGACTCGGGAACGTCCGCTCAGCGAAACGGTGCCCCGCCAGGTAGGCGGCCGCAGCGAAGGCCAAGCCGTGGCTCTCGCTCCAGTAGTCGAGGCTGTCGGTGCCCGGCTCGTCGATGTTGTACTTGAACCCGAGGATCGCTCGCTGGACGGCCAGCTCCAGACCCCGCAGGTCAGGAATCGCATCTCCGAAACACCAATCCAGCAAGGTAAGCGCGCGTTGGTCCGCCCCGGTCCGCCGGGCGTCGACGAAGGCGACCAGTTCCCGGACGCGGGCCTCGTCCAGGTCGGAAGTGCTCATGGCGAAGCCCAACTTACTTGGGCGGCACGACCTGAGGACAGGCTAAGAAGTCCCTTGGGCGGGTGACTTCCCGGCAAGTCAGCTGCCGACGGCAAGGCGCGCCGCGCGAGCCGCGACCAACTGTTCCAGCAGGTCGGCGACGGCCTCGTCGTCATGGTGACCCAGATGGAGACGGGCCGCACGTTGCACTTTGGATCTGGCGTTGCTCGGCGCCATTGGCCAGGCAACGTGCCGCATCCAAGCCAGGTCGTTCTCGCCGTCGCCGACGCCGGCGAGGTCGCCGCCGGTGAGCCCCAGCCGATCGAGCACCAAGCCGAGTCCCGCCCACTTGTCGGTGAGCGGATGGCTGACCTCCGCGAAGTCGTCCAGCGAGCGGACACTCGTGGGAGCGACCCGCAGCAGGCCGGGGGTGATGGCGTCCAGTCGCGCCGGTGGAGCGGAGATCATGACCTTGGTGATCGCATTGAGGTCGATGTCTCGCAGGGGGCCGAACCGAAAGCGGACGTCGTCCTGGGTCTCGGCGAGAAAGGCGGTGTCCGGACCGGGGTCGGTGGCGAACATCTCGGTCTCGCTGAAAGGCATCAAGCGCACGTCGCTGGTCTCGGCGAACTCGATCAACTCAAGCACCGCTCGCGGCTCCATGAATCGCCTGGCCAGGAGTTCGTTCGTCCCGACGTGACGGACGATCGCGCCGTTGCACACCACGATGTAGCCGTCGACGCCGGAGTCGCGCATCACCCGTTCGGCCGAGGCGGCCATCCGGCCGGTCACCAAGATCGGCTCCACTCCGGCGGCTTGCAGCGCGCCCAGCGCCCGCAGGCTGCGCGGGGTCACCGACGAATCGGCCCCGGCCAGGGTGCCGTCCATGTCGAGAGCGATGGCACGGATGTCGAGCAGTTCAGCGGGAAGGTCCATCGAGGCTCCTGGGTCGGGGGCCACCAGTTTCCGAAGGGCGGGAGGCTCGGGTCCACCCGCCCGGGGTGAACCAACATCTGCTGACTCGTGGAAAACGTGCGGCCAGAGCCGCCGGAAGTCGCCTCGCCCGCCTTGGCACGGCTCCGGTGCCGTCGACTGGCCGCACGTTTCCACCACTTGGGGTCCCAACGCCCCGTTGGGGTGAGTCGAGACTGGCCCGGCTGCGACCTCGGGACGAGCGGGCGTAGAAGGCCGCGCGGCTCTGGACGGATGCCGATCGGTGGGAGGCCTTCTAGGCTGACGGTCGATGGACGTGGCCAACCTGGTCTACCCCCCCGGCGCATCCCGGCACGACTGGATTATCGACGGGGCGCTGACCGCTGCCCTCGGACTGGTCAGCGTGACCCCGTACGCCCTGATGGGGCTCGGCTACAGCGGTGCCGGCTACCTCAGCTACGCCCTCGCCTCGGCGCTGATGATCCTGCCGTTGATGCTGCGCCGGCACGCCCCTTTGCTCACGCTGGTGGGGTGCACGGTGGCCGGGATCGCTCAGGTGATCGTCTCCCCGTACCCGCTGGCCTCGATCCTTGCGGTTCCGATCGTTGCGTACTCGGTCGCTCGATGGGTGCCCGGCCCGATTGCCCGCAGCGTCGTCGTCGTGGGTGGCATCGGTTCGGCGATCGGCCCGGCCCGCTGGATCTTCACCGGCGGCTACGGCCCGAGTCTGGTCGCGGTTGCCTCCTTCGGGTTGGCGACGTTCGTGTGCCTCGGATTGACCGTCACCCCCTATGCGGTGGGACGCCGGGTTCGGGAGTCGTCCGAGGCGCGTCAGCAGCGGTTGGACGCCGCGAACGAGCGCTATCAGATGCAGGTCACCGAACGAGAACAGCAGGCCCGCGTGGCCGAGGTGAACGCCCGGAACGTCATCGCCCGCGAGATCCACGACATCGTGGCGCACTCCTTGTCGGTGATCATCGTGCAGGCCGAAGGCGGCAAGGCTCTCGCGCGCAAGCGTCCCGAGGCGGCCGCGGAATCGCTCGACACCATCGCCGAGATCGGACGCGAGGCTCTGGCTGAGATGCGGCGCATCGTGTCCGTGCTGCGACGTGGCCCCGAGGCCGACGGTCCCACCGAGTACGCGCCGGCGCCGGGACTGGACGACATCCCTGAGATGATCCGGCGCACGAGCGACCGCGCCACCTTGCTGGTGAGCGGGGACGTCCCCCGGGTCTCGCAGACCCTTGGACTCACCGCCTACCGGGTCGCCCAGGAAGGGCTGACCAACTTTCTCAAGCACGCGGGCCCGGACGCCCACGCGGACGTGACCTTGACCTACACCCCCGAGATCATCGAGATCGAGGTGGCCGACAACGGCCTCGGCCATGCGGCCCGGGGCGACGGTCGCGGGCACGGCCTGCGCGGGATGAACGAACGGGTCGCCGCGATGGGCGGCACCCTGGTGGCCCGCCCGCGTCTGGAGGGTGGTTTCCTGGTCAGGGCCATGCTTCCGATTCGCCCCGCTCCGGGCCCGGCCCGGCCGATCGTCCGTCCGATTCCGCCGATGCCGCCCGCCACCCGACGGCAGCCGGCTCCGATGCCGCCCAACCCGTGAAAGGCACCCAATGACAATCCGAGTGTTCCTGGCCGACGACCAAGCGTTGGTGCGCAGCGGCTTCCGCATGCTGATCGAGGCCGAGGACGACCTTGAGGTGGTCGGCGAAGCCTCGGACGGACAGGCTGCCGTCCGCCAGCTCAGCACTCGGCCGGCCGACGTCGTCCTGATGGACATCCGGATGCCGGTGATGGACGGCGTCGAGGCCACCCGCCAGGTGATCGGGGCCGGGCTGGGCGCCAAGGTGCTCGTGCTGACGACCTTCGACCTGGACGAGTACGCCTTCGCCGCGCTAAAGGCGGGGGCGTCCGGGTTCTTGCTCAAGGACGCCCGTCCGGCTGACCTGCTCAACGCCATCCGCAACGTAGCCGCCGGGGACGCGGTGATGGCGCCCTCGACGACCCGCCGTCTGCTGGACCACGTCCTGCCCACTCTGCCGACCTCCCCGCGCGAATCGGACAAGCGCCTGGACGTCCTCACCGACCGCGAGCGCGAAGTGCTCGTCGAGATCGCGGCCGGGGCGACCAACTCCGAGATCGCCCGCAAGCTCTACATGGCCGAGGGCACTGTGAAGACCCACATCGGGCGACTGCTCGCCAAGTTGCACTGCCGCGACCGAGTGGGTCTGGTGCTCCTTGCCTACGAGACGGGCTTCGTGCGGCGCTGAGCCGAGCCCGTCCGGCAGCGGTTGGCCAGCGGTGGCCGAGAGCGTCGACCAACACCCACCCCGGTCTGACCTCGCGCGCCTGCCCGGGGACCAGCGTCTGGCCGCATCCGCGACGCTGCGCCGATCTGCGCCGCCGCCGGGATTCCTAGGTTGGGGTTCGTCCACAGCGAAAGGAATCCCGTGACCGCAGCCGCTCTTCCCCAGGCCGAGTCGACCGTAGACGTCGATGTGGCGTGCAGCGCGTTGAACCTGACCAAGACCTACGACTCCGGCCAGCAGGTGGTCCGCGCCGTCGACCAGATCTCGGTGAACTTCCGCAGCGGCAGCTTCACCGCCATCATGGGCCCGTCCGGCTCGGGCAAGTCGACGCTGATGCACTGCCTGGCCGGCCTGGATCGGCCCAGCAGCGGGCAGGTCTTCCTCGGCGGTCAGGGGCTGGTCGGGATGAGCGACCGGGAACTCACGCGGGTGCGGCGCGACCGCGTGGGGTTCGTGTTCCAGTCGTTCAATCTGCTGCCCACGCTGACCGCACTGCAGAACATTCTGCTACCGGCAGACCTCGCGGGACGCCGCGTCGACCCCAGGCGCCTGGACGCTGTGGTCTCCTCGCTGGGCTTGACCGACCGGCTCGCGCACCGGCCCAGCGAGCTGTCCGGCGGCCAGCAGCAGCGAGTCGCGATCGCTCGGGCGCTGATCACCCGGCCTCAGGTCGTCTTCGCCGACGAGCCGACCGGTGCGCTCGATTCACGAACCGGCCAGTCCATCCTGACCTACCTGCGTGAGGCCAGCCGCGACCTCGGCCAGACCATCATCATGGTCACCCACGACCCGTTCGCCGCCGCCTACGCCGACCGTGCGCTGATGCTGCGAGACGGTCGGATCGTCGACGATCTCGAAGCTCCGACGCCTGACTCCGCCCTGGCCGCGCTCAAGGCGCTCGGCGCATGATCGTCCGGCACGCCTTGACCGAGCTGCGCAAGCACCCGGCCAGGCTGGTCGCCACTCTCGCGGCGATCGCGATCAGCGTCGGGTTCATGGTGGCGACGCAGGTATTCGTGTCGTCGGAATCCGCCGCCTTGGCCAAGGAACGCACCGCGCGCTTCACCCGAGCCGACCTCGTGGTCAGCACGGCCGAAGGACAACTGACCCCCGATCAGTTGAGCGCTCTGCGCTCGGCGCTGAGCGCGGTCCCAGGCGTCCAAGCGGTCGACCCGGGCTGGGCCACCTGGCTCTCGGCGGAGGCGGGCGCCAACGCGATCTACGGCGAACTGGACTCGATTCCGGGCGACCCGGCCCTGCGCTGGTTCATGCTGGACGCCGGTCGCCTGCCGCAGGGCAAGGCCGAGTTCGCCACCACCAAGGCCACCGCGGATGCCCTCGGCATCCGGCTGGGTTCGCAGGTCAGAGCCAACGGGGCAGCGATGACCCTGGTGGGGATGGTGAGCGGGGCCAGCCGGTTCACGCATACGTTCTACGTGAGCCCGGCCGCCTTCGCCGGGACGCAACCGGACGGCTTTCTGGTCAAGACCTCGGATGCTGCGGCGGCCCGTCCCGCGCTGATCGCAGCCGCGGCCAAGTACGGGCGGAGCATCGAGGTCCAGACCCCGCTGGAGTTGCGTCGCCAAGCCCTCACCTTCTCGGCCGCGAACTTCGACGTCGCCCGCGCCATGCTGACCACCTTCGCGGCAATCGCCCTGCTGGTCGGCGGCATCATCATCGCGACCACCTTCGCGATCATCGTCAGCCAGCGTCGCCGCCAGTTGGCACTGCTGCGGCTCGTCGGTGCTTCGGCCGGACAAGTCGGCGCCGGGTTGGCCGTCGAGGCCGTCGCGATCGGCCTGGCCGGCGGCGTCGGGGGGGCCGTGCTGGGGCTGCTCACGGCGGCGATCGCCGGGACGGTCACCGGATCGATCGTCTGGGGTCTGGAAGTGCCGTGGCTGGCGATCGCCGGCTGCGTCCTAGCGGGTGTGATCGTCACGCTCGGCGCGGCGATCGTCCCGATCCTGAGGGCAATGCGGCTGGCGCCGATGGCCGCCCTCAACCCCGTGGAAAGCGAGCCCGAACGCCGGCGGCACAACGCGCTTCGAGCCGTCGTCTGCGGCGCGTTCGTCCTTGCCGGCGTGGCGCTCGCAGCGTTCTCGATGACGATCGAGCAAGCCCTGTTGCCTGCTGTCGGAGCCGGGGCACTGATCTCCATCGGCGTCCTGGCCGGGTCGCCGCTGTTCGTCCCGGTGCTGCTCGCGGGCCTGAGCCACTTCAGCACCCGCGGCGGCCCGGTCGTGCGCATGGCGGTCGCCAACTGTCGCCGCAATCCGGGACGCGCCGCGGCGACGGTGACGGCGCTCATGCTCGCCGTCGGTCTGGTGGTCACGCTGCAGGTGGGCACGGCGACGTCGAAGGCGTCGATGCTGCTCGCCCTGGACCAGCGTTTCCCGGTCGACGTCGCAGTCAGTGGCCAGGGCGTCGGTGAGGTCTACGACCGCCTTTCGCTAGCCCCGGGGGTGGCGGCCGCGGTGGAGCTGCGAGGGGCGCCCACGGAACTGAAGGCGCCCAACGGCGAGCTCTGGCCGATCCGCGCGCTGGCCGCGACCCCCGACCTGGCTCGGGTCCTCCCGACCGCGGTGGAGGCCATCCCGAACGACACCGTCCTGGTCAGCCCGCAGATCGCGGCGTCGCTGCCGGCCCGCTCCAAGGTGACCATCAAAGGTCCACTGGGGTCACAGACCCTGGCGTTTCGGAGTTCCTACCTGGCCAACTCCGAATGCGGCCTGCTCAGCGAGAAGACGTTCGCGGCCGTCTTCGGCGCCCAGGGTGTGACCGACGTCTGGCTGTCGGTTCCAAATCGCTCCGAAAGCGCCAAGACGATCAAGGCGGTCCGTGAGGCGATCGGGACGCGGCCGCTACAGATTCAGGGCGCGGCCGTCGAGGCGAGTGCCCTCGAGGACGTGATGAATCAGCTCCTCGCGATCACGATGGGCCTGCTTGGGGTAGCCGTCCTGATCGCTGTGCTGGGCGTCGGCAACACTCTTGGCTTGTCCGTTCTGGAACGGGCCCGTGAGTCTGCGCTGCTGCGGGCCCTCGGCCTGCAACGCTCGCATTTGCGCTGGATGTTGGCGGCTGAGGCGCTGGCGTTGGCCTTGGTCGGGGTGGTCGTCGGCGCGGCCGCCGGAGTCTTCTTCGGGTGGCTGGGCTCAGCCGCTTTGATTCACCAACTCGGCCGTGAAGCCGTGCTGTTCACGATGGACTGGCCCCTCACACTCGCCACCGTGGCGGCGACGGTCGTCGCTGGGGCACTGGCGTCCGTCCTGCCGGGACGCCGCGCCGCTCGGGCCGCACCCACGCAGGCGCTGGCCGAGGCCTGAGGGACTGATGGCGATCGGCCGGCGCGTCCCGCACGCGGAACCGCTTGCGGCTACCCCGATGCGCCCCGCACCGTTTGACCGGCTCGGACCACCTTGGTTGGCCGGAGCTGGCGATCTACCAAGATCAGGTCAGCACGGCAGCCGGCGGCCAGGCGCCCTAGCCGCCGGTCGCCGAGCATCTGAGCGGGCGTGACGCTGGCGGCGAAAACCGCATCCGTCACCGGGACGCCGGCCGCGATCGTGACCCGGACCACGTCCAGCAGGAACTTCGTGCCGCCGGCGAGGTTGCCGGATTCGGCCATCCGCGCAACCCCCGCGGCCACGCGGACCTCTCGCCCGCCAAGGACGTACTGCCCGTCGGGCATCCCGGCGGCACCGACGGCATCGGTGACGAGCATGATGTTCTCGCGGCCCAACAATCCGAACATGCTCGCGACCAAGTCCGGGTCGAGATGGACGCCGTCGGAGACGAGTTCGACGACCACGCGCCCGGAGCGGGCCGCTGCCAACAGTTCCGGGATCGGGCCTTCGGCGCGGTGATGCAGTGGCGTCATGCCGTTGAAGAGATGAGTGACGGTCGGGCGCGAGGACCGGCCCTTCTTGCCGGCCGCCTCAAGCGCCTTCAGCGAGGCTTTGATCACCGCCTTTACCTGCTTGCCGTTGGCATCGGTGTGCCCGAACGACGGAACGGCTCCGGCGACGACGAGAGCAAGACAGGCGTCGACGGCCCCTTTGACCTCCGGCGCCAAGGTCATGCTCACGAGATGCCCACCGGCCGCCTCCCCTAGTTCGACGACCAGTCCCGGGTCGGCCGGGGCGAGCGCGCTGCCGTCCTGAGCGCCGAGCCGGCGATCCGAGAGGAACGGTCCCTCCACATGGATCCCGGCCAGTTCACCCTCTTCGGCCAGTTGGGCTAGCAACTTGGTCTGCTTCAGCAGGGCCTTGCGCGGCGCGGTGACCAGGCTGGCGACCAGCGAGGTGGTGCCGTTGCGCCGATGCTCCAGCACGCCGGCCAAGGCATCGTCCCGGTCGCTGGCATCGGGGAAGCTGACACCTCCGCCACCGTGGCAATGGACGTCGACGAGGCCGGGAAGAAGCCGATGCCCGGGGGTCAGGCGCTCGGCCCCAGCAGGATCCCAGCCCGCCGACGATGCGGCGCCGACCGGCCCCACCCACGCGATCGTGTCGCCTTCGATCGCGACGATGCCGTCCGCGATCTCCTCGTTAGGGGTGATCACAATCCCTCGGAACCAACGACGCTTCGCCACGCGCGACCCCTTCCGTCTCTCCAACGCTACTCAGCGCTCCCCCCGGGCTCGACCAATCTCGACACAGTGGCCAACGCTCGGACGCCATGGTCGGCCTCC
>JBDHZK010000004.1:0-49988 GCA_039811865.1 Propionicicella sp. | reverse complement strand
TTGGCGACACCACCAATGGCGTGATGATGCTCAAGATGTACGAACACGCTGTGGCCGACGCGGCCCGACGGATCACGTTCAACCTGGTGATCACGGGGGTGTCGATCTGCTCGGGCCTGCTGGTGGCGGCGCTGGCCTTCTCGGGCGTGCTGGAGGCGGTGTTCGGCGTCCATGGCGGAGCGGTGGGCTGGCTCAACGGCCTCGACCTGTCCTGGGCCGGGTTCGCGTTGGCCGGCCTGATGGCGCTGATCGGGCTGGGCGCGCTGGCGTCCTGGCTGCGGACGCGCCGCCTTGGGGCCACCCGGGCGTAGGGACCGCGGGACCCTCCTTCGCGATCCCGGTGGGCGGGCCGCAGAGTGGAACGATTATCGCGGGCGCGCGCGAGGTCCTAGGGTCGCGCTACGCGCTCCTCGGCTCGGCCGGCGGGCCAAGGCCGAAAGGAAAGCCGGTGCATCTGTTTCCCTCCGAAACCGAGAAGCTGCTGATGGCGGTGGCCGGGATGATCGCCCGCGACCGGCTGTCTCGGGGCGTCCTGCTGAACTACCCCGAGACCGTCGCGCTGCTGAGCACGTGGGTGATCGAGCGGGCGCGCGAGGGTGCGTCCGTGGAGCAATTGATGGCGCAGGGAAGCACGGTCCTCAGCTCCGATCAGGTACTGCCCGAGGTGCCCGGGATGCTCTACGACGTCCAGGTCGAGGCCACCTTCCCCGACGGCCGCAAGCTGGTCACGCTGCATCATCCCCTCGGGCACGGGCAGGACGCCCCCGGCGAGATCCGCACCGCCGCCGGGACGATCGAGATCAACGTCCGCGACGAGGGCGACCGGATCGCACTGCGGATCGAGAACACCGGCGACCGGCCCGTCCAGATCGGATCGCACATCCACCTGCCCGACACCAACTCTGCGCTGGCCTTCGACCGGGCGGCAACGTGGGGCTTCCGGCTGGACATCCCGTCGGGGACGTCCGTCCGCTTCGAACCGGGCGTAGCGCGCGACGTCGAGGCGGTCCGGATCGGCGGCGCCCAGCGCGTCCCCGGGATCCAGATCAAGGACGACTCGCAGGCCTTCGTGGGAGGAACCAACAATGGCTGAGCTGACCCGCGACCGCTACGCGGCCCTGTACGGCCCGACCGCCGGGGACCAGGTGCGCCTCGGCGACACCGACCTGTGGATCGAGATCGAGGACGACCTCACCTGCGGCGGCGAGGAGGCGGTCTTCGGCGGCGGCAAGTCGATCCGGGAATCGATGGCCCAAGGCAGTCAAACCCGGGCCGGCGGCGCCCTGGACACCGTGATCACCAACGCCATCGTGCTCGACCACTGGGGGATCGTCCGCGCCGACGTCGGTCTTCGGGACGGCCGGATCGTCGCGCTGGGCCGCTCGGGCAACCCCGACATGGCCGACGGCGTCACGCCCGGAATGGAGATCGGGCCGAGCACCGACGTGATTTCCGGCGAGGGGAAGATCCTCACCGCGGGCGGCATCGACATGCACGTGCACTTCCTGTCGACCAGCCAGGCGCACGAGGCGTTGGCCGCGGGCCTGACCACGCTCGGCGGCGGCGGCACCGGGCCGTCCGAAGGGTCGAAGGCGACGACCGTTACGCCGGGTTCGTGGCACCTGGCGTCCGTGCTGCGCGGGCTGGACCACCTGCCGGTGAACCTGCTGCTGATGGGCAAGGGCAACACGGTCAGCGCCGAAGGGCTCGCCGAGCAGGCGCTGGCCGGGGCCGGCGCCTACAAGCTGCACGAGGACTGGGGCTCGACCCCCGCCGCGATCGACGCCGCGCTGCGCGCCGCGGACGAGTACGGGCTGCAGTGCGCGCTGCACAGCGACAGTCTCAACGAAGCCGGCTACGTCCAATCGACCATCGCGGCGATCGGCGGCCGGTCGATCCACGCCTTCCACACCGAGGGCGCGGGCGGCGGGCACGCGCCGGACATCATGTCCATCGCGGGGCTGCCCAACGTCCTGCCCGGGTCGACCAACCCGACGCTGCCGCACACGGTCAACACCGTCGCCGAGCACCTCGACATGCTGATGGTCTGTCACCACCTCAACCCGGCCGTCCCGGAGGATCTGGCCTTCGCGGAATCCCGCATCCGGGCCACGACCATCGCCGCCGAGGACGTCCTGCACGACATGGGCGCGCTGTCGATGACGTCGTCCGACGCCCAGGCGATGGGACGGATCGGCGAGGTGATCACGCGGACGTGGCAGGTCGCGCACGCCATGAAGGCCCGTCGCGGCGACCTGGGCGGCGGCCTGCCCGCCGACAACCTGCGCGCCCGGCGCTACGTTGCCAAGTACACGATCAACCCGGCGGTGGCGCACGGGATCGACTACGTGATCGGTTCGGTCGAGCCCGGGAAGCTGGCCGACCTCGTGTTGTGGGAGCCGAAGTTCTTCGGTATCCGGCCGGCGGTGGTGCTGAAGTCCGGGGCGATCGCGTGGGCGGCTCTCGGCGACCCGAACGCGTCCATCCCCACCCCGCAGCCGGTGCTGATGCGTCCGGCGCTGGTGGCCCAGGAGGCGGCGCGGACGTCGGTCGCGTTCGTCGCGCAGGCGGCCCTGGACGACGGGCTCGCCGGTCGCCTCGGCCTGGATCGCAAGCTGCTCGCCGTCGGTTCGACTCGCGGGGTGACCAAGGCCGACATGGTCAACAACGATGCGCTGCCGCGGATCGACATCGACCCCGAGACCTTCGCGATCAAGATCGACGGCGACTTGGTCGAGCCCGCCCCGGCGGCCAAGCTGCCGCTGACCCAGCTGTACAACCTGTTCTGAGATCGGTGGCTGTTTGCGTTCGGCATTGTCAGGGGCGGGCGTGAGCGTCGCTCTGGCGGCGCTGCTGCTCGGGGACGCCCGCCTGCCGGTCGGCGGGCACACGCAGTCGGCCGGTCTGGAGCCGGCCGTCCTGGCGGGCCTCGGCGCCAGGGACGTCCCCGCCTATCTCGAGGCCCGGCTGCGCAGTATCGCCACCGTGGACGCCGCGGCCGCGTGCGTGACGCTCCGCGAGCTTCGCGCCGGTGCAGACCTGGCCGAGGTGTATCGCCACTGGGCGGCGCGGACGCCCAGTCACGTGCAGCGCCGGGCAGCGGAGCAGGCGGCGCAGGGCTATTTGCGGCTGTTGCGTCGGCGTTGGCCCGGTTCGGCGTCGGCGGCGGCGGTGGGCGCGGTGCCAGCCTGTCGTCCCATGGCGATCGCCGGGGTGGCGACCGAACTTGGGCTTGACCCGCTCGAGCTGGCCCGGGTGCTCGTCCACGACGAGATCCAGACCATCACATCGGCGGCGCTGAAGCTGCTGCCGTTGGACCCAGCGATCACGGTGGAGTGGGCGCTCGGCGTCCACCCGATCGCCGAAGCAGTCGCCGTGGCCGCCGCCTCAGTGGACTGCGCGGCCGACATACCTTGTCCGTCCATGCCCATGCTCGACAGCTGGGCGCACCAACATGCCGAATCGAACCGGAGGTTGTTCAGTGCCTGAAACCCGTGCCCTGCGATTGGGGGTGGCCGGCCCTGTCGGCACCGGGAAGACGTCCCTGATCGGGCTGCTGTGCCGCGCGCTCGGGGACGAGTTGTCCCTTGCCGTCGTGACCAACGACATCTACACCGACGAGGACGCCCGCATGCTGAAGGCGGCCGGCGTCCTCGACCCGGAGCGCATCCGCGCCGTCGAGACGGGTGCCTGCCCACACACGGCGATTCGCGACGACGTCACGATGAACCTGGTCGCAGTCGAGCAGATCGAGGCCGACTTCGCCCCGGTCGACATCGTCATGGTCGAGTCCGGCGGCGACAACCTGACGGCCACCTTCTCCCCGGCGCTGGTGGACGCCCAGATCTTCGTCCTGGACGTCGCAGGCGGCGGGGACGTCGTCCGCAAGGGCGGCCCGGGGATCGCGCGCGCCGACCTGCTCGTGATCAACAAGACCGACCTCGCGCCCTACGTCGGGGTGGACGCCGGCCTCATGGCCCGGCAGGGGAGGCAGGTGCGCGGCGGCGCGCCGGTGGTCGCGCTGTCGCGTTCGGACGAGGCGTCCGTTGCGGCGCTGTGCGACTGGGTGCGGACGACGCTGGACAGCTACCGGGGAGGCGAGCACCAGCCGGTGGACCCCGGCCCGATGGCGCCGCACTTCCACGCCGGCGAGGAGCCGCACTCGCACGACGGGCTGGGCCCGCACACCCACGATCACCCGCAGGATCACCATCACTGAGGACGTCCGCGGCGCCCGGATCGAGGCGGTTCGAGACGTCCAGGGACGGCCAAGGCTGTTGCTGAGCGCCGAGACCATCACGGGCCGGGTGGTCGGGGTCGGGCCGGACCTGCTGCGCGTCGCGCTGCTGAACACGGTCGCCACGCTGCTCGGCGGGGACGACGTCCGGCTCGAGATCGTGGTCGACGCCGGGCTGACCCTCGAGCTGATCGACATCGCCGCCACCGTCGCCTACCACGGACGCGGGCGGCCCGCGTCCTGGAGGACGAGCGCCCGGGTGGGCGCGGCGAGCGTCCTGAGGTGGCGAACCGAGCCGTTCGTCGTCAGCGACGGCGCCGAGGTCCGGCGGGTGTTCACCGCCGAGTTGGACGCGGGTGCGGGCCTCGACATCGACGAGCGGATCGTCCTGGGACGCCACGGCGAGGCCGGCGGGCGGCTCAAGTCCGTCGTGTCGATCGATCTCGCCGGCGAGCCGGTGGTTCGCGAGGAGACGCGCTACGCGGGCGCCGGGGGTCTGCAGCGCTTCGTGCGCGGCGGCGCGCGCGAGATTCGGACTCGTTCGGTGATCGGCAGCGCCTCGGAGGCCTTCGAGCCGCCCGCGGAGGCCACCGTCCTCAACCTCGCGGACAACGGTGGTTGCATCTGCCGCACCTTCGCCTAGGCCGTGCTCCGCGCTCGACGGCGGCAGCTTCCGCCGGAGGGCGCGTGGATCCGGGGACAGGCCGCAAATCGGTGGAATCGTGCGGCGCCTCTGCCGAGCTGATGGTCGACCAAGGCGATTTGGCGTGCACGCGGACCCAAGTGCCGCACGTTTTCACATGTTGCAGGTTCGGCCCACTCGGACCCCGCGGTGCGCGCGAACCACGGTGCTATGTTTCGACCCAAGACAGGGGAGCGCCGGACGGCGCTGAGAGTGCGATGCGTCGCAGACCCTCGAACCTGACCCGGCTAGCACCGGCGTAGGGAGTCGGGAATCTCCCCGGCCGTCGGGCCGGGCCCTCCAAGGCGGAGGAGACTGAGTTGTCCACAAAGTTCACACGGTTTGCCGCCCACGCGCGCCTAGCCCTGGCCGGCGTGGCGACGCTGGCCCTGGCCGCCTGCAGCGCGTCCGGAACCGGCGCGACGCCGACGAGCGGCAGCACCGCTGCGACGGAATCGAAGACGTTGACGGTAGTCACTCACGACTCGTTCAACGTGAGCGAGGCGCTCCTCAACAAGTTCAGGTCGGAAACCGGCTACGAGGTGAAGTTCGTCGCTCCGGGCGACGCCGGGGTGGTCGTCAACCAGTTGATCTTGTCCAAGGATTCCCCGCTCGGCGATGTCGTCTTCGGCGTCGACAACACCTTCGCCGGGCGCGTGATCAAGGCGGGCGTCACGGTCAGCTACGACTCGCCGAAGCTGCCCGCCAGCGCCGCCAACCTGAAGGCCGACGACAAAGGCCTGCTCACGCCCATCGACTTCGGCGATGTCTGCCTCAACGTCGACCACGAGTGGTTCACCTCCCACAAGGTCGCCGAGCCGGTCACCTTGGACGACCTCACCAAGCCCGCCTACAAGAACCTCCTCGTGGTTGAGAACGCGGCTTCGTCATCGCCGGGGCTCGCCTTCTTGATCGCGACCGTCGGCGCCAAGGGCGAGCAGGGCTACCTCGACTACTGGAAGGCGCTCAAGGCCAACGGCGTGAAGGTCGTCAAGGGCTGGACCGAGGCCTACACCGTCGACTTCTCCGGGTCGTCCGGCAAGGGTGCCCGTCCGATCGTCGTGTCGTACTCGACCTCGCCGAGCGCCGAGATTCCGAAGGGGTCGACCAAGTCGCGCACCGGCGCGCTGCTGCAGACCTGCTTCCGGCAGGTCGAGTATGCCGCTGTGATCAAGGGCGCGAAGAACGAGGTGGGTGCCCGCAAGTTCATCGACTTCATGCTTTCGGACGCCGTCCAGGCCGACATCCCCGGCCAGATGTACATGTACCCGGTGAACCGGGCGATCGCGCTGCCCAAGGAGTGGCAGACCAACGCGCCGCTGTCGCCCAACCCGATCAAGGTCGACCCGACCACGATCGGTGATCGTCGTGAGGCGTGGATCTCGGCCTGGACGGCCGTGGTGATCGGTTGAGCCTGACCCCGACCGCTGGCCGGGCGCCTGTGCGGGTGCCCGGCCTGCGCGTCCTTGCCTGGACGCTGGCCGCGGGCGTCCCGTTGGTGTTCCTCGGCGTGTTCTTCGCCTGGCCCGCGGCGGCACTCGTCGTCCGGGGGTTCTTCCCCGCCGGCGCCTTCTCCCTGGCCGGCTTCGAGCGGATCATGTCCGCGCCGCGGACCTGGCGGATCATCGGCCTTACCCTCGGCCAGGCCCTGATCGGGACGTCGGTGTGCGTCACCCTCGGCCTGCCGGGCGCCTACTTGCTCTACCGGTGCCGCTTTCCCGGCCGGACGGCCGTGCGCGCGCTCGTGACGATCCCGTTCGTGCTGCCCACGGTGGTTGTCGGCGTCGCCTTCCGCTCGCTGCTGGCCGAGAGCGGGCCTCTTGGCTTCCTGGGCCTGGACGAATCCTTCGCCGGGATCGTCGCCGCCCTGGTGTTCTTCAACTACTCCGTGATCGTGCGCACGGTCGGCGGCATGTGGGCTCGCCTCGACCCGCGCGCAGCCGAGGCTGCGCGGGCGCTGGGAGCGAGCGGCGCGCGTGCGTTCTGGACGGTCACCTTGCCCGCTCTGGCCCCCGCGATCGCGTCCGGATCGGCGCTGGTCTTCCTTTTCTGCGCCTCGGCGTTCGGTGTCGTGATGGTGCTCGGCGGCGTCCGCTTCGGGACGATCGAGACGGAGATCTGGTACCAGACCACCCAGTTGCTCGACCTGCCCGCCGCGGCCGCGCTGTCGATCGTCCAACTGGTCGTCATCACCGCCTGCCTCTGGGTGGCCAACTGGACCAGGGCCCGCCAGGAGCGGACGCTGCGCCTTCGTCCCGACTTCATCGGACTGCCGTTCTCCTGGCGGCGCGACTGGGCGTCGGCGGCGGTCACGGCCGCCGTCGTCCTCGGCCTGCTGCTGGCGCCGATGGTGACGCTGGTGGCGAGGTCGTTCGTGTCGAGCGAGGGGGTGGGCTGGCGCAACTACGCGCTGCTGGCCACCACCGGCGGGCCGACCCTGAGCGTGCCTGTGTGGGCTGCGGTCGGTAACTCGCTGCGCGTCGCCGTGGACGCCACCTGGCTCGCCGTCGCGCTGGGGCTGCTGGTGAGCCTCGTGCTGTCGCGGCGCCCGGCGTCGGCTCCGGGACGCCGCTGGCAGTCGCTGTTCGACTCGCTGTTCATGCTCCCGCTAGGGGTTTCGGCGGTCACGGTCGGTTTCGGGTTCCTGATCACGCTGAACCGTCCGCCGCTGGACCTGCGCTCGTCCATCGTGCTCATCCCCATCGCCCAGGCGGTCGTGGCGCTCCCGATGGTCGTTCGCACGTTGCTTCCGGTGTTGCGTGCGATCGACCCGCGGATGCGTGAGGCTGCGGCCACGCTGGGGGCGTCCCCGGGTCGCGTGCTGGGGACGATCGACGTCCCGTTCGTGCTCCGCGGGCTCGGGCTGGCGATCGGCTTCGCGTTCACCGTCTCACTCGGCGAGTTCGGCGCCACCTCGTTTTTGGCCCGCCCCGACCAACCGACGCTGCCCGTGGTGATCTTCCGCCTGATCGGACGTCCGGGGACCGACAATTTCGGCATGGCGATGGCGGCGGCCGTGATCCTGGCGCTCGTCACGGGCGCCGTGATGGCCGTGGCCGAGGCGCTGCGACCCAAGGAGGCAACGGCATGGTGAGCGGTCTGGCGGTACGCGACGCCGTCGTTCGATACGGGACGACGGTGGCCGTCGATGGCGTCAGCCTCGACGTCTCGCCGGGGGAGGTCGTGGCGCTGCTCGGGGCGTCCGGCTCGGGCAAGTCGTCGCTGCTGCGGGCCGTCGCCGGCCTGGAGCCGCTGGTCGGCGGCACGCTGCGCTGGGACGGCGTCGATCTCGGCTCGGTGCCCGTGCACAAGCGCGGCTTCGGGCTGATGTTCCAGGAGGGGCAGCTCTTCCCGCACCTCAGCGTCGCCGGCAACGTCGCCTACGGGCTGTTTCGCCAACCGCGGGCCGAGCGCGCGCGCCGCGTCGAGGAACTACTTGAGCTGGTCGGGCTCCCGGGCTACGGACCCCGCTCGGTGGCGTCCTTGTCCGGCGGCCAGGCGCAACGGGTGGCCTTGGCGCGCTCGCTGGCGCCGGCGCCCAAGCTGCTGCTGCTGGACGAGCCCTTGTCCGCCCTCGACCGGGCGCTGCGCGAGCGTCTCGTGGACGTCCTGCGCACCGGGCTGAAGACCACCCACACGACCGCGATCTACGTCACCCACGACCAGGACGAGGCGTTCAACGTCGCCGACCGGATCGCCGTCTTGGAGAACGGCCGGCTGCTGCAGATCGGGAGGCAGGACGAGCTGTGGCGCCGGCCCGTCAGCCGTGCGGTCGCCGAGTTCCTCGGCTACGGGCCGTTCCTGGTGGCCCAGCGAAACGGGGGCGGCGTGGTGACCGCGCTGGGAGTCATTCCCGCGGACGACCTCCCCGACGCGGAGGTCCTCGTGGGCATCGGGCCGACCGGCCTCGTCCTGGAGGCCGGCGGCGCCGAGGTCGACGTCCTCGATCAGCACGTCCGTCGCGGTCACGTCGAGATCAGCGTCCGTCTGCCCGACGGTCAGCGCGCCGAGGTGCGCTCCGAGGAGCGCGCCCAGGACGACCGGGTCCACGTAGCCCTCGACCCGGACGGCTGCGCGCTGGTCCCCGCGGACGCCTAGACGTGAGCGGGTGCACTTGAGTTCGCCGTGGGCCCTGACCGCGTTCCACAGGTCAGAGCCGAGGAGCCAACTGGTCGGGGTGACAGGATTTGAACCTGCGACCTCATCGTCCCGAACGATGCGCGCTACCAAGCTGCGCCACACCCCGAAGCCGCAGTCGCCTGCGAGCCATCGGAGAGTCTAGCCCATGCGGTGAGTTGCGATCACATCGGTTGTCGTTGCGGACGGGGTCGGCGGCGAGCATGTGGTCGGACCGTTCGACACTGCTCGTGGTCGACGCGGCAATGGACAGATCGAGTGCCGAAATCGTGGCTCTGGCGACGGTGCCGACCAGGGTCGCACTTGAGCATGCCGAATGAGCAGGCCGAAAGGTGCGGCCGGACCGCCTAGGCCTTGGCGGTCAGGGTCAACAGCGTCGCCTCCGGGCGGCAGGCGAAGCGGAAGGGGGCGTACGGGGACGTCCCGATACCGGCGGACACCTGCAGCGCGGCCGTCCGTCCGCACGCCGCATGGGACGACAGCCCCTTGACGCGGGCCGGCTCCAGGTCACAGTTCGTGACCAGCGCGCCATAGCCGGGGACGCACACCTGGCCACCGTGGGTGTGGCCGGCGAAGATCAGGTCCAGGCCATCGCAGGTCATGGCGTCCAGCAGGCGCAGGTAAGGCGCGTGGGTGACGCCGACGTTCAGCGCGGCGGTCGGGTCGGCCGGTCCGGCAACCTCTTCGTAGCGGTCCCGCTTCAGGTGCGCGTCGTCGGTGCCGCGGAAGGCGAACTTGAGCCCGGCGATCTCGAGTTCGGCGCGCTGGTGGTCCAGATCGATCCAGCCACGCTCGGTGAAGCGGGCCCGCAACTCCTGCCAGGGCAGGGAGCCGAAGGAGTGGTCGGGCCGGGGCTTTCGTCCCCACAAGTAGCCCAGCGGGTTCATCGGCTTGGGCGCCCGGTAGTCGTTCGACCCGAAGACGAACACCCCGGGGACGTCCAGCAGCCGGCCAAGAGAATCGATCAGCGGATCCAGCGCCTCGGCTTGCGACCAGTTGTCGCCGGTGTTGACCACCAGATCAGGCTCCAACCCCTGCAGGCAGCGCAGGAAGCTCTGCCTGCGCCGCTGCCGGGCCATCAGGTGGATGTCCGAGATGTGCAAGACCCGGACATCCGGGCTGCCGGGGGGCAGCAGCGGCGCCTCGAAACGGCGCAGCTTGAACGCGTTGCGCTCGATCGCCACTCCGTAGGCGACGCAGGCCGCCCCGACGGCCGCCAGGCCGCCCAGCACTCGTTTGATCATGCCTTCTTGGTCGTCTTCGTCGTGGTGGGTTTCGTCGTCGTCGGCTTGGTTGCCTTCTTGGTCGGCGGCTTCGGTTTCGGCCGCGGTCCGGCAGAAACCACGATGGCCACGTCGCTACCCATGGACGCCATGCTGCCACCGCCGGGGTAGGTGTAGCCGAGGAACGTCCCCGCCTCGTAGCCGCTGTACTCGTACTCGCGGTACGGGTTGAACCCGGCCGCAGCCACCGCGTTGACGCAGCCCTCGTAGCCCAGCCCGGAGCAATCCGGCACCCGCACCTTCTTGCCTTCCAGCACGCTTTCCGGCGGGTAGACGAACGAGGTCGCCGGACGTCCCTGCAGCCCGACCTGCATGGCGGGGCGCCACAGGTAGCGGCCGGCATTGCCGCCCGACGAGCCGGACAGGTACGTGCCACTGGCGGGCAGGTAGAGGTCGCCGACGCTCTTGGACCGGCCGCGCCAGAACGGGTTGGTCTTGTCGACGGCGATCATCGCGGCGCCGGCGAGCTCAGGGGTGTAACCGACGGTCCAGATGGCGGCCTGGCCGTCGATGGTGCCGGTCTTGCCGGCCTGGGACTCGACCCCCGACAGCCACGCGTTCTGCAACGTGCCGCCGTCCTTGAACGGCTGGCTCAGCAGCAGGTTCATGGTGTCGGCGATGCCCTGATCCATCACCTGCTGGCAGTTGCCGTTGGGCACCGCGAGCGACTTGTTGTCGCGGGTCTTCACCGACTTGATGATGATCGGCTCACAGTGCTTGCCGCGCGCGGCGAAGGTGGCGTACGCCTCGGCCATCGACAGCGGGGTGACCTCGGCCGTCCCCAGCGTGAACGACGGAATCTCGTTGTACTTGGCCTGCAGGGTGCCGCCCATGGCCAACTCGACGCCCACCCGGTCGGCCATCTTCGTGGCCGCGCACAGGCTCACGTCCTCAGCCAACTGCACGAAGTAGGTGTTCACCGAGTACTGGGCCGCTTGGAGCATGTTGAACCGGCCCGACGGGCTGACGTTCTTCACCGGGAACTCAGACGAACGGAACCGTCCCGAGCAGGACGTGAAGTAGCGGCCGGTGAAGTCCATCTTCGGCGGCGAGTTGTAGCGCCGGTACGGGGTGATGCCGGCCTCCAGCGCGGCGGCCATGGTGAACGCCTTGAAGGTGGAGCCGGCCTGGTAGCCCTCGGCGCCGCCCATCGAGCGACTGACGTTGTAGTTGTAGTACGTCTGCCCCGGCTTGGTGCCCATCTGCGGGCGATTCTGCGCCATCGCGATGATCAGGCCGGTCCCCGGCTGGATCAGGTTCACCGTGGCGATGACCGGGTCCTTCGGGTTGACGTAGTTGGTCACGGCCTTCTCGGCGGCGTCCTGCGTCTTCGGGTCGATCATCGTCTGGATCGTCAGGCCGCCGCGGTAGAGCAGGTTCTTGCGACTCTGCTTGTCCTTGCCCAGGCTCGGGGTGTTGAGCAGGGTCTTCTCGACGTAGTCGCAGAGGAACGGGTAGCGGCTGCTCGCGCACCCGCGCACCGGACGCTGCACCTTCGACTTGTCGAAGGGGACGGCCTTGGCAGCCGCGGCCTCTTGCGGGGTGATCAGATTCAGCTCAGCCATCCGGGCCAACACGATGGCGCGACGCTCCATCGCCGAGCGGGGGTTGTTCACCGGGTCGGTGGTCACCGGGTTTTGGACGAGCCCCGCCAGCAGGGACGCCTGCGCCAGGTTCAACTGGCTGGCTTTGATGTTGAAGTAGTGGTGGGCGGCGGCCTCGACGCCGTATGCGCCGTCGCCGTAGTAGGCGATGTTCAGGTAGCGCTCGAGGATCTGGTCCTTCGTCAGCTTCTGTTCGACGGCCACCGCGTAGCGCAGTTCCTGGATCTTGCGAGCCAGCGTGCGCTCCTGCGCCTTCTGCACGCCTTCGGTGTCACCCTTGGCCGCGGCCGCCTCGACCTGGACGAGCTTGACGTACTGCTGGGTGAGGGTCGAGCCACCCTGGCCGCCACCCTTCACATTCATCAGCAGCGCTCGCATGGTGCCGCGCAGGTCCAGGGCGCCGTGCTGGTAAAAGCGATCGTCCTCAATCGCGATCTGCGCGGTGCGCATGACCGGGGCGATGTCCTTCAGCGGAACATAGAGCCGGTTCTCGTCGAAGAAGTAGGTGAGGACGCTGCCATCGGCCAGCAGCACCCGGGAACGCTCAGACTGAGGCGGAGTCTCAAGTTCTTCTGGAAGGCTCGACAAGGTGTCGGTGCCGACCTTGGTGGCGGCGCTGGCCATCCCCGCACCGGGGACGACGATCCCCGCGACGAGGACGCCGCCGATCACGCTGACCAGGAGGAACATGATCCCGGAGTACAGGCGTCGTCCCATCTGAGGCAGCTGGAGCTTGCTTCCACGCCCAGGCATACGCATGCGGCCAAGGGTACGTGACCAATCTGATGAGCCAAGCGCTTGCCAACCGTGTCCCTTGAGCACGACACTAGGGCGCGTTGGCAGATTTGAATTCTTTCTTACTCGCGAAACGCCCTGGGAAACCGACGTAGCTGGACCGGAGGGAAAAGGTTTTGAAGACATTCGCAGACGAATGGACGTTGCAAGCCAAGTGTCGGGGTATGTACGACGAGTTGTTCCCGGAGGGCGCGGACCAGAAACGTGCGCGAACCGTCTGCTTCGGCTGCCCCGTTCGCTTCCAGTGCCTGGCGGAGGCTCTCGATAACCGGATCGAGTGGGGCGTCTGGGGAGGCATGACCGAGCGCGAGCGTCGTCAGCTACTGCGGCAGCGCTCCGACATCGAATCCTGGAGCCGTGTGCTGTGCGGCAAGGAGCGCAGCCGCCAGCCGCAGTGAGCCCAGGTCGGCGAGCTCCCCGCCGAGCTGGCCGAGGAGGCCCAGAGGCACGGACAGGTTCGTCGGCAGTTCGGCGGCGATCAACCGCCGTTCGAGGTGGCGTGCGGCGAGCAGCCGAAGGTGCTCCGCGGCGGCCGCGGACCTGACCGAATCGGAAGGCAATTCCGACGCTAATCGCTTTGTCTGATCTTGATCGAGTTTGCTTAGCGCTTCGGTGCACCGATTGACGATCAGCCCCCGAAGCGGCATGTGTTCACTTGCGAGGCGATTCGCGAAAAAGTGCGCCTCCCTTAAGGCCGGACGCTGCGGAGTCGCGATCACAAAGAATGCGGCCGCCTCCGTGGCCAGCGTCGCCCGAGTGGCCTCCGAGCGGCGGGCGAAACCGCCCAGCACCGACTCGAATGCCGAGACGAAGGCCCCCAGGTCGGCCAGGGCCGTCCCGCCGATGAGGCGGGCGACCCCGCTGGCGATCAGGTTCGCGCCGACCCCGAGCGCGCGCAGGGGACCCCTTGCCGGCGGCGTCAAGAGCGCCAGCAATCGCCCGTCCAGTAGGGCGGTCAAGCGCTTGGGGGCGTCCAGGAAATCGAGGGCCGAGCGCGAGGGCGGGGTGTCTACGACGATCAGGTCCCAGTGCCGATCCGACTCCAGTAGGTCAGCCAGGCGCTCCATGGCGAGGTACTCGGTCGTCCCTGCGAAAGACTCCGACAGCGTCCGGTAGAAAGGGTTCTCGATGATCTGAGCCGCCCGATCGGGCGACGTCATGCGCAGGATCGCCGCGTCGAACGCGTGTTTGGTGTCGAGCATCATCGCGTCGAGGCTCCCGTTGCCGGTGATCCCGGCGATCGCGCGCGGCTCGTGCGAAAGTTCGTCCAGGCCGAGGGCGTCGGCGAGGCGCTTGGCCGGATCGATCGTGAGCGCGACGACGCGGCGACCAGAGTCGGCCGCGCGCACCGCCAGAGCAGCGGAGAGCGACGTCTTGCCGACGCCGCCGGTGCCGCAGCACAAGATCACTCGCGTGCGCGGGTCGAGCAGGACGCCGTCCAAGTCGAGGGCCACTGGATCTGCTCGCCCGGGGTTCGGACGGCGCGCCGGGCTTGGGCGAGGTGACCTGGCCGCCCCGAAATGCTCGGCGAGTTGGCGGATCTGGGGCACTTCGATCGTCTCGGCGAGGGTGGGCAACTCGGCGAACGGTGCTCCGGCTGCCTCGGTCAGCAGTCGCCTCTGGTGGTCTTCGCCCCGGGTGCGAGCAATCGCCGCGAGCAACTCCGCTAGTAGACCGGGCAAGTCGGCCCCCGTTCGGGGATCGCGAAGCTCATCGGGCAGCGCTGCGAGTCGAACCGGATGATGGACCTGGTTGCAGACGACCCCGCCGCTGCGCACGCCGACGTCGGACAGTTCCGCGAGCGCCTCGATGGTCTCGTTGACGGGGAGTTCTCGAAGCAGCGTCACGAGGTGGACGACGGTGCTCGGCTCGGCGAGCAACTCGACGAGACGGGCGGCCTGTCCGGCGACCGGCGATCCGGGGGCCAACTCGATCAGCGATTTGGAGGCGCCCAGGAAGCCGGCGATTCGACCGGTCGGCGGGGCGTCCAGAACGACGGCATCGAACGCTCCGGCCGCTCCCTTGGCCTTGGCGCGGGCGGCTTGGTAGACCTTGCCGAAGAGCAAGACATCGCGTAGGCCCGGTGCGATCGAGGTGGCGAAGTCGGTCAGGCCGGACTTGTCCAGGACGACGCCCGCCAGGCCGAGTCCAGGGAAAGTGGCCAGATAGTCCGTCAGGGCCTCTCGCGCGCCCACTGCGAGCCCGAAGACCTGCCCCCGTCCGCTCGTGAACAGGGGCGACTCCTTTCCGATCGGTAGCGGGGGGCGGCCGACGACCTCGGCGAGCCCCTGGCGTCCCTCGACCTCGCAGACGAGAACTCGGGCGCCCCGACTGGCAAGCGCCGCGGCCAGAGCCAGCGCGACCGTTGTCTTCCCGGTGCCGCCCTTGCCGGAGACGATGTGCAACGGCGCGGGCGAGGCCATGGGGTCAGGCTAGCGGCCGGGACCCAACCGGCCCGGCCACCTTTTGTGCACGTCTTGCGGCGGTCTAAGGCGAGTGCGGCCAAGAGCAGGGCGCAGCGGATCCCCGAGTCGCCGCCCCGCTTCCCGGGGGCGTTGCCGGGGAGCGGGGACAACCCGCGAGCGCCCCCCGCTGCCGCGTCCTGCGACTTTGCTGTCCCACTAACGCGGTCCGGCGGGGCCGCGTGGGCGTGAAATCGTGCGGCGATTGCGAGAGCCGCGCCCGCCGCCAGGCGGGGGATGGCGCGGGCCTCTCGGACTCGCCGCACGTTTTCACGGGCCTTCCATCGCCAGTGGCTCTGCCCGCCCGAGGGACGCCCGAGCGCGACCAGACGAGGGGGGCCGGGGGTCGAGGATGGCTCGACAGGTGCGGTCAGGGCGGTTCTGAGTGCCAGGTGCTGCGGGCGGCACAGCGCAAATCCGCCGATCCCACGGGCGCGCACTGGGGGGTGGCCCGAGCGGCGACGAACACTAGGGTTTGGCTCATGACGAAGTGGGAATACGTAACTGTGCCGCTGCTGGTGCACGCGACGAAGCAGATCCTCGATCAGTGGGGATCCGAGGGCTGGGAGCTGGTGGCCATCGTGCCCGGGATGAACCCGCAGAACCTGGTGGCGTACCTCAAGCGGCCGATCCCGGATCAGGCGTGAGCGCCGCACAACGCTTGGCCGAACTCGGGCTTGAGCTGCCAACGGTGGCGAAGCCGCTGGCGGCCTATGTCCCGGCCGTCGCCGTGGGCGACCTCGTCTACACCTCGGGACAGTTGCCTACGGTCGGCGGCGTCCTCACGGCCACGGGTCGCGTCGGCGACCGGGTTTCGCCCGAGGAGGCCAAGCAGGCCGCGCGCGTCGCCGTCCTCAACGCGCTGGCGGCAGCGGCTGATGTCGCCGGCGGTTTGGACCGGATCACTCGGGTCGTCCGCGTGGTCGTCTACGTGGCGAGCACGCGTGACTTCACCGGCCAACCCGGGGTGGCCAATGGGGCGAGCGAGTTGCTGGGCCTGGTCTTCGGCGAGTCGGGTCGGCATGCGCGCAGCGCGGTGGGTGTGGCCGCCTTGCCACTAGACGCTCCGGTCGAACTCGAGCTCGTGGTGGAGGTGGCCCCGGACCGGGCCTCGAATACGCACTAGTCGGGGTCGATGTGTGCTCATGCGAGCACAGGGGTCCGCGCGCTTGCTCAGCAAGCTTGTGAGAAATACCCTACTTTGTGTGATTATGGGGTTGTGAGGCCCGGCGATGTGCTGGCCCACCTCATGCGCTCAAGAGCACTCAAAGAGGGGTGGCCGGATGAACGCGACGATGCGTGCCGTCATGCTCAACGCGCCAGGAGACATCGAACTGGTCGAGACCGCCGTCCCTGTGCCGGGCAACGGCGAGGTGCTGCTCAAGGTTGCCGCCTGCGGGGTCTGCGGATCAGATCTTGCGCGCATGCTCAAGAAAGGGGCCTGGAAGCTCCCTTTGGTTTGTGGTCACGAGTTCTCGGCCTGGGTGAGTGAACTCGGCCCCGGGGTTACCGAGGTTGCGGTCGGCGACCTGGTCACCGTCCCGCCGATGATCCCGTGCGGTCAGTGCCCGCCGTGTGTGCAGGGCCACTACAGCCTCTGCGAGGACTACGACTACTACGGATCGCGCCGTCACGGCGCATACGCCGAGTACGTCGCCGGGCCGGCGAAGCTGCTGCTCAAAGTGCCGGCCGACCTGGACCCGCGTGCGGCCGCCATGGTTGATCCGGCGGCCATCGCCTTGCACGCCATCTGGCGCACCAAGCTGCGCCACGGGCACCGCGTGGCCGTCATCGGCGGCGGTGGTCCGATCGGGCTCTTCGCCATCCAGTGGGCGAGGCTCGCCGGTGCCACCGAGGTGGTGGCGATCGACGTCAGCCCGGACAAGCTTCGACTTGCCACCTTGGCCGGGGCCGACAACGGCGTCGCCCCGGCCGAGGTGGCAGCCATCTGCGGACGCGGCTTCGACGTCGTGATCGAGTGCTCCGGACACCCGGCCGCCGAGGACCAGGCGGTCGGGATCACGGCCAGGCATGGCGACGCGGTCTTCATCGGGATCCCCAACGCCGACGTCCGGATCTCCGACGCCAACTGGGCGCGCTTCATGCGGCTGGAGATCAACCTCATCGGCGCCTGGAACTCGTTCTCGGCACCCTTCCCGGGCGCCGAATGGACGACGTCGGTAGCGATGATGCACTCCGGCGCCTTGAAGTGGGAGTTCATGATCACGCACGAGTTGCCCCTGTCGAAGGTGGCGCAGACCATCAAGGCGATGGGGGACCGGACGATCCACAGCTCGAAGGTCTTGTTCCTCCCGGAGCTGGGCTGAATGCCGCGGACCGACCCCGTCGCCGACCGGACCCTGTTGCGGGTCGCACAGCTCTACTACGAGCAGGGGCTGACCCAGGCAGAGATCGCCGCCCGGGTGCATGTCACCCGCTGGAAGGTCGGACGCCTGTTGGAGGAGGCGCGCCAAACCGGCATCGTCCGCATCGAGATCGTGCACCCGCGCGCCCGTTGCCACCTGGAGGAGGAGGCGCTGCGGCACCGCTTCGGGCTTGAGGACGCGGTGGTCGTCCCGGCCGTGGAGAGTCCAGAGGGCCGTCGGCGCCAGGTGGCCGCGGCCGCGGCCGAGTATCTGGCCGACATCCGCCCCCAGCCGCGCACCCTCGCCGTCTCCTGGGGGCAGACTTTGGACGACCTGGTCGAGCAGATCCCCCCGGGGTGGACGCGAGGCGTCGTGGTCGTCCAGGCGAACGGTGGGCTGAGCCGTACCGGACGTTCGGCGAGCGCGTCGGTCGTCTCGGAGCTGGCCCGCCAGGGCGTTGGGACGGCGGTGCATCTGCCCGCGCCCGCGATCGTCGAAACCGCGCAGTTGGGTGCGGCGCTGTCGGCTGACGCGGCCATCAGGCGCGTCCTCGACCTAGCTCGCGGTGCGGACGCGGTGGTGTTCTCCTTGGGCGCCCTGATGCCGTCGTCCGTGCTCGTGGCGACCGGCTACCTCAGTCCGCGAGACGTCGAGTCGCTGCGCCGCCGGGGTGCTGTCGGCGACGTCTTCGCGCGGTTCGTCAACGCCGAGGGTGAGGCGGTGGATCCCGACCTGGAGCGACGCACGATCGGGCTGTCGCTGGAGGATCTGCGCCGGTCGAAGGCGTCCATCGCGGTGGCGGCCGGCGATGAGAAGGTGCCGGTGGCCCGGGCGGCGCTGCACTCCGGGTTGTGCCGCGTGCTGGTCACCGACCAGCGGGTGGCGCGCAGTGTCCTGGACGACTTGCGGGACGAGCCACCTTCGGCTTGACGCTGACGTGTCCGCGGCGCTGGGTAGGCTACCGCCGTGCCCATCCCCGACCGCAGCCGGACCGCGCTGGTTCGGCGCGCGCGGGCCATGAACCGCATCCTGGGCGAGTTGTATCCGCAGGCGCGGATCGAACTCGACTTCACCAATGCGCTGGAGTTGTTGGTCGCCACGATCTTGTCGGCGCAGTCCACTGACAAGCGGGTCAACCTGGTCACCCCCGCCCTCTTCGCCAAATACCCCGACGCGGCGGCCTACGCCGGCGCCGATCGCGCCGATCTGGAAGCGCTGATCCATCCCACCGGCTTCTTCCGGGCCAAATCGGAGCACCTGATCCGGCTCGGTGCCGCGCTGGTGGAGCGCTACCACGGCGTTGTTCCGGGCACTTTGAAAGACCTGGTGACTCTGCCCGGCGTGGGCCGCAAGACGGCCAACGTCGTCCTCGGCAACGCCTTCGAGGTGCCCGGCATCACCCCGGACACGCACTTCCTGCGCCTGACCCGCCGCTTCGGTTGGACGGAGGCAACCAAGCCCGACGATGTCGAACGCGAGGTCGGGGAACTGTTCCTCAAACGTGATTGGACGCAGCTGTCACACAACGTCATTTGGCACGGGCGGCGACGCTGCCACGCCCGCAACCCGGCCTGCGGAGTGTGTCCGCTGGCCCGGCTGTGCCCGTCATTCGGGGAGGGCCCGACGGACCCGGTGGTGGCGGCCAAGCTCGTCCGGGAGCCGCGCGGATGAAGCCCGTTGTGCGGTTGGCGGGGGGAATCGCGGCGATTGCCCTGGCCCTGGCTGGGTGCGCCGGCTCGCCCAGCGGGCCGACGCCGCGGGCGGGTTCGTCCGACGAATACACCCCGGCCGGATCCACCGCGAAGTGGCTGCAGGCACGCCGGGACGCCGGCATTGCCGACTGTCCCAAGTCCGACGCCACGGTCGCGGCACGAGCGGACGGCCTGCCCGACGTGACGCTGGAATGCATGGGAGCTGACAGCCGGGTGCGGCTCGCGGGGCTGCGCGGGCGTCCGATGGTGATCAACGTTTGGGCGCAGTGGTGCGGCCCCTGCCGCTACGAATCGCCGTTCTTGGCCGAGTATTCGAAGGCGGCCGGCGGCAAGGTGCTCATGCTGGGCATCGACTATGTCGACCCGCGTCCCGACTACGCGATCGAGTTCGCCAAGCTCGTGGGTTGGAAGTACCCGCAGATCGTCGACCAGGGGCGGGCCATCGGCCCGGCCCTGCGAATCGCGGGGGCGCCGATGACGTTCTTCGTGGACGCCGAGGGCGTGGTCGTCCATCGGCACGTGGGCGCGTTCGGGTCGACGCAGCAGATCAAGGACCTGACGGCGCGCTACCTCGGGGTCAAGGTCTGATGCTCCCGGCAGTCCTCGATCAGTTACGCCGTGGGCTTGCCGACGGCCCCGCGACGGCCGCGCTGGTCACCGGACGGCCCGCGAGGCAGGGCCGTCCCGCGGCGGTGCTCGTCCTGGTCGACACGCTCGCCGGCGGTCCGCGGATCGTGTTCGTGGAGAAGTCGACGACGCTGCGCCGCCATGCCGGTCAGATCGCCTTTCCAGGTGGCGCCATCGAGCCGAACGACGGCACGGTCGTCGCCGCGGCCCTGCGCGAGGCCCAGGAGGAGATCGGTCTGGATCCAACCGGCGTGCGCGTCCTGGGTTGCGTGCCGGGGGCGCACGTCGCGGCGAGCGGGTTCGACGTGGCAACTGTGGTGGGTTGGTGGCGCAGGCCATCGGCGATCCACGCCGCGGACCCGCGCGAGATCGCTGGCGTGCACGAGATCGCCGTGGCCGACCTGGTGCGCCCGGACGCGCGCAGCACCGCCGTCCATCCGTGGGGATACCGTGGGCCGGCGTTCACCGTCGGTGACCTGTATATCTGGGGTTTCACGGGGCATCTGCTCGACGGCATCCTCGACCTGGCGGGCTGGTCGGTGCCGTGGGACGTCGGTGTGGAGTCGGAGATCCCCGAGCGGTTCCTGATCGGGCGTCCCTGACAGGTCCGGTCGCGTTAGCTGTTGATTGACCCGGCATATGCCGGGTGGATTCACACCTTGTGTACGCGGCGGCATGATGGCGCCATGAGCACACCGTGGTGGAAGAGCGCCGTCGTCTATCAGATCTACCCGCGATCGTTCGCCGACAGCGATGGCGATGGCTTTGGTGACCTCCGCGGAATCATCGGCCGCCTCGACTACCTGAGTCGCCTCGGGGTGGACGTCCTTTGGCTCTCGCCGGTCTACCGCTCACCGCAGGACGACAACGGTTACGACATCGCCGACTACACCGACATCGACCCCATGTTCGGCACCTTGAACGACCTGGACGAGCTCATCGCCGGTGCCCATGAGCGTGGGATGAAGCTGGTCATGGACCTGGTCGTCAACCACACCTCCGACGAGCATCCATGGTTCGTCGAGTCGCGCGATCCCGCCTCCGGCAAGCGCGATTGGTACTGGTGGCGGCCGCCGCGGCCCGGGGGTGAGGGTGGCACTCCGGGCGCGGAGCCGACCAACTGGGGCTCGTTCTTCTCCGGTCCGGGCTGGGCGTACGACGAGGCGTCCGGCGAGTACTACCTGCACCTGTTCAGCCGCAAGCAGCCGGACCTCAACTGGGAAAACCCGGATGTTCGGCAGGCGGTCTACCAGATGATGAACTGGTGGGTCGACCGCGGAGTCGACGGCTTCCGCATGGACGTGATCAACTTCGTGTCCAAGACGGTGCCGTTGGCGGATGGTCCGGTGACCAGCCCAGACGGGCTCTCCTACGACGCCAGCTTGGTGACCGACGGGCCGCGGATGCACGAGTTCCTCAAGGAGATGAACACGGCGGTCGGCATTACCGAGCGCGATCTGTTCACCGTCGGCGAGATGCCGATGGTGACGGTCGACCAGGCGCGGCGATATACCGCGGACGACTCCCGCGAGTTGGGCATGGTGTTCCAGTTCGAGCACATGAGCCTGGATCAGGGGTCCGGCGACCTGGCGTCCAAGTGGGACGTCAAGCCGCTGCACCTGCCTGACCTCAAAGCCAACCTCGCTCGCTGGCAAGTCGGCCTGGCCGACGCCGGCTGGAACTCCCTTTATTGGAACAACCACGACCAGCCGCGGGTGGTGTCCCGCTTCGGGGACGACTCCGAGCAGTTTCGGGTGGCTTCGGCGAAGACGCTGGGAACGACCCTGCACCTGATGCGCGGGACGCCGTACATCTACCAGGGCGAAGAGCTTGGCATGACGAACGCCTACTTCACCTCGATCGAGGACTATCGCGACATCGAATCGGTCAACTTCTACGCTCTGGCTACGGGTTTCGGGGCACCGAGCGAACCTTTGTTGCGCGCGCTGTCGGCCAAGAGCCGCGACAACGCGCGCACCGGCGTGCAGTGGGACGACTCGGCGAACGGCGGTTTCACCACCGGAACTCCCTGGCTGGCGACGAATCCGAATTACCGGCAGATCAACGCGGCGGCCGCCGAATCCGACCCTGGTTCGGTGTTCCATCATTACCGGCGGCTGATTCAGTTGCGGCACGATCACGAGATCGTCCGCGAGGGTCGCTTCGCGCTGCTGGCGCCCGAACACGAGCGGCTGTTCGCCTTCACCCGGTCCCTCGGCGATCAGGTGTGGCTCGTGCTGGCGAACTGGTCGTCCGAACCGGTGGAACTGCCCGATGGGCTACCCGACCAAGCGGGGGCCGACCTCGTTTTGGGCACCCACGCCGCCGCCGACCCTGGCGTCCTGGCGGGCTGGGAGTCGCGCGTCCATCGGCTCAACGCAACCCAGCCCGACTGACCCCGCACGCACAGGATCGATGCCGAGGCGGCCGATCGGGCGAAGGGCCCCCGAACGCACCCCCCTCGGGGTCAGTCTTGTGCGGGCCACAGCGAAACAAACCCCGCCCGGCTTCGGTCGGGCGGGGTTCGAAAGCGGCTCAGGCGGTGAGCTTGGGCCATTCCCTTGGCGGGTCCATCACGGTGGCGGGGACTGAAGCCTTGCCCCGCTCGATGGCGCCCTTGACCTCGGCGACGGTGAACTCCGCCTCGGCGATGGTGCGCTCGGGCTTCAGGTTCTTGGCCGCCTCGACGTTGCCCTTGCCGATCAGGGCGAGGAGTCCGGCGAACAGCAGGAGCGCGACGGCGACGATCAGGAACCCGAGTGCGACCCCGCCGACCGTCCCGCCGAACAGGACTCCGATGCCCAGGGACGCGGCCACGTAGAGCAGGGTCGCGGCGTTGAGGCCGAAGTACCCGGCACCGCCGAGGAGACCGGCGCCGATGCCTACCTTCTTGGCCTGGGGTACGATCTCGGCCTTGGCGAGTTCGATGTGCCCCTGGACCATGGTCTTGATGTCGTCGGAGATCTCTTTCACGACATCGTTGATGTTGGGGACGACAGCCATGGCAATACTCCCTTGTCAGGCGTCCGCTGCCCGCGGGCGCTCAGCCAGAGCCTAATGGCTCCAACGCCGATCAAAGGCTGATTGCGAGCCCTTCGTCAAGGGCGGTGATTGGGGCGGTCAACTCATCGTGATCGACCTGAGTACGCCAGGCGCGGATCCGATAGGGCAGCAGCAATGGCTCCGGCGGGCGGGCCGAGTTGTCGTAGAGCAGCGCAACATCGTCAATGAGGCGCTGCCGGGCCTCCGCCGGCAGGTCCTGGACGGCGCGATCGGCCGAGACCATGCGCAGCAACTCCGGGCGCGTAACCGGAACCCACATGCGGAAGTCGCGGCTCTCCAGCGTCGGGTAGTACCGGCAGTCCTCGACCACCGAGATGGACTCCATGCCGTAGGCGCCCCGCATCGCCTCGGCGTTGGCGCCCCGCATGATGTTGATCAGCCGCTTGACCCAGGGCACGGAGTCGTCTCGCACCGTGTAAAGCACGGCGAGGCGCCCTCCGGGACGGAGCACGCGAGCGATCTCGGCCAGTGCCAGTCCGGGTGCGAAGCGATGCAAGTTCTGGTTCACCAAGACGGCGTCGAAGTTTGCCGAGACGAAGGGCAACGACTCGGCTTGAGCGGCCACCAGCCTCGCAGGGACGGCCGGAGCGATCCGCTGCAGCGGTCCGGTGCGCTTGTCCACGACCGTCAGGGGGTGTGCCTCTCCCAGCAACCGCGCCAGCGAGGGTGCCGGCGCACCGAGGGTGAGCAGCGTCGAGCCGGCCGCGGGTAGGGCCCATTCCAACGCCTCCGCTGGGAACGGCCCACGCCCTGGACTTGTCATGGGGGTGATCGTAAGCCACCGGCAAACCCGGGCTCGCAAGCGCTCATTCGAAGGTTGAGGGCTGCGCGGCAGCCGAGTTATCCACAGATCGTCGGCTCGTGCTGCGTTTTCGTCGGTCGTGTTGGCCAAGGTGTTCCCATGGCGAATCACCCCAACTCCTGCCCTGAAGTGTTGTTGATCACTCGGGACGTCCAAGTCCGCGATGCGGTCGAGTCCGCCGCGGCGGCGCTCGGCCTCGAACCGACCCTCGCCCCCGACGCCGACACGGTGCGCGGGGATTGGGCCAAAGCGGGCACGGTCCTGGTGGGCCAAGACCGGCTGGAGCAAGTCGCGCGGCTCGGGCTGATGCCTCGCGACCGAGTGTTCCTGGTCGGCCCGGACGCGGCCGCGCTTGCGGCCTGGTCGGCGCCGCTGAACGCCGTCGTCGTCCACCTCGGGCCACAGGGTGCCGGGCTGGCGCAGATCCTGAACGCTTCGGGGTCGGCGACGTCCGGTTCAGTGGTCGCGGTGGTCGGTGGTTCGGGCGGAGTCGGGACGTCCACCCTGGCCGCCGGCCTGGCGTACCGGGCCGGCGCGTCGGGCCTGTCGGTAGCCCTGGTCGACCTCGATGTGCTCGGCGGCGGGATCGACCTGCTGGTCGGCGCGGAGTCGATCTCGGGCTGGCGGTGGCCGCGCCTGGCCCGGGCGGAAGGACAACTGGGCGACGTAGCTGCGCTGCTTCCTGACGTCGATGGCCTTTGCCTGCTCGCCATGGGGCGCGGCGAGGGCACCGAGATCCTCCCCGCCGCCGTATCGGCCGTGATCTCGGCGCTGGCCCGGGATCGCGATCTGGTCGTTGTGGACGCCGCCCGCGGAGCGGGGCCGCTTGCCGCCGCCGCGCTGCGGAAAGCGAGTCGGGTGTTCCTGCTCGCTGGATCGGACGTCCGATCGGTCGCTTCGGCTCGGGAGGTCGCCACGAACCTCGACTCCGGTGAGGTGGTCGTCCGGACCTCAAGGGCGGCGCCCATGCCCCCCGACCTGGTCGCCGAGACCATCGGTCTGCCTTTGGCCGGTGTCGTGGTTGAGGACGCCGCGGTCCGGCTCGCCGCCGAGCAGGGGGTCCCGCCGGGGATGTCGCGCCGCCGCGGCTGGGGCCGCTCGTGCGCCGCCTTGGCCGATCGGTTGGTGGCGTGATGGAACTCGAACGTGTCCGCGCCGAGCTGGCTGGTCTTGGGCGTCCGCACACTGCCGTGGATGTCGCTCGCGCGCTGGGCCGATTGGGTGAGGTGGTGAGCGACGCCTCCATCAGCCAGACGCTGCAGCAGTTGCGGCGCGAGAGCACGGGCGCCGGGCCGCTGGATCCGCTGCTGAGCATCCCTGGGGTGACCGACGTTCTGGTCAACGGTCCCGATCGGGTCTACATCGACCGCGGAGCCGGCCTCGAACTCACTGATGTCACCTTCGTCGACGACGCCGACGTCCGCCGCCTGGCATTGCGGTTGGCCGCTGGGGTCGGGCGCCGGCTCGACGATGGGAGCCCGTTCGTTGACGCGCGGTTGGCCGACGGGACACGCGTTCACGCCGTCCTGGGCACCTTGGCCGATCCGGGCACGTGCCTGTCGCTGCGGATCCCGGGAAGGCGCCGGTTCAGCCTGGACGCTTGGGTGGCCAACGGCTCGTTGACTGCCGCAGGCGCCGCGTTCCTGAGGAGAATGATCGAGGCGAAGCTCGCGTTCCTCATCTCAGGCGGCACCGGCTCGGGCAAGACGACGCTGCTGGCCGCCCTGCTCGCGCTAGTCCCCGCCGATGAGCGCATCTTGGTGGTGGAGGATTCGAGGGAGCTGGATCCCGACCATCCCCACGTTGTTCGGCTCGAAGGACGCCCGCCAAACGCCGAGGGGGCGGGCGTGGTCACCCTGACCGACCTCGTGCGGCAGGCGCTGCGCATGCGCCCAGATCGAGTCGTGCTCGGGGAGGTGCGCGGCGCTGAACTGTGCGACCTGCTCGCGGCCCTGAACACTGGCCACGAGGGCGGCTGCGGGACGCTGCACGCCAACTCGGCCGGAGACGTCCCCGCGCGGCTGGAGGCGCTGGCGGCCCTCGGCGGGATGGGCCGCGAAGCCTTGCATGCGCAGGTGGCGGCGGCGCTGAACGTCGTGGTCCACGTGCGCCGCGAGGGCGGTCGGCGTCGGGTGGCCGAGGTCAACGCCTTCGCGGTGGGAGGTGGCGGCACGGTCACCACGTCGCCCGCTTTGCTCTTTCGGTCAGACGGCACGGTGGAGCGCGGGCCGGCCGCACCCGCCCTCGAGCGGATGCTGGCAGCATGACCGGCGCTCTGGTCGCAGCGCTGGCGGCCGGCGCCGCAGTTTGGTTGCTGGGCCGCGGGACAGCGTCCAGGGGGACCAGGCGGCTCCAACCGGTGCCCGAGATCGTCGGGCCCAAGTCTCGCTCGGTGCGCCTGGGCATCCTGGTCGTGGTGGGGGCGGCTGGACTGGGCGTCGCCGCGTTCTTCGCCGGCGGGCTGCCTGCGTTCTGCGCGAGCGTGGCACTCGGACTGATCGCGGGAACTGCATGGCGGGTGACCGCGACTCACCTGGCCAATCGCGCTCGATCGGCCACCCGGTCGGCCGTGGCCGAGGCGTCCGAAGTGCTTTCGGGCCTGTTGCGAGTCGGCTTGGTGCCGGCGACGGCGCTGAGCACCGCGGCCTCGGACTGCACCGTGCTCGCCTCCGCGGCCGCGGTGCAGCGGGCCGGAGGCGATGTGGCGGCCGAACTCCGGCGCGCGGCCCTCGCTCCGGGCAAGGAGGGGTTGGCCCTGCTGGCCGCCGGCTGGGAGGTTGCCTCCCAGACGGGGGCGTCCATGACCTCAACCGTCGACTCGGTGGCCGTGCGCATGCGCGCGGATCAGGCGGTTTCGCGGGTGGTGACAGCCGAACTCTCCGCGCCGAGGGCAACCGGACGCCTGCTCGGCGCGCTGCCGTTTGCCGGGGTCGGGTTGGGTT
Organism: Propionicicella sp.; assembly: GCA_039811865.1. Taxonomy (GTDB): domain Bacteria; phylum Actinomycetota; class Actinomycetes; order Propionibacteriales; family Propionibacteriaceae; genus JBDHZK01. The sequence goes on along the minus strand of JBDHZK010000004.1, from coordinate 23,276 downwards.
ATGCCTTCGGCGGGAACCCCGTGGACTTCCTGCTGGGCTCACCGGTCGGCAACGGCTGCGCGTTGGTTGGGGTCGCGCTGGCCTGCGGTGGCGTCTTGTGGAGTGAGCGCATCGCGGACGCAGCGGGGGTCGTCTGATGGCTGAGGTGCTCACAATGTTGCTGGCGGCGGTGTGTGCGGGGCTGCTGGTGGGCTCGCCGGCGGGAGAGCGCGCCCGGCTCGGGGCCGGTCGACGCAGCCGGGGGTGGCCGTCGTTTGGGGCTCGGGCGGACGCGATGCCGCCGCGCAGACGATCGTTGATCGGGATCGGCGTGGGCGGCGCGACAGCCGTGCTGGCCGGGGACCTGGGCGTGGTCCTCGCGATCTGTGCGGGGACGGCCGTGGGCTTGGCCGTGGCGGTATCGCTCGGTTGGTTCGAACCCGTTTCTGTCCGGCAGCGAGCCGCGAGGATCAGCACCGACCTGCCACAGGTGTGCGACCTGCTCGCGGCGGCGCTTGCGGCCGGATTGCCGCTGAGGAGGGCGGTCGCTGTGGTCGGGCCGGCAATCGGGGGACCGATCGCCGACGTCCTGGCCGGGGTGACCCGAAGAATCGAGTTGGGTGTCGGCGACGCGGACGCCTGGGCCAGTTTGCGCCGCCACCCGCAGCTCGGCCGCTTGGCCGCCGACCTGGCGCGATCCGTCGACTCCGGGGTGGTCCTGACCGACCTGCTGAGGCAGCACGCCCTCGATGCGAGGCGTAGCGCAGAGGGGCTGCACGAGGCGCGTGCCAAGCGGGTCGGTGTCTCCAGTGTTCTGCCGTTGATGATCTGTTTCCTGCCGGCGTTCTTCCTGGTGGGCGTGGTTCCGATCCTCGGTGGCGTCGCCGATCGGCTGCTCAAGGGCATGTGACCAACCCCCATGTACCTGCTGATTCCCGGGTCGCCCAGGCGATCCCGTGGCCCGGGCGTGTTACCCATCCCCAGTGTCAGGGCCAACCCTCGGGGTTGTCAGGCGATCCCGAGGGCGGCATTCCCCAGTGCCTGGGCCCACTTCGGGTCGCCAGCGGCTCGGGCCGCTCACGGGTCGCCAGCGCCTCGGGGCCGCTCACGGGACGACAGCGGCTCGGGGCCACTCAGGGGTCGACAGCGGCTCGGCGACTCACCGGGGTCGCCAGTGCCCGGGCTCACACTCCCGGTCGCCCAGGCGACCCAGGGCCCGGGCATGTGCCCACCCGGTGCCCATGGCACACCCATGGGTGGTCAGCCGAAACGTGCCCCGGTGCCGCCGTCGTCCTGGGGAGGTCCCTCGCTGTGCCGGCGCCTGCCGGCAGGAAGTTGTCCACAGATCTCGGCGGGGATGACCGATTTGGGGTCCGCGTGCCGAAGGTCCTAGTACACCCACCCGGGGTGAGCGCCACCGGCGCGAAACACAAAGGAGCCTTCCCAATGGCTAAGTCGAAGACCGTCGCCCGTCGCAACGAACGCGGAATGACCACCGCCGAGTACGCCGTCGGCACCCTGGCGTCCGTCAGCATCGTCGGGATCTTGCTGAAGATCATCTTGTCGCCCGAGTTCCAGGAACTGCTGCGCACCCTGCTGGAGTGGATCTTCTCCCAGATCCAGCACCTCGTCATCGCCTGACGACAACCGCGGGACGGGCCGACGTTCACAGCGAATCGGCCCGTCCCTCAAGCGCACCGACCACTACCGCCAAGCCGAACCACAGGCGGGCGCAGGATTGAAGGGAGCAAGTCAGATGAGGACAAGACCGGTCGGCGCGCGGGGCCAGGTGACCGCCGAATATGCCGTGGGAGTGCTGGCGGCGGTGGGCGTGATCACGATCGGATTGCGGATGCTGGAGACGCCGCAGATACGCGCTCTTATGGAACTGCTGGCCCACTTCATCGCAAGTCTGATTCCTGGACTGGTGGTGCCGTGAGCGGCGCAGCGGCTGCCCGGTCCGACCGTCACCTCCGGCGGTGCCCCCGCGTCCCGGGGTGCTGCCGCGGCATGATCACGGCGGAACTGGCGGTCTCGGGCCTGGTCATTGCGGTGATCGGAGTGTTTCTGGCCTGGGGCGTGGCCTGCCTGATGCTGCAGATCCGATGCGTGGACCTCGCGGCCGAGGTCGCCCGTCAGGCCGCTCGCGGTGACGCGGCTCAGGCTGAGAAGGCAAAGCGAGCAGCGCCGGCCGGAACCCGAATCGAGGTCTCGCGCGAAGGCGAGTCGGTGCGCGTGCGCGTGGATTTGGTCGCGCAGCCCTGGACCCGCGTGCTTCCCGGGATCGGCCTGCACGCCGAAACAACCGTCCAGGCTGAGCCGGGAGTCAAGTCGTGAGCGCCGGGGCCCCTGGGTCGCGCCACCGCTCGGCCAGTACCGCGATGGCGTGCGTCAACGCTTCGCGTGGAGCATTCGAGGGGGGGACAGTACCGCCAAGCTTCGCCGCGCCACTCTTCAAGGGCGGACGGGATCGTGGTGCCGGTGAGCGCGGCTCGGGAACCGTGCTGGCGGTGGGGTCGCTGGCCCTGATCGCCATGCTCGCCTGGGCGGTCGTCGTGGCCGGGACGTTCGTGCTGGCGGCCCATCGTGCTCGGGGGGTAGCCGATCTCGCGGCACTGGATGCCGCGGGGGAGCGGGTGCGCGGCGGCGACCCCTGCGCGCGGGCGGCCATGTCGGCGAGGGCCAACGGCGCGGAAGTGGTCCAGTGCCGCGTCACCGGCGACGAGGTCGAGTTCGCGGTGCAAGTTCGGGTCCGGCTGCGGACTGCGGTCAGGGCCCTCGGGGTGCCCGACTGGGCCTACGCCAGCGCCGTCGCCGGGAGAGTGAAATGAGCTCAGGAGCCAACCAGGAGGTCGATCAGGGCGGCGGCGCCTTGCTTGTCCCAGGCCGTCGCCGGGTCGTCGCAACTGGAGGTGAGGACGCAACTGGGGCAGCCGCTTGCGCACGCGCATTCAACGATGCGCTGGCGCGCGGCGAGGAGCCACGACTCGGCTCGCGCGAAGCCGGCGGCGGCATACCCGGCGCCGCCCGCGTGCCGGTCGTGGACAACAACGCTCACCGGATCGGCCGGACCGCCGCAGATCAACCGCCCGGCGATGTCGGTTCGATCGCAGCCCACGAACGCGGGCAGCAATGCGGTCAGGGCGTGCTCGGTCGCGTGGGCCGCAGCGCGCAGTTCTCCTCGGGACCAAGCGAGCGTGTCTGGAGCGAGCTCGAACCAGACGGCGACGGTGGCGAGCGCGCGCTGCGGCAAGTCCAGCGAAGTCTGGTCCCAGACAGCGTCGGTCTCGGCGTCGCGGCGCAGGTAGCCCGTGACCCGGCTGGTAACCGTTACTTCGCCGGTAACCACCCGACCCTGCCCCAGGGGCCGCCAAGCGTGCTCCGCGCCCGGGACGACCCGGGTCTGACAGACCGGCGAAGTGACGTATCCCAGGTTGCCGCGACGGGCGAGGGCGGTGCCGTCGTCATGGTCGGTGATCAGCCAGTGCTCCCCCTGGTGGACGTAGACCGCGCCGGGGTGCGCGACGCGGTCTACGGACGCGGCGTCCACCACGCCAACGACCCGGCCGGTGGCCTCGTCGATCACCTCGATCGGCGAGGTGCCGATGGCGCGAAGGTCGATCGCGTCCACGGGCCGGTCGGCACGGGTCCAATACCAACCATCGCGACGGCGCCGAAGGATCTGGCTCATCCGTGCCATCACCGTGAAATAGCTGGAGCCGAACCACTGGGCGTCGGCATCGGTGAGCGGCAACTCGGCGGCCGCTGCGGCGAGTTGGGGACCCAGAATGTGGGGGTTGTCCGGTCGGACGACTACGGGGTCAGGCCGGTGCAGAAGCTCGGCGTGAGCGAGCAGGTATTGGTCGAGCGGGTCGCGTCGGGGAACGAGCACTGCGAGGGCGTCCCGTGTGCCACGCCCGGCGCGTCCAACCTGCTGCCAGAAGGCTGCGGTCGACCCGGGGAAGCCGGCCACCACGACGGCGTCCACCCCGGTGATGTCGACGCCAAGCTCCAACGCGTTCGTCGTCGAGACCGCCTTCAGCGAGCCGTCCTGGAGGCCGCGCTCGATCTGGCGGCGCTCGTCGGCCAGATAGCCGCCGCGATAGGCGGCCACGCACTCAGGGCCAAGGGCGCGCTGGGCGCCCGAAGCCACCGCCTCCGCCGCCCGGCGCGAGCCGACGAACGTCAGGGTCTGCCGGCCGGAATGCACCGATTCGACCAGCAGCCGTCGGGCTTCCGCTTCCGGGTCCTCGGCCTGGTCCGCCACGTACAACTGAAGGCTGCCTCGCGCCGAGCAGTCGTAGCCCACCTCGAGGACGTCCCCGACCCCCAGCAGTTGCCGGGAGAAGGTCGCCGGCTCGTCGATGGTGGCCGAAACCACAGCGAACGCCGGTTCGGCGCCGTAGTGCGCGCAGAGTCGCCGGAGCCTGCGCAGAACCGCGCAGACCTGCGCGCCGAACGTGCCCCGGTAAAGGTGGGCCTCATCGACCACGACGATTCGCAGGGCCGCGAGCAGGCGTTTCCACCTTTGGTGGTTGGGCAGGACCGAACGGTGCAGCATGTCCGGATTGGTGAGGACGTAGCGCGAGAAGTCGCGGGAGTAGCGGCGATCCTCGGGGGCGGAGTCGCCATCAAGCGCACTCACGCGCCACGACGTGGGCCCCAGTTCTCGGCTGACTCGCAGCTGGTCGTGCGCCAAAGCCTTGGTCGGAGCGAGGTACAGCGCGCTCGCACCGGCATGGATGCGGCCCAAAGCGGCGGTCGGCGTGGTGAGGCCGCCGGTCAACTCCATGATGGGCAAGAGATAGCCGAGCGTTTTTCCGGACGCGGTGCCGGTCGCCAACGCGACATGGTGCCCCGCGTAGAGGGCGTCGGCGGCGGCCGCCTGATGCGCCCAAAGCTGTCGGATACCACCACTGGCTACGGTAGATCTGAGCTCGGCAGAGACCCAAGATGGCCACGGCGCGGTCTCGCCTTGAGTCGCGGGCCGCTCATGGATTCGACGCAGCCCGGGGTCGCCAGCGGGCCACCGGTGCGGCATCGGGGTCATGCGCTCAGCGTCCCAGACGGCGGGGACAAACCCGCGCTACCTGGGCCCGGCGGGCCATGCCGCCGTGGTGACGACCCGTGCAACCAGATCGACACCGTCTCGCGGACGGGCCTCAGGGCGGCGGTCGGCAGCCCTCAGCACGAGCGCCATCAGCTGGGGATCGACGCGCCGCAAGGCATCGACGGTGCGGGCGTCCGGAACCGCGTTCAAGATCTCCTCGACACTTCGCCCTTGCCCTTGCCCGAACAGGCGTCGCCCGGTAGCCGCGAACGCCACGCAGGCACCCCACGCCCAGACGTCCGAAGTCGCGGTCGCCGGCGCGCCCACCTGCACCTCGGGTGCCACGTAGCCCATGGTCCCGAGCACGGTGCCCACGGCCGTCAGATCGTTTGCCCAGCCGACATTGGCTATCCCCAGATCCACCAACACCGGCCCGGCATCGGTCAAGATCAGGTTGCCAGGCTTGACGTCGCGATGGGTGACTCGCGCGGTGTGCACAGCCGCGAGCGCGCGAGCGGTCGCCTTCGCGAAGGCCCAAGCCGCATCGGGCGCCAGCGCGCCGTGCTGGGCGACCGCCTTGTCCAGCGATGGCCCGCGCAGGTACGCCATCACCAGGAACGGGTGTCCATCGGTAATCCCCGCATCGAGCACGGGGACGACGCCCGGGTCGTCGATCCGGCCGAGCGCCGCCGCCTCATGCATCATGCGCGACTGCGCCTGGGTCTCCAGTGGGGTCAGCGGGTTGACCACCTTCAACGCCACGGCCTGGCCGTTGCGCGTGTCGCTGGCGAGGTACACGATCGCCATGCCGCCGCTTCCGATCCGGCCGAGCAGACGGTACTTGCCGATTGCGTCGGGCTCTCCGGGGCCCAGGACGGTCACGGCCGGCGAGAGCGAACTCCACGTCGTGGGCGCGGCTGGAGGAGCCTCGGGTCGTCGCGAGAACCACTGGGGGATCGTCGCGAATCGCGATGTCGCGGCCCGGGTGGACGTGGCGGGAGCGGGCTCAGCTTGCCGGGAAGCTGGCGTGGACGCCGGCGAGGTCTGAGTGACGGCGTTGTTCCCAGCGAAGGCGGTCGACACGCGGACGTCCATCGAGGCTGGGGATTCTGCGGCCGGGCTGGTCGCGATGGCGGGCGCCACCGCCGGGGCCGCCGAACTCGCGCGCGAGCCGAGGTGCGATCCGGACCTGAGAGGCGCCGTGTAGGGACGAGTCGGCGCCGGTTGCGACTGCGTACCGCGCGATGGCGAGGGCACTGGCCATCCGGACCTGGTGGTCGCCGGCCGGGGGGCCGCTGCGCCAGAGAACATGCCCGAACGTGCGGCTGGCTGCGAGTCCGGACGGACGCCAGTTGCGGCGCCGCTCGTGCCGAGGGTCGGGTGCAAACTTCCACGCCGAGGCGGCACCCGCGGTAGTACCGGGCCGAGCACCCAATCGGGCGGGCTGATCTGAAGGCGCGGTCGGCGGCGATCCATCCAGCGGGCGGCGACGGCCGCCGGAATCAGGAGACACGAAAGGATGTAGACGACCCAGAACAGCGGCATCACGCGCATCGCGTCGGTGACCCACCACAGGCCGACGAAGTAGGTACCGAAAGCGACGAGCCTCAGCCCCCAATGCCTGCCACCGAGGTGGCGGCCAGACAGCGCCAGCGTGCGGCGGCGACGAGTTACGACCTGGCCCCAGAGAGCCAAGACGGTGAACAGCGTGGCCACGGCGAGGCAGCCGATAACCACGGGATCCGAGCCCAGTTCGAAACCCGCCACCAGCCGATGGCCCGCGAGGTTCGGCCGGGCCTGGCCGATCGCCCGGACGAAGCCGCGTTGATCGGTCCACGGTGCGATCGCCGATCTGATACAGACGAACCACGCCAGCACGTGGGCGAACCCGAGTGCCGGGGCCCAAGGCGATACGCGCGTCTGGCCGAAGAGACGCCGCAGGAGAACGAACGCTTCCCGCGGGCGACGCCATCGCTCGCGCAGGATCCGTCGCGTGTGCGGCCAGAGCAGTAGCCAACCGTCGGCGCTTCGGCGCCAGACGCGCCGAAGCGCGGTCAGGGGCACCAGGCAGATCAGCCCGTAGGCGAGGTAGGCGAGAAGGAGGTTCAGCCAACCGACGCTCCAACCGGTAGCCGTCTGGAGGCTCGCGAAGGTGCGCACCAGCCACTCAAGCAGCGGTCCGGCGCCTCCGGCATTCACGAGCTACCCGGCAGGAGGGGCATCGCCCCAGTGTAAGTCGTGGTGCTGCGGCGGGACCGGGTCAGGTGGTGTGCCTGGCGGAGGGCGATGCTCGGCGCGGACAGTGATTGCCGGCGTTGTCCGGGTCGTGAGCTCGCGCCCCCTTCGGCGACTCACGGGTGCGACTCGCGGTCGGCCACGATCCCGCGGAACCCGCGGCTGTGCCAAGGTGCAGGCGTGCTCACCGATTCCGACTTGTCCGCCTGGCGCGATGCGTTGCTTGCCGCTGACTATCGCCTCGACCACGTGTTGGCACGAATCGGGCCGGGCGGTAGCTCGGCTCTGGCACGCAACAGCACGATCCCGGTGTCCAGGGCGCTGGGGGACGAGGCGTCCGACGACCTGTTGGCCCTGTTCGTGCTGGGTGGCGCGCTGCCCGCCGAACGGACGTCCCGGCTGCTCGGGGCCGCGCTCGAGCCCCTGCTGCGCGAGGGCATTTTGCGCACCCAGGGTGCCAACATGCGGGCCACGGTAGAGGTCCGCCCCTACGGCACGGACTCAGGCCTGGACGGCTGGGTGGTAGCCGACTTCACGCCCGGGCTGGACGGACGCCTGGACGTCCCTGCGGCCGACCATGTCCTCGGCGCGTCGCCGGCGTCCACGACGCTGGCACAACTGACGACCCGCGATCCGGTGGGGACAGCGCTCGACCTCGGCACCGGCTGCGGCATCCAGGCGCTCCACCTCGCCCAGCACTGTGACCGCGTCGTGGCCACCGACCTCAATCCGCGGGCACTCAGCCTGACGAGAATCACCGCCGGGTTGAACGGCATCGCCGTCGAAATCCGATCCGGCGACCTGTACGCCCCGGTGACGGACGAACTCTTCGACCTGATCGTGACCAACCCGCCGTACGTGATGTCACCACCCGCGCGCGCGAAGCTGACCTATCGAGAGGCGGGCCTGAGCGGCGATGAACTGGTGCACCGTGTCGTCGCCGAGGGGACGGCCCGCCTGGCTCCCGGTGGGACGCTGCAGGTGCTGGGTAACTGGGCGATCACCGACCAGGACTGGGTCGAGCGGATGACGGGGTGGATCGAGCCCACCGGCTGTGACGCGCTGGTGATCGAGCGCGAACGTCTCGATCCGGGCGAGTACATCGAAATCTGGCTCGCCGACGCCGGCCTCGTGGGTACGGCGCACTACGCCCGGCGATATACCGAGTGGCTGGACTACTTCGACGCGTGCGGCATCCGCGGCGTCGGGATGGGCTGGCTGAACTTGCGCAACGCCGGACGCCGGCACCCGGACGTCCGGATCGAGTCCTGGCCGCACGCGGTGGCCCAACCGGTCGGCCCGGCTATCGCGGCGCACTTCGCCGCGATCGGGCCCGCCGGGCTGACCGACGATCAGCTGCTCGGTGCCCGCTGGCGAGTCGCCGACCACGTCGTCCAGGAGGCGATCGGACGTCCCGGCGCCGAAGACCCCGAACACCTGGTGCTTCGAAGCCGGTCGGGATTCGCCCGGGCGGTCGAGGTGGACACGGTGCTGGCCGGGGTCGTCGGCGCCAGCGACGGCGACCTGGCCCTGGGTCAGATCGTCAACGCGCTGGCCGACCTTCTCGGAGTGGACCCGGCGGCCGTGGCCGGCGCCGCCTTGCCGCGCGTTCGCGAGTTGATCCGAGACGGCTTCCTCGTCCTCGCCTGACCGGCGGCGACCGCCTTGGTTATGTCTCGCCGGTCCCCTCGGGATGGTGCAACGGCGGTCTGGGCCGGGGCAGCAGCGCCACGGTTGGTGACCGGTGGCGTCCGCTGTCGGCGCGGGGCCGTACCATCGGGCGAGTACCGGACCCGGGGTGTGCTTTGGCGCCGAGCGGATCCCGACCGAACTACCGAAGGCAAACCGTGGCTGACTCCAAGACGCACCGTCTCGTGATCGTCGAGTCGCCGTCCAAGGCGAGCAAGATCGCGAGCTACTTGGGCGCGGGCTATTCCGTCACGTCGAGTGTCGGGCACATCCGCGACCTGCCCACGGGCGCGGCGGAGGTGCCGGCGAAGTACAAGGGTGAGAAATGGGCCCGCACCGGCGTCAACGTCGACAACGAGTTCGAGCCGCTGTACGTCGTCCAGCCCGACAAACGCGCCACCATCCGCAGCCTCAAGGAGGCGCTCGCCAAGGCCGACGAACTCCTGCTCGCCACCGACGATGACCGCGAAGGCGAGGCGATCGCCTGGCACCTACTGCAGGAGTTGAAGCCGAAGGTTCCGGTCAAGCGGATGGTGTTCCACGAGATCACCCCGCACGCCATCGCGGCGGCCGTCGCGAATCCCCGCGCGCTCGACACCGACCTCGTCGACGCCCAGGAGACCCGACGCATCCTCGACCGTCTGTACGGCTACGAGGTCTCGCCTGTGCTGTGGAAGAAGGTCATGCCACGGCTATCGGCGGGCCGCGTGCAGTCGGTGGCCACCCGGCTGGTCGTCGATCGGGAGCGCGAGCGCATGGCGTTCGTCCCGGCGTCCTACTGGGACATCGAGGCGACCATGGACGCCGGCGATACCGCCGAACCGCCGACGTTTCCGGCGCGATTGACCCAGGTCGGCGCGCACAAGGTGGCGCAGGGCCGCGACTTTTCGCCTCAGGGGGTGCTGACCGGACGCGGGCTCCTCGCCCTGGACGAGCCCTACGCAAGCGAACTCGCCGAAGCCTTGCGCGGCGCGTCGTTCGCCGTGGAGTCGGTGGAGGCCAAGCCGTACACTCGGCGTCCCTACGCCCCGTTCCGCACCACCACGATGCAGCAGGAGGCCGGACGCAAGCTGGGCTTCACCGCTCAGCGCGCGATGTCGGTGGCTCAGGAACTGTACGAGGGTGGGCACATCACCTATATGCGAACCGACTCGGTGACGCTCTCGGCGGCCGCGGTGAAGGCGGCCCGGCAGCAGATCCTGGATCTGTACGGCCCCACCTACCTGCCCGACCGGCCGCGCACCTACACCTCCAAGGTCAAGAACGCCCAGGAGGCGCATGAGGCGATCAGGCCCGCGGGCGAGACGTTCGTCCTGCCCGCCGACACGGGCCTGCGCGGCGACCAGCTTCGCCTGTACGAACTCATCTGGAAGCGGACCATCGCTTCCCAGATGAAGGACTGTGAAGGCGAGACGATCTCGGTCCGGATCGGTGCGGCGCTGCCGGCGCCGGTCCGTGGGGACGCCCGGTGCATCCTGGCGGCGTCTGGACGCACCATCACCTTCCCCGGCTTCTTGCGGGTCTACGTGGAATCCGTGGACGACGACGGCGCCACCGATGACGCCCAGACCCGCCTGCCGCAGCTCACCACCGGCGCCGCGCTGAGTGCCCTGGAAGTCAGGCCAGCGGGCCACGAGACCCGCCCGCCCGCCCGCTACACCGAGCCGTCCCTGGTGGCGAAGCTGGAGGAGCTGGACATCGGCCGGCCGTCCACCTACGCCTCGATCATCCGGACGATCACCGGGCGGGACTACGTCTTCAAGCGTGGTAGCGCGCTCGTTCCAACCTGGCTGGCCTTCGCCGTCACGCGCCTGCTCGAGGAGCACTTCACCCGGCTCGTGGACTACAAGTTCACCGCCGACATGGAGGACGCGCTCGACGACATCGCGCAGGGCAAGGCGAAGCGCCTGCAGTTGCTGACCGACTTCTACTTCGGCCCGGACGGCTCGGCCCACGAGGGCCTGATCACGCTGGTCAACGAGTTGGGCGACATCGACGCGCGCAGGCTGTCCACGTTCGAGATCGCCCCGGGGATCGTCGTGCGGGTGGGCCGGTACGGCTCCTACGTCGAGCACGAGGACGGCCGCCGTGGCAACGTCCCCGAGGATCTCCCGCCCGACGAGCTCACCCCGCAGCTCGCCGAGGAGTTGCTCGCCAAGCAGGGCGGGGAGGAGCGCGAGTTGGGCGAGGCGCCCGAGACGGGCCGCACGATCGTCGCCAAGGACGGCCGCTACGGCCCCTACGTGACCGAGTTGCTGCCCGAGAACTCGCCCAAATCCGCGAAACCGCGCACCGCGTCGCTGTTCAAGTCGATGAGCGTCGAGGGGGTCACTTTGGAGCAGGCGCTGGCGCTGCTGTCGCTGCCTCGCACCGTCGGGGTGTCCGCTGACGGCGAAACCATCACCGCGCAGAACGGGCGCTACGGCCCCTACCTGAAGAAGGGGTCCGACTCTCGCTCGCTCGCTGACGAGGAGCAGCTGTTCACCGTGACGCTGGCGCAGGCGGAGGAGTTGTACGCCCAACCCAAGCAGCGCGGGGGGCGCGCCGCCGCCGGCCCACTGAAGGAGCTGGGTGCCGATCCGGCTTCGGGTAAGCCGATGCTCGTCAAGGACGGCAGGTTCGGCCCGTATGTCACCGACGGCGAGGTCAACGCGACGTTGCGCAAGGGCGACTCGATCGAGGAACTGACGCCAGAACGCGCAGCGGAATTGCTGGCCGAGAAGCGGGCCAAGGGCCCGACCACTCGGGCCAAGCGCACCTCGGCGAAGTCCACCACGAGGACGACGGCAACCAAGTCCACCACGAGGACGAGCGCGGCCAAGCCGGCCGCGACGCGGAAGGCTCCGGCTCGACGCACGGCCACCTCCGCGAGCGACGGATGAATCCGGGCCGCTTCGTCGTCTTCGAGGGCGGCGACGGGGTGGGCAAGACGACGCAGGCAACGTTGCTCGCCGACTGGTTGAGCGAACAAGGACACCAGGTCGCGCGCACCTTCGAGCCGGGGGACACCCCGGCGGGGCAGCGGATCCGCCGCATCGTCCTCGATCCGGCCACCGGGCATCTGGATCCGCGCGCGGAGGCCCTGCTCTACGCGGCCGACAAGGCTCAGCACCTCTTCGCGGTGGTGCGTCCGGGGCTGGCCGCCGGCGCCGTGGTGGTCTGTGACCGCTACGTGGACTCGATGCTGGCCTACCAGGGCGCGGGCCGAGTCCTGGACGTGGACGAGGTCGAGACGATCGCCCGCTGGGCCACCGGCGACCTGCGTCCCGACCTCACGGTGCTGCTCGATCTGGACCCCGACCAGGCAGTCGGGAAGATGACCTTGCGCGACCGGCTGGAGGACGCCGGCGCGGACTTCCACGCCCGCGCTCGCGACGGTTTCCTGGCGCTGGCCGCGCGTGACCCTCAGCGCTACCTCGTCCTACCCGCCCGGGCGCCCATCGACGAGTTGGCGGCGATGATCCGCGAGCGGGTCGCGCAACTGCTCCCCCAGGGCCTGCGGTGAGCGTGTGGGCCGACCTCGTCGGCCAGGAGAAGGCGGTGGCGGTGCTGCGCCGGGCGGTGTCCGGGGCCTCCCACGCGATGAGCCACGCATGGCTGATCACCGGCCCACCCGGGTCGGGGCGGTCCAATGCGGCGCTGGCATTCGCCGCCGCCCTCCAATGCGCTCGGGGCGGCTGCGGAGAATGCCGCGAGTGCCGCACCTCAGCCTCGGGCGCTCACCCGGACGTCACGCTCGTGCGCACCGAACAACTGTCCATCGGCGTGGACGAGGTCCGTGAGCTGGTCCGTCGGGCCGCGATGAGTCCCACCCTGGGACGTCACCAGGTGATCGTCGTCGAGGACGCCGACCGGGTTACCGAGCGCGGCGCGGACGCTTTGCTGAAAAGCATCGAGGAGCCGGCCCCGAAGACCGTATGGCTGCTCTGCGCCCCGACTCCGGACGACGTCGTGATGACCATCCGGTCACGGTGCCGTTCGCTTGCCCTGGCGACGCCGACCCCGGCCGCCGTCGCCGAGTTGCTGCAACGCCGCCACGGCGTGGATCCGGCGATGGCGGCGTTCGCCGCCCGCGCGGCGCAGGGCCACATCGGACGGGCGCGCGTCCTGGCCACCAACGAGGCGGCCCGCCTTCGCCGCCACGAGGTCTTGGCGCTGCCCGCTCAGCTGACAACCCTCGGCGCGGCCCTGACGGCCGCTGCCAACCTGATCGAGGCCGCTACCGCCGAGGCGAGCGCCGCCACGGCCGATCTCGACGCGGCCGAACGCGCCGAACTGGCCGAGGCGCTCGGTTTCGGCGCCAAGGGTGCCCGGCCGCGCAACGCCCAGGTGGCCTTGAAGGAGCTTGAGGATCAGCAGAAGGCCAGGCTGAAACGACTCCAGCGTGACGCCCTGGACCGCGTCTTGACCGAGCTGACGGCCTACTACCGTGATGTCCTGGCCGAGCAGACCGGCAGCGGAGCCGCGTTGGTCAACCCGGAGTTGCGCGCACGGATCGGAACCGATGCTCGTCGCGCCTCCCCGGAGCGCACCCTGCGGCGGATCGACGCGATCCTGGCGTGTCGCACGGCGCTGGAGACCAACGTGGCGCCCCTACTGGCGCTGGAAACGCTACTGATCGCGCTTTCCGATATCGGCTAGGCCACCGGGCGTGGGCATGGCGAATCGGTCGTTGCCCGTGTCGGTCCCGCTCACCGGCCATTCGCGGTGAAACGATGAATGATCCCTCGTAGTCTCCAGATTGGACCCCTCGTGACCATGGCCCACGTAGACGAGGCAGCCCGCACGGACGAGCCCGACGAGTCACCGCTGACCGCCGCCTTCCGCACCGCCGAGGCAGAGCAGCAAGACCCTGGCTCGGATGCGGGGCCCGACGACACCCGGCTGTACCGTTCCGACGTCCCGGCCTCGCCGATGACCCCGATCGAAGCCGACACCACCGAACTTCCGCCACCGGCCGACGCGGAGGAGCAGCGCGCAGCCGATCGGGCGGCCCGGCGCGCGGCCCGCGAACAGGCGCTGGGTACCGTTTCGAGGACGCCTGACGAGGCCGCGCCCGAACCCGTTGTTCCGAGGCTGAACACCGACCGGTTCGCGGGGTCGACGGGGCTGTTCGGCCTCCGGCTCGTGACCGCCGGCATCCTCGGGCTCCACGGCGTCCAGGGGCTACTCGACCGGCCCGCCATGGAGGCGATCTTCAACAACACGTACATCCCCGAGCCCGCGATCATGGCTTTGGTGACGTCCATCGCGGAGGTCGCCATCGCCGTCGCTTTGGTGTTCGGCCTGCTCGTTCGGGCTGCCGGATTCGGCGTGCTTCTGATCGCCGTCGGCGCCTTGGTGTTCGTCCAGTGGGGGGCTGTCAACCCGATCGTCCCCGGCCAGTTCGGTTTCAACGGCGAACTGGAGTTGCTCTTGGCGGCCGTTGGTCTGCTGTTCGTGTTCGTCGGCGGCGGTGGCCTCGGGCTGGACCGCAGCTACCGCAAGAGCCGGGCCCGGAAGAAGGCCGGTTACTGAGCCGAACTTTGCGGACCGCCTGCCACAGCCGCCCGGGGCCTCTTGGGCGGCTGTGGATCGTTCTGGCCGGCATCGTCCCCGCCGTCTAGGCTGAACGCGTGACCGCCCCCAGGAAGTCCGCGCTTGTCGCAGCCGTGGTATTGGCTTTGTCCTTACTCGGCTGCTCGGCCACGGGCGAGCGGCTGGACGTGCCGCAGGGCGCCGCGACGCCGACCGGGACGTCCACCTCCTCGCCGTCGACCGCACCCACGGCGCCTGCCACGACGGGCGCGGCCAAGGGCACGTCCCCGGATCGGCTGAAGCTTCCCGTGCCCAACGTCAAGCCCAAGGGCTTCGTCGACCCGCCCCCGGGCAACGGCATGGAGCGCTACCTCAAGCAGAAGGTCGAATGGCGCACTTGTGGCACCAATGAGTGCGCGAAGATCGCCGTCCCGCTCGACTACGCCCATCCGGATGGCCAGGCGATCACCCTTGCCCTGCAACGCCAGCCGGCCACCAAGTCACCCAGGCTGGGTACGTTGTTCATCAACCCCGGGGGTCCGGGAGAACCGGGCACCGACATGGTCGCCGGTTTCGCGAGGGCGGGCCTGGAGGGCTTCGACATTCTCGGTTGGGATACCCGTGGGTCGGGCCAGTCGACCCCGGTTGTCTGCTTCGGGGACAAGGATGCGGACGCCTACTCCGACATCGACTCCTCGCCTGACGATGAGGCCGAGATGAACGCGATGATCGCCGCCACGAAGAAGTTCACTACCTCCTGCTTGACCCATTCCGGGCCGCTGCTGGCTCACATCAGCACCCAGGACACGGCCCGAGACCTTGATCTGATGCGCCAACTCGTGGGCGATCCGCAACTCAACTACCTGGGCTACTCCTACGGCACCTATGTCGGCGCCGTCTACGCGCAACTGTTTCCGAAGAACGTCGGGCGGCTGGTGCTGGACTCCGCGGTCAACATCACCGACGACACCTCGGTCATCCAGGCCATGGGCTTCGACCTGGCGCTGCAGCACTTTGCCTCCTGGTGCGCCAAGCGGAGTTGTTTCCTGGGCAAGTCGCAGGACGAGGTGGTCGCTCGGATCGTGCGCTTCCTGAACGATCTGGACGCCAATCCGATCACCGTGGGCGATCGCAAGCTGACGCAGACGTTGGCCACGATGGGCGTCGGCGCCTTCTTGTACGGCGATGAGAAGTACTGGGAGTACCTGCTGCAGGCGCTGCAACTGGCCATCCAGGGACGCAACGGTGCCGCACTGTTGCGGGCCGGTGACTTCCTTAATGGCCGCGAGGACGACGGCACCTATTCCGGCCGGTTCTACTCCTTCCCGGCGATCCTGTGCGCCGACGTCAACGACGACGGCGTCGAGGCGGCCAAGCGCGATTGGTTGACCGATCAGACGAAGGCGCCCGTCTTCGGCAAGTTCTTCGGACCCGGCCTCGTCTGCCCGCTGTGGGCCGCCCAGCCCGCGCCGAAGCTGCACATCACCGCGCCCGGGGCCAAGCCGATCCTCGTCGTCGGGGCGACCGGAGACTCCGCAACCCCGTACCAGCAGGCCGTGTGGATGGCCAAGCAGTTGGAGTCGGGAGTCTTGCTGACCCTGCACGGCGAGGGCCATGCGCAGTACGGCGGCAAGTCCAAGTGCATCGATCAGGCGGTCGTGAAGTATCTGACGACTGGCACCCCGCCGGCGAACGGCACGACCTGCGAAGTCGGCTGAGGTGCCTCCCCGCCCTAGCATGGCTGCGTGTCGGACAAGAGTCTCCCGCTTGCCCCGCTGCCTGAGCTGACGGGCCCACCGCGCTACGACCGCGCGCCCGTCAAGGTGCACGAGGAGGCTGTCCGCCGCTTCACTCTGACCGAGACTCTCGACGGTGTCTTCGTGGTCGCCGCGGCGGGGAGCGCGGTTTGGCTGGCCTGGATCTTGCTCCTGGCCGGGGTTGCCTGGTCGCCCACCCGGCTGCCGTACCTGATCGCGTTCTGGGGGTTGTTGACCTACGTGGCTCTGCCACGCATCCACGCCATCCTCACCAAGGTCTACGTTCCCGACTACTTCATCGGCCGCACCCGAACCTCCGACGGGCTACTTGGCGATCCGGTCAATCTGGCCTTCCTGGGCGACGCGAAGTCCATTCACACGGCCATGATCGCGGCGGGTTGGCGTCGTGCCGACGACATCAGTCTTCGCAGTACGGTCAAGATCATCCTGAGTTGGTTTCTTCGCCGCTCCTATGAGGACGCCCCGGTCAGCCCCCTGATGCTGTTCGGGAAGCCGCAGGCATTCGCCTACCAGCAAGAGGTGAAGGGGAACCCGAGCCGGCGCCACCACGTCCGGTTCTGGCCCTGCCCTGAGGGTTGGCTGCTGCCGGGCGGATATCGGGTGGACTGGCTGGCCGCCGGTACCTACGACCGCGCCGTCGGTCTTTCGCTGTTCACGCTGCAAGTCACGCACAAGATCGATGCGAACATCGACATCGAGCGTGACTACATCGTCGATACGCTGCGTTGGTTCGATCCGGACACCGAGGTTCGAGTCGTCCGGGACTTTTCCACCGCGTATCACAGCCGAAATGGCGGCGGCGATCGGATCAACACCGATGGCAACCTCCTGGTGGTGGTCCCCGACCCGCCGGGTGAGGAACCCGAGACCGGGACCGCAGTGCGTGGCGCTATGAAAATGCTTGCCAGGGACCGCATTCGACGGCAGGGCCGGCCGCCGGCGTCGCTGATCCTGACTTCGGTGCTGGTGGCGCTCAACACCTTGGCGATTCTTGCCGGGGCAATCTGGATCAGCTTTGCTCCCGACGCCGAACTTCGTCGGGTACTCGACGAGGTCGGTGTCCCCGCCGCCGTCGTGGGCCTGGTGGCGCTGGGGATCGGCTCGATCCCGGCTGGACTGATGTGGTTGACGTTGCTCGGCTACCAGCGCGCGAGGGTCGGACTGCTCGGGGTGCTGACGTTCTTGACGATCGCCACCCTGGCCCAAGCCAGCGCCACCCCGCCGGACAACTTCGGGCCCGGCTCTTTCCTGAATACCGGCCTCACGCTGCTGGCGGTCATGTCGGCGACCTCGGACGCCTCGCGCCAGTGGGTGCGCGAGAAGGGCTCCGCTCGACGCACTCGACGGGGTCAGCCCGAAGAGTTGTGAGGACCCCGGTCGGCCCAGCCCCTGCGTCCTTGGGCGGTGGCCGGACGAGGGACGCTTCGAGCCGCCTGGGCTGGGGTGGTGCTGGAGCCGCCTTGGGGAGTCGAACCCCAGACCTGCGCATTACGAGTGCGCCGCTCTGCCGACTGAGCTAAGGCGGCCGGACCGGAGACCGGCCGAGCCAGACTATACCGGCGCCCGGCGGACCCCGGCAAAGCCGGCGAGCGAGGCCCCGCATGCCGCGGTTTCCCGGATTTGGTCCCAGTCATGCCGAGCGCCTACAACCAGTCCACCAGCGGGGCGAGCGCCGCGTACCCGACGAACGCGGCGACGTCCAGCAGCGCGTGGGCGATCACCAGTGGCATGACACGCCGGAACCGCAGATACGCCATCCCGAAGACGACGCCCATCACGACGTTGCCGACGAATCCGCCGAAGCCCTGATACAGGTGGTAGCTGCCGCGCAGGAGAGCGCTGGTCAACAGGTAGGCCACCGGCCCCCAGCCAATGAGCCGCAACCGGTTGAACAGGTAGCCGAGCATGACGACCTCTTCCAGGACGCCATTGGTGAGGGCCAAAGCGACCAGTACCGGGACGGTCCACCAATTCGCGGCCAGGTTCGCCGCCGCGACGTTGGTGTTCCAGCCCAGCGCACGCGCCGCGAGGTAGAGCCCCAGCCCCGGAATGCCGATCAGCGCGGCCAGGCCCAGCCCGCGGGTCACGTCGTTGACAGGCCGCCGCAAGTCGAAGCCGATAGCGGCCCGATCACGCGTCAGCGAGAGCAGGTAGAGGCACAGCAGGGCCGGCACCAGCGGGAAGGTGATCGAGCACACCTGATAGGCGAGATCGAGCCACGGCCGGTCCGGCGTATACGACGGGTTCATGGTCGTCGTCTGCTGGTTGAGCGGCTTGGCCCGGGTCAGCTTGTCGGCGATCGACAAGACCGAGTAGACCGCCGACTGGCCGAGCGAGACCCCCAACACCAAGAGCACTTCGAGGCCGA
Source organism: Propionicicella sp. (assembly GCA_039811865.1). Classification (GTDB taxonomy): domain Bacteria; phylum Actinomycetota; class Actinomycetes; order Propionibacteriales; family Propionibacteriaceae; genus JBDHZK01. The sequence goes on along the minus strand of JBDHZK010000004.1, from coordinate 4,660 downwards.
AACGGGGACGCCAGGGGGGTTCGGGCGGCGCATCGGTCAAGAGCGCGGCCAGTTCGGCAGCGGTGGCGGCCGGCTCGTTGCCGGCCTCGGCATCGTGGGTAGGCAGCCCACCGGCGGTGTCCGAGGTCGTCACCGGCGCCGCGCCAGCGCGTTGACGAGCAGCCCGACGTTCGCGGGGCGTTCGGCCAGCCGACGCATGAAGTAGGCGTACCAGTCGGTGCCGAACGGCACGTACACCCGGACGCGGTTACCGGCGGCGGCGAGGCGCCGCTGCTCGCTCGGCCTGATTCCGAACAGCATCTGGTATTCGAACGAGTCCGCGCCACGATCGTTGCGGGACGCCAGTTCGCCGGCGATCGCGATCAGACGGGGGTCGTGCGTGGCCACCATCGGGTAGCCCTGGCCCTCCATCAGGGTCCGCAGGCAACGCACGTACGACTTGTCCACCGCGGCGGCGTCGCGGTAGGCGACCTCGGCGGGTTCGTTATAGGCACCCTTGCACAGCCGGATCCGGGAGCCGGGGGTCGCCAGCGCGCGGCAGTCGTCGTGGGTGCGGTGCAGGTAGGCCTGCAGCACGGCGCCGAGGAAGGGAAAATCCGTCCGCAGTTCGCGCAAGACAGCCAGCGTGTCGTCGGTGGTCGTGTGGTCCTCCATGTCGAGGGTCACGGTCGTCCCGAAGCTTTGTGCCGCCGTGCAGATGGTGCGGGCGTTGTCGAGCGCGATCTGATGGCCCTCACCTGGGAGCTTTTGCCCGAGAGCGGATAGCTTCACCGATACCTCGGCGGTGTGGGTGAGGCGCTCGGCCGCCAGCCACTGCAACAGATCGAGGTAAGTGGTGACCGTCTTGTCGGCCTGGGCCTTGGTGACGACGTCCTCGCCCAGGAAGTCGACCGTGGTGAGGAGGCCGTCGTCGGCCAGCCGTTTCAGCACCGGGATCGCTTCGCCGACCGTCTCGCCGGAGACAAATCGCGAGACGACCGCGCGCGTGGGCGGCAAAGCGGTCACGACGTTCTTCAACTTGTTGTTGCTCGCCATCGCGAGCAGGGACGACCGCAGCATGGGACCTCCGAATCGTCCAAACTCTATCGCCGCAAACCCGCTCCGATAAGGGGAACCGGATCAGGCCGCGAGTTGACCGAGGTGCCTACGGGCGAATGCGAGGGTCGCCGCGAGATCGGCCTCGCGCTGGGCGCGGCTGCCCGAGCGGCGGCAGTTGACCTCGGCCACCACGTGCCCCCCGAACCCGGCCAGTGCCAACTCCTGCAGGACGAGGTCGGCATTCTGGTCGCCCTGACCGGGGAAGAGATGCTCGTCCTTGAGCGAGCCGGAGCCGTCGGTCAGGTGGACGTGGGTGAGCCGTTCGCCCCAGTCGCGGAGGTAGTCGAGGGAGCGGCGCCGCGAGGTCGAGGCATGCGACAAATCCAGCGTCAGGTAATCGAGATCGAGCATCGACGGGTCCCAGGTGGGCAGGTATGCCTTGAAGTCGCCGCCGCCCGGGGCGCGCCACGGGTACATGTTCTCTACCGCCACCTTGACCGGAGACGATTCGTTCAGCCGCCTGACCCCGTCGACGAAGCCTTCGGCGTAATCGCGCTGCCAGCGAAACGGCGGATGCACCACGACCACCTCGGCGTCGAGTCGCTGGGCGGCGGCGACCGAGCGCTCCAGCTTCGCCCACGAGTCGGTGCCCCAGGTGCGCTGGGAGATCAACAGGCAGGGGGCGTGGATGGCGAGCACCGGAACCTGGTGATAGTCGCGGAGCTTCGCGATGGCGTCCACATCGGTCGAGATGGGATCGACGCCGACCATGATCTCGACCCCGTCGTAGCCGAGCACGCTGGCCACCTCGAAGGCGCTGGCAGTGGATTCGGGGTAAACCGAGGTCGTCGAGAGCCCGACCTTGCTGGTCGCCCGGGGCGAAATCACGTCGGTCAGCTTACGCGGACGTCCGCAGGCCAAGCTGAGCGGCGGACGCCTCCTGGGCAGGGGGCAGGCCCGGTTCAGCGCGCCCGGACGCGGCCATCCAGCAGGTCGGCCAGGCCGAGTTCTTGCAGCAGGGGCGCCAGGAATGTCGCGAACTGGCCGCGCAGCCCCGGAACCAGTCCGTACCAGCCACCGACCGGGTTGTCCGGCGAGCGTCCCCAGGCCTCGACGCTGCCCGCCGCCGGGGTCTGGTCTTCCTCGACGCCGCCGAGATCGTGCCACTCGCCACTGGCAGCAAGCATCGCGGCCAGGTCGCTGATCGCCTCCATTCGATAGCGATAGGACACCAGCCCAGCTTGGCAAACCAGTACCGGCGGCTGGGCCGCCTGATCCAAGTAGGAGACGTAGTCGATGCCGTCCGAGGTCACCAGTTGCCAGGGGTACTGCGCCGTCCCGAGTCCACTCATGGCGCGGAGTATGGCACGCGGAGCGCGGTGCTCGGTGGGGCGGGGTGGGCCCGCTGGGCCGCACCGGCGTTCCGTCGCCCCGCAGGTCGCGCATTTCCACCACGTCAAGGGTGTTCGACCGATTCACAGGTTTGGGTTACGGCGGGACAGCAACCTGGCCGGGAGCCTATGGTGAACAGCGAACGGGGTCGTTTGGCTTCGTGCCAGCGCCCCCTTCGCCATCATCCCCGGCCGAACCGGAGCCGTCCGTGAACGCACTTCCAGGCGCAGGCAAGAAAGTCGCACTGTTCGCCACCTGTATCAACGACACCATGTTCCCCCAGACCCTCAAGGCCACCGTGGCTGTGCTCGAACGGCTCGGCTGCGAGGTGGAGTTTCCCGAAGCCCAGACCTGCTGCGGTCAGATGTTCACCAACACCGGGTACTTCCCCGAGGCGCTCGGCTCGGTCAAGACCTATGCGAAGGCGTTCGACGAGTACGAATACATCGTCGGCCCGTCGGGGTCGTGCATCGGTGCCGTGCGCGACCAGCACGCGCTGGTCGCCCGACACTGCGGGGACGAGCCCCTGGCCGTCAACGCCGAATCCTTGGCGAAGCGGACGTACGACCTGTCGGAGTTCATCGTGGACGTCCTGGGCGTCACCGACGTCGGCGCTTATTTCCCGCACAAGGTGACCTACCATCCGACCTGTCATTCCCTGCGGGTGACTAAGGTGGGCGATCGCCCGTATCGCCTGCTGCGCGAGGTCGAGGGACTCGAACTGGTGGAGCTGCCGGACGAGCGCGAATGCTGCGGCTTCGGCGGCACCTTCTCGATGAAGAACCCGGACGTGTCCGTGGCCATGGTCACCGACAAGGTGCGGTGCGTAGCAGCCACCGGCGCCGCCTACCTGGTCGCCGGCGACAACTCCTGCCTGCTCAATATCGGCGGGGCGCTGGCCCGCACCCGCGCCGCCGCCAAGCCCATCCATCTGGCCGAGATTCTGGCCTCCACCAGGAGTTGACCATGAGCGCACCAGCACTGCCGGATCACCGCCGGACCCCCGCGCCGCCGGACGTCGTCCTGATCGGGATGCCGGCCTTCCCGAAGAACGCCAAGGTCGAACTGGAGAAGACCGACCAGCGCAACAATCTGCTGCACGCCACGCGGTCGATCCGCGCCAAACGCGCCGGTGTCGTCGCCGAGTTGGACGACTGGGAGGAGTTGCGCCACGCGGGCGCCGCCATCAAGGACAAGACGCTGCGCAATCTCGACTCCTACCTCGAGCAACTCGAGGAGTCCCTGACCAAGGCGGGCGCAACCGTCCACTGGGCACGGGACGCGGCCGAGGCCAACCAGATCGTGATCGACCTGGTCAAGGCGACCGGCTCGGACGAGGTCGTCAAGGTCAAGTCGATGGCCACCCAAGAGCTCGAGCTCAACGAGGCCCTCGAAGAGGCTGGCATCGCCGCCTGGGAGACCGACCTGGCCGAGTTGATCGTCCAGCTCGGACACGACCGGCCCAGCCACATCCTCGTCCCGGCGATCCACCGAAACCGCTCGGAGATCCGGGACATCTTCACCGAGGAGATGGGTCGCTACGGCGTCGCCGCCCCCGAGGGCTTGGACGACAACCCCGCCAACCTCGCCGCGGCGTCCCGGGCGCATCTGCGCGACAAGTTCATGCGGGCCAAGGTCGCCGTCTCCGGGGCCAACTTCGCGGTCGCCGAGACCGGGACGCTGGTGGTCGTGGAGTCAGAGGGCAACGGCCGGATGTGCTTGACCCTGCCCGAAACGCTGATCTCGATCGTGGGCATCGAGAAGGTCGTGCCGAGCGTCGCCGACTTGGAGGTGTTCTTGCAGTTGCTGCCCCGGTCGAGCACCGGCGAGCGGATGAACCCCTACACCAGCTTCTGGACCGGCCAGACCAAGGGCGACGGACCCCAGGACGTCCACGTCGTCCTCGTCGACAACGGGCGCACCCACGTGCTCTCGGACCCGACCGGACGCCAGGCGCTGCGCTGCATTCGCTGCTCGGCCTGCATGAACATCTGCCCGGTCTACCAAAAGGTCGGTGGACACGCCTACGGGTCGGTCTACCCGGGTCCGATCGGGGCGATCCTCACCCCGCAGCTTCGTGGCGTGGCCAGCCCGATCGACCGGTCGCTGCCGTTCGCCTCGTCGCTGTGCGGCGCGTGCTACGAGGTCTGCCCCGTGCAGATCAACATCCCCGAGGTGCTGGTCCACATGCGACAAGAGGTCGTGGAGGCCAAGCACGCCGACAAGACCC
>JBDHZK010000003.1:0-56638 GCA_039811865.1 Propionicicella sp. | reverse complement strand
GGGCGCAAGGCGGCGACGTCCTTTGCTCGGACGCGCTGCCGTCCGAAAGTGACATCGAAGTTGGGTCACGGTTCAAAGAGCTTGCTTGCCCGTTCCAATGGCGCCAGCCCCGAACCCGGGCGACGATGGGCGCCGCGGCCGAATGGCAGGTACTCCTCGGGTGGACGGCGGCGACCCTGGTTGAGCCACCGCTGCGGCAGGAACTCCAGCGGGGGACACTGCAGGCTCCCGCGCGACGCCACGCAGGGTCCCGCAGGACGCGGTGCCACCGCCGACTCGGGAAGGCCGCAGACCAAGTCCAACTGCGCTTGCAGCAGGCCGCCGGCGCCCGGCTCTGGCTTGCCCTAGTGCTTCGTCTCTCGCCGACGTTCTGCCTAGGTTCGCTTGTTCAGGACGTCCTCGGGGCCGGTCTCCTGCGGTGCCGGCTGCACCGCGCCCACGGTCACCAACGGGCCGGCCTGGACCCGGCGTAGCCGCTTTTCCACGTAGATCGCCAGCTCGTTCAAGCCGTAGTTCAAGACGATGAAGATGCAGCCCACCACGAGATAGGAAACGATCAGGTTTCCGTAAACGGCGGAGAGCCGGTCGGCCGCCTGCAGCAATTCCGGGTAGGTGATGATGTAGCCCAGCGCGGTGTCCTTGAGGACGACGATCAATTGGCTCAGCAATGAGGGAAGCATTGCTGTAATTGCTTGCGGCAGCAGGATGGTATTAAGGGTCTGGCCCCTGGTCATGCCGATCGCGAGACCGGCCTCGGTCTGTCCCTTTGGTAGGGAATGGACGCCCGAGCGGACCAGCTCGGCGATTACGCAGGAGTTGTAGAGGGTCAAGCCGCAAACCACGCCGGCCAAGGATGCGGTCGGTCCGGTGATCGGGGTGTTGAAGATGAAGAAGTAGTAGGAGAACAGCATCATCATCAGCACTGGAACCGAGCGGAAGAACTCGACGAAGGCGCCGCAGGCGAGACTGACGATCTTCACCTGCGAAAGCCGACCCATGCCGAGCAGAACACCGATCACTCCGGAGAGAATGACGGCGAACAGGGCTGCCTGGACGGTGGCCCACAGCCCGGGCAGTACGTAGGCGATCCAGGTATCCGGGTTGGCGAAGGGGGCCCACATTTGGGGTGTCAACTCGTTGCGGAGTGCCCACACCATCGCCGCGAGAAGTCCCACCAGGGCGACCCCGCCCACGATTCCCATGATCAAGTGTCGCCGGCGGGCCTTCGGGCCGGGGAGGTCGAAAAGTACCGATTGGGCGCTCATCGTTGCACCGCCATCCGCCGAGACAAGTAGGTGAAGAGGATGCCCATCGGAAGGGTGATGATCACGAATCCGGTGGCCATGATGACGAAAATGATGTAGAGGAGATTGGCATACTCCTCGATCATTCCCTTCATAAGATATGACGCCTCCGCGACGCTGATGGTGGCACAGACGGTCGTGTTCTTGGACAGCGCAATCATGGTGTTACCCAGCGGGGCGATGCTGCCGCGAAAAGCCTGTGGCAAGATCACTTCGCGAAGCGATTGACTGAAGTCGAGCCCAATGGCTCGAGCCGCTTCCGCTTGTCCTTTGGGAACGGTATTGATCCCCGACCTAAGCGATTCGGCGACCAGCGTGGAGTGATACACCGATAGGCCGACGATGCCCCAGATGTAGTTGTGGACCGAAGTGGGCTCGCTGGCGGGGGCGAGCGTCACATTCATCTTGATGTAAACGCCGAAGGCGAAGAAGAACACGACCAGGGTAAGCGGAGTATTTAGGACGATGCTGGTGTAAGTCGCGGCGGCCGCGCGCAGCAGCTTCACCGGCGACACTCGCATGACCGCCACGATCGTGCCGAGGATCAGCGACCCGAGCGCCGACCAAAACGTCAGCTGGATCGTGACCCAGAACGCTCCAAGCACGTCGTACTTGGCCAGCATCTCGGCCAGTCCGTTCATCAACCCTCCTTGGCTTTGGACCCGGGGGGCGGCGCGGATCCGCCGCCCCCCGGACAGGCTGAGCTAGCTGCAGGCGTCCTGCTTGGGCGGGTTGGTGGCCGCGTCCGGCTTGAAGCCCGATGCACCGACGGTCTTCTCCAGCGCCTTCGCCCAGTCACCGGAACTGATCATCTTCGCGATCGCGTCGTTGACCTTCTTGCACAAGTCCACGTCGCCCTTCTTCAGGCCGACGCCGTAGCGCTCGGTCGAGAACGGCTTTCCGACCAGCTTGAGCTTCCCTGCGTACTGGGCCTGGGCCGCATACCCGGCCAGGATCACGTTGTCGGTCGTGACGGCGTCCACGCCCCCGGAGGCGAGAGCGCTAACACACTTCGAGTAGGAGTCGTACTCGACCAGGTCGACGGTCTTGGCGTACTTGTCCTTGATCTTCTGGGCAGGCGTCGAGCCGGCAACCGAGCACAGCTTCTTGCCGGCCAGCGACTCGGGGCCGGTGATGGAGGTGTTGTCGGACTTCACCAGGATGTCCTGACCGGCGATGAAGTAGGGCCCGGCGAAGGAGACCTTCTCCTTGCGCGCATCGGTGATGGAGTAGGTCGCGAAGATGAGTTTGACCTGGTTGCCCTGGATCATCGTCTCGCGGTTGGCGGACCGCGATTCCACGAACTTGACCTTGTCGCCGGTGTAGCCGAGCTGGCCGGCAACGTACTTCGCGACCTCGACATCGAAGCCGGTGTAGTTGCTGCCCTCCTGGAGGCCCAAACCGGGCTGATCGAACTTGATCCCGATCGTGATGGAATCGCTTGACGCGCCGCCCCCGCAGGCGGTCATCGTGGCGGCCAGGGCAATCGAAGCCGCTGCCGCCAGCAGGCGAGTGGTGGTCTTCATGGTTCTCCTTGCGGTCGGATTGGTTGGACGTCAGTGGGTCAGGATCTTCGACAAGAAGTCCTTGGCCCGGCCGGATTGCGGATTGGTGAAGAACGACTCCGGGTCGGCTTGCTCGACGATCTGGCCGTCCGCCATGAACACCACGCGGTTTGCGGCCTTTCGGGCGAAGCCCATCTCGTGAGTGACCACGATCATCGTCATGCCCTGCTTGGCCAGATCGACCATGACGTCGAGCACCTCGTTGACCATCTCCGGGTCAAGCGCGGATGTCGGCTCGTCGAACAGGATCACCTTCGGATTCATGGCGAGCGCCCGAGCAATGGCGACCCGCTGTTGCTGCCCGCCCGAGAGCTGGGCGGGATACTTCTCGGCCTGCGAATCCACTCCGACTCGCTTGAGCAACTCCATGCCACGCTTCTTGGCGTCGGCGCTGGACAGCTTGCGCACCTTGATCGGACCAAGGGTCACATTCTCAAGAATGGTCTTGTGGGCGAACAGGTTGAACGACTGGAACACCATGCCGACGTCCGAACGGAGCTGGGCCAACTGCCGTCCTTCTTCGGGCAGCTGTTTGCCATCGACCAAGATGTCGCCGTCGTCGATCGATTCGAGCCGGTTGATGGTGCGGCACAGCGTCGATTTGCCGGAGCCCGACGGCCCGATCACAACGACCACCTCGCCCTTGGCAACCTCCAGGTTGATGTCCTGAAGGACGTGCAACTGGCCGAAGTGCTTGTTGACCTTCCTCATCACGACCAGGGGTTCGCCGAAGTCGGTGCCACCTCGGCCCGAAGCTGGTGCGGGTTGGTTCGTCATGGCTGAACACTAGGGGCAACACCGGCGCATGGGCACTGACCCAACCCATTCGTCCGTCAAGGTTTGATTACAACTTTTGGCGACGCTTCGCCGCCGGACCGGGCCCGGATTCCCCAGTGGAATGACGCGCTCGCGCCGGGGGCGACCAGTTTCAGGTCCGAGTGCGTCGGTCCGGGACGGACGGCGTCCGCCGCGCACGACATGGGCTCGAGCGCGACGCGACCGCCGTCCACTGGCGTGAAGACCTGTACCCAGGGCAGTTCGCTGGCCTGCCCCCACAGCTCGACCCGACGGCTGGCGCCGCTCAGGATGACGCACCAGCGTCCCTCGCTCGCGCGCAAACCCGTAAAGGCCGTGTCGAGCAGGATCCGGCCCAGCGGCCGGCCACTTTGCAGGTCGACGTCAGACCCGGCCACGTCGTCCACGCGTACCGGGAGGAGTCGCCGGTCGGTCACCAGGTACCGCTGCGCCGGGACGGTGAGCGTCGTGCCACCCGAGGGATCGAAGCGCAGATACGGATGCGCGCCGTACCCGACCGGGACGACCTCGTCGGCGCGGTTCGTGGCGGACACGACCACCGCCAGACCTCCGGCGTCGAGCCGATGCTCGATCCGTAGCTCGAGGACGCCGGGCCAGCCGCCGTCCTCCAGCCGAAGGGATTGGCGCACAAGGTGGTCCTCGTGCGCTTCGAGCTTCCACTCCAGGTCGCGAGTGAGCCCGTGGATCGCGTTGCCGCGATCGGGCTCGTTTCGGGGTAGCTCGTACGAGCGACCGCCGAAGTCGAAACAGCCATCGGCGATGCGGTTGGGCCAGGGGAGCAGGTGCTGGCCCTGCGCGCCGAAGCTTGGCTCTTCGGCCGCGAAGCCGTCGAGCAGTTCGTGTCCTCGCCAGTCGAGCCGGCGCAGCGTGGCGCCTACCTGCGTGATGGTCGCGGTGTAGGGGCCGTGCGAAATCTCGTACTGGGAGCCGGTCGGCCAGGTCGTCATGCTCGGAGACTAGGGCCGAGGACGCCGATCGGCACCAGCCGGCCTCGGAGGCAGCGACTACAGTTGCGCACCATGTCCGCAACCTCCCTCGCCGCTCGCACCTACGAGGTGGTGACCTACGGCTGCCAAATGAACGTGCACGACTCCGAACGCATCAGCGGTCTGCTCGAGGACGCCGGCTACGTGCGGCCGGCGGCGGGCGCCCAGGCGGACGTCGTCGTGTTCAACACTTGCGCGGTCCGCGAGAACGCCGACAACCGGCTGTACGGCAACCTGGGCCACCTCGCGCCGGTGAAGCTGGCCCATCCGGGGATGCAGATCGCGGTCGGCGGCTGCATGGCCCAGAAGGACCGCGAAGTGATCGTCGCCAAGGCCCCGTGGGTCGATGTCGTCTTCGGCACGCACAACATCGGCGTGCTCCCGGTGCTGCTCGAGCGGGCTCGAGTCGAACAGGCCGCGCAGGTCGAAATCGTGGAGAGCTTGGAGCGTTTCCCCTCGACCCTGCCCACCCGGCGCGAGTCGGCCTATGCGGCCTGGGTCTCGATCAGCGTCGGCTGCAACAACACCTGCACGTTTTGCATCGTTCCGGCGCTGCGGGGCAAGGAGACCGATCGCCGCCCAGGTGACGTCCTCGCCGAGATCAGGGCGCTGGTCGACGAGGGGGTGCAGGAAATCACCCTGCTGGGGCAGAACGTGAACGCCTACGGGGTCGAGTTCGGGGACCGATCGGCCTTCGCGAAACTCTTGCGCGCCTGTGGTGAGATCGATGGCCTGGAGCGCGTGCGGTTCACCTCGCCCCACCCCAAGGACTTCACCGACGACGTGATCGCCGCGATGGCCGAAACGCCGAACGTCATGCCGGCGCTGCACATGCCGCTGCAATCCGGATCCAATGCAGTCCTGAAGGCAATGCGCCGCTCTTACCGGAGGGATCGCTTCCTGGGCATCATCGACCGAGTTCGAGACGCGATGCCGAACGCGGCGATCACCACCGACATCATCGTCGGGTTCCCCGGCGAGTCCGAGACGGACTTTCTCGACACCCTGGACGTCGTCGCCGCCGCCGGATTTGCAGCCGCCTTCACCTTCCAATACTCGATCCGGCCGGGGACGCCCGCGGCGACGATGCCCGATCAAGTGCCGAAGGCGGTCGTTCAGGAACGCTACGAGCGCCTGGTCGCCCTGGTCGGCGACGTCGCGTGGGCACAGAACAAGGCGCTAGTCGGCAAGACGGTGGAGGTGATGTTCGCCGCGGGGGAGGGCCGAAAGGACGCCGCCACTTCGCGGTTGTCGGGCCGGTCCCAGGACAACCGGTTGGTGCATGTCCGAGTGCCGGACGACGCCGCCCTGCGCCCACGTCCGGGAGACATCGCCGAGGTCGAGGTCACCTATGCAGCCCCACATCATCTCAACGCCGACTCGGGTCTGCTCAGCTTGCGACGCACCCGGGGCGGGGACGCCTGGGCAGCCCGCGAAGCCGGCACCAAGCCGGTGGTGGGTCTTGGCCTGCCATCGATCGGGGTGCCGACGCCACTGCCCGCCGAGGCGGCGTGCGGGTCTGGTCACTGAGTGCGCCCTATCTCGGCGTGACCCGGCGGCACGGGTCGCAGCCCGTCGAGGCGGCGTGCGGTTCTGGGCACTGAGTGGCTTGTGGGTTTAGCTGGCTGTTGATCCACCCCGCACATGGCTGATGAATCCACACTGAACCCGCAGTTCGTCCGCCAGGGGCGGTGGTTGCTCGAAACGGAACAGGGACCGGCGAAGCGCCGGTCCCTGTTTGGGATCCGCAAGTTGCGGATGCCGTGGTTCGTGCGGGGCTGAGTCAGGCCTGCTTGTTCAGCTGGTCCTTAAGGAAGTCCTGAGCCTGGTCCACCTGGCCCTCGTACTGGCCGCCCGTCTTTTGATCGACGGCGTCGCCAGCCTGATCGATGGCCTGATTGACCTGCTCCTCATGGCCGCTCGCGGCATCCTTGAGCTTGTCCAAGATCCCCATGCAGCCACCTCCTTTCTCTCGGTCAGGACCGGAGTCTCCAGCCCACGGGTCCATTGATACCCAGTCAGGGCTGGGATGCAAGTGAATACGAGAGGATCTTGAGATGAACTTGCCACTGATCGTGTTGCTGGGAGCGACCGCCAGCGGCAAGTCCGGGCTGGCCGTGGCTCTCGCCCAAGAACTCCGCGCCGAGCGGCGTCCCGCCGAGATCGTCAATGCCGACGCGATGGCCGTCTACGTCGGGATGGACGTCGGAACGGCGAAACCCTCGCCGGCGCAACGAGGCGGCGTCCCACACCACCTGATCGACATCCTGACCGTGCGCCAGACCGCATCGGTGGCCGAGTTCCAGGCGCTCGCCCGCGCCGCCATCGACGATTGCAGGGCTCGTGGGGTCGTCCCGATTCTCGTGGGCGGATCGGCCCTGTACGTGCACGCGATCTGCGATCGTTTCGAGTTTCCTGGGACGGATCCGGCGCTCCGCGAGCGGCTGGAGGCCGAGCTGGCCTCCCTGGGGCCGGCGCTTTTGCACTCGCGGTTGGCCGGCCTGGCGCCCGACGCGGCCGCCGGCATCCTCCCGGGCAACGGACGCCGGATCGTCCGCGCTTTGGAGGTCGTCGAGCTCACCGGCGCCTTCAGGGCGCAGTTGCCCGAGTGGTCCTACGCGTTGGACGACGTCCACCAGATCGGCCTGGATCTTCCGCGCGAAGAACTGGACCGGCGGATCGCGGAGCGCGTCGAAGCGATGTGGGCCGACGGGTTGGTGGCCGAGGTGGAACGGTTGGCGCAAACGGGGCTGCGGGACGGGCGCACGGCCTCGCGGGCCATCGGCTACCGGCAGGTGCTCGCCTACCTGGCCGGCGAGCTGGACGAAGCCCAGGCCAAGCAGCAGACCATCGCCGGGACTCGCCGATTCGCCCGCAAGCAACTGGGCTGGTTTCGACGGGACGGCCGGATCATCTGGCTGCCCGCGGGCGCCCCGGACCTGGTGGCGCGAGTCCGTGAGATTGCGCTCAGGGGAACGGCGCCGGGCCCAGTTGACCCAGCCGGACCGCGGTGCTAGACAGCACGGCATGCGCGACCTGACGTTCGTCAAGGGCCACGGCACCGAGAACGACTTCGTGCTGCTCACCGACCGGACGGGCCTGCTCGACCTGAGCGAGGAACTCGTCCGCCGCCTGTGCGACCGGCGCGCCGGTCTGGGAGCAGACGGCGTCCTGCGCGCGATCTTGGCCCGGCACGTTCCCGGCTGGACCGACTGGACCCAGGATCCGGACGTCTGGTTCATGGACTACCGCAACGCGGACGGTTCGGTGGCCGAGATGTGCGGTAACGGCCTGCGCGTGTTCATCCGCTACCTGCTGGACGAGGGTCTCGCCTCGGGCGACGAGGTGGTGGTCGCCACCCGGGCCGGCATGCGCAGTGGCCGGGCGCTGTCCGATGGGCAGATCCGGGTGTCGATGGGTGAGGTGCGCCTCGGTCCATCCCCCGTCGAGGTGACGCAGTCGGGACGCACGTGGTCGGCTCGACCGGTCGACGTCGGCAACCCGCACGCGGTCGTCATGGTCGGTCCGGGGACGCTGGCCGCCCTCGACCTGACCTCGCCGCCCGCCTGGACCCCAGCCGCGGCATTCCCAACGGGAGTCAACGTCGAGTACGTCGAGCGATTGGGACCCGAGGCCGCGCGGATGCGAGTCTTCGAGCGGGGTGTGGGCGAGACCCGCTCCTGCGGCACCGGGACGGTCGCGGTAGCCGCCGCCTTGGCCGGCTCCGCCACCACCCAAGGCCGCTATCGAGTAGAGGTCCCAGGCGGGGTGGTTCACGTGGACCTGGCCGCTGGGCGCGCCCACCTCACCGGTCCAGCGGTCCTGGTGGCCCGCGGCTGCGTCGACTTGACGGCCTTGGCGCAACGTCTGGGGACGTAACTGGCTTGGCCCTGCCGTCGCGTCGTGTCAAGGTGGAGTCGATGACCGCCAATAAGTTCGATTTCGAGTTCGACGAGGCTTCCGACCCCGAGTACGCCCCGACCAGCGACGGCGAGCAGGCCGACCTGGCCGACCGATTGTCGTTGCGTCGGGTCGCTGGCATGTCAACGCAGTTGACCGACGTCAGCGAGGTCGAGTACCGCGAACTCCAGTTGGAGCGCGTCGTCTTGGTGAGCGTCTGGACGACCGGCAGCCAGGTCGACGCCGAGAACGCGTTGGCCGAGTTGCGGCAACTCGCCGAGACAGCCGGTTCGCAGGTCCTCGAGGGGCTGGTCCAGCGCCGCGGGCGCCCCGATCCGGCCACCTTCATCGGCCGCGGCAAGGTGGATGAACTGCGCGAGGTCGTGATCGCCACCGGGGCCGACACCGTCATCTGCGACGGCGAGTTGGAACCGGCCCAGTTGCGAAACCTGGAGGACCGGGTCAAGGTCAAGGTGATCGACCGGACCGCACTGATCCTCGACATCTTCGCCCAGCACGCCAAGAGTGCCGAGGGCCAGGCCCAGGTGGAGTTGGCCCAACTGCAGTACCTCAAGCAGCGCCTGCGCGGCTGGGGCGGGAACCTGTCCCGGCAGACCGGCGGCCGGGCCGCCGGGGGCGTCGGGATCGGCGGCCGCGGCCCCGGAGAGACCAAGATCGAGACCGATCGGCGCCGGATCAACTCGCGGATCTCCATTCTTCGGGCCCGGCTTCGCGAAATGGACTCCGTCCGGGCCACCAAGCGGCAGGAGCGCACTCGGCACCGAGTCCCGTCCGTGGCGATCGTCGGGTACACCAACGCGGGCAAGTCGTCGCTGCTCAACAGAATGACCGGGGCCGGCGTCCTCGTCGAGGACGCGCTGTTCGCCACCCTCGACCCGACCACTCGCCGTGCGCTGACCCCCGACGGACGGGCGTACACGCTGACCGACACCGTCGGCTTCGTCCGGCATCTGCCGCACGATCTGGTCGAAGCGTTCCGCTCGACGCTGGAGGAGTCGGTGCAAGCCGACCTGCTCGTCCATGTCGTCGACGGCTCCGACCCGGACCCGGTCGGCCAGATCAACGCCGTGCGCGCCGTCCTCACCGACATCGGCGCGGCCGGGGTGCCCGAACTGATCGTTGTCAACAAGATCGACAGCGCACCCGCCGACCAGCTGACCGCGCTACGGACCTTACATCCGCAGGCAGTGTTCGTCTCCTGCCGAACCGGCGCGGGGCTGGCCGAAGTCCGAGCCGCCGTGGAGGCCCGGTTGCCGCGTCCCCAAGTCGAGGTGCAGGCACTCGTCCCCTACGAGCGCGGCGACCTGATCAACCGCATCCACGGCGAGGGTGAACTGACCACGGTCGAGCACACCGCGGCCGGGACCAGAGTCGTGGCGCGAGTGCACCCCGAACTGGCGGGCGCGCTCGCTGACTTCGTCGAGACCAGGACGCCGTAGGCGCACCTCAGGGCGCGGTCGCAAGGATCTCCCCGTGGGGGATCATCAGCCAGGCGGCTGGGTGCTCGGCCCACTCCAGCCACGCGGCGGCGATGGCGTCCAGGTCGCCTTGTTGGGCATGGCCGCCCGCCAGGGCATGCTCGGCGAAGGCCGACGTCCGGACGCGGTCCGCCCATGAGTTCGCCCACCAGCCTCGTTCGTCCGGCGTGGCGAACAGCCAACTGCTGGTGCTGGCCCGGACGCCGCGCAGACCCGCGAGCCTGGCCCAGTGCAACAGACGCCGGCCGGCATTGGGTTCGCCGGCATTCGACCGCGCGACCCGCTGGTACAGCCGACGCCAGTCGTCCAGCCCGGGCAGTTCGGGAAACCAGACGAACCCGTCGTAGTCGGAGTCGCGGGCGGCCACTAGTCCACCAGGCCGGGTCACCCGCGCCATTTCGCGCAGCGCCTGGACCGGGTCGGCCACGTGTTGGAGCACTTGATGCGCGTGGACGACGTCGAAGGTGTGGCTGGCCAGGTCGAGTTGGTGCACGTCGCCGACCAGATAATCCGCCCCGATGCCCCGGCGTTCAAACTCCTTGGCGGTGAGTTCCAGGGCCTCCGGATTGGCCTCCAGGGCGGTGACTTTGCCGGGCGCAACGATCTCGGCCAGCTCTGCGGTGATCGTCCCGGGGCCGCTGCCGACGTCCAGGAGGGCCATTCCGCTGCGCAGCTTTGGGGCGAGGTATCCGGCCGAGTTCGACACCGTGCGCCAGCGGTGGCTGCGCAGGACGGATTCGTGGTGGCCGTGGGTGTAACGCGGTTCTGAGCTGGACACGCCGACCAACGCTAGGACGACGTCACGGGGCGTCTCGGCCATTCCCAAACCCACGACCCACCGAACCGGGGTTATCCACACGGCGGACGGACTGCGGTGCGGCGGCCGGTACGGTGGACCGATGCCGAATCCCCAAACCGCAGCCGACATCCTCGCGGCCGCCGTCGGGGCGATCGGCGGGGTCCCCCGCGAGGGCCAGGAGCGGATGGCGCAGGCCATCGAGCAGGCGATCGCCAAGGGCGAGCACCTCTTGGTGCAGGCGGGCACCGGTACGGGCAAGTCACTTGGCTACTTGGCTCCGGCGCTGCGCTACGTCCTGGAGCATCCGGGGCATCGCGTGGTCGTGGCCACGGCGACCCTGGCCCTCCAGGCCCAGCTCGCGAAGAAGGACATCCCCGCAGCGCTGGACGCCGTCGAGCGCGTGAGCGGCCGGCGTCCGAAGTTCTCGGTGTTGAAGGGACGGTCCAACTACGCCTGTCTGCACCGAGTGCGCGGCGGGGTTGCAGTGGAACAGGAATCGCTGTTGGGCGGGTTCGAGCTCGCCGACACCTTGAAGGGATCGGCGGCACCGGAGTCGGCTTTGGGTGCGGAGGTGGTCGGCCTTCGGGAGTGGGCCGAGGAGCAGGTCCGCTCAGGCGGGCTAGCCGACCGAGACGAGGCGCCCTCGCACAGCTCGGCGGGATGGGCGCAGGTGTCGATCCCGGTTCGGGAGTGTCTCGGCGCGCAGCGCTGCCCTTTCGGCGCGGAGTGCTTCGCCGAGGCCGCCCGCGACCGAGCGCGAGAGTCCGAGCTCGTGGTGACCAACCATGCCTTGCTCGCGATCGACGCGATGCACGGCGGAACCGCGCTTCCGGAGCATGATTTGGTGATCGTGGACGAGGCCCACGAGCTCGGGGCTCGGGTGACCGGGGCGGCCGCGCACGAGTTGAGTCCCCAGCAGGTGGAGCGGGTGGCGAAGCGTTGCCTGCCATGGCTCGACGACGAGCTCGGCTTGGATCTGCTCGAAGCGGCCGAGGACCTCAGGAGTGCCCTCGACGACGCGCCCTTGGCTCAGCTACGCGACCCGGACTCGGCCCTGGTCGCGGCGTTTCGACGCGTCCGCGACTCGGCCCGAGCCGGAGTGTCGAAGCTGTCCGGGGGAGAGGCGTCCGACGCCGATCGACGCCAGGCCGGGGCGGCCTTGGGAGAGGTGTTCGATGTGGCCGAGCAACTGGCCCAGATGCACCCCAACGATGTGATCTACGTGGTCGAGCGTGAACGCTTCGGCCGGGAGGCCAGGGTCGCCCCACTGTCGGTCGCCGGCCTGATGCGCGAGCAGATCATGACCGCCGGCCCAGTCGTCCTGACCTCGGCGACCCTTCAGGTGGGCGGATCGTTCGAGAGCGTGGCGCGCGCGGTTGGGCTGCGTCCCGATGAGCGTGTCGCCGAGCAGGACGACACGGCCGGTGATCGAGGGGACGAGGCGCTGCCCTGGCGGGGACTGGACGTAGGGTCGCCGTTCGACTATCGCCGTCAGGGCATCTTGTATGTCGCGAAGTCGATGCCCTCGCCGAGCCGAGAGGGCATCAGCGAAGCCGTGCTCACCGAGATTGCGGAGTTGGTCTGGGCGGCGGGAGGGAGGACGCTCGGCCTGTTCGCGTCCCAACGCGCGGCGGAAGCGGCGGCTCGCCACGTCCGGACGGAACTTCCGAAGCTCACCGTGTTGTGCCAGGGGGACGCCCATCTGGCCGAACTCACCCGACGCTTCGTCGACGAGCCCGAGGTAAGCCTGTTCGGGACGCTGTCGCTTTGGCAAGGGATCGACGTCCCGGGCGACACTTGCGAGTTGGTCATTATCGACAAGATCCCGTTTCCAAGGCCGGATGAGCCGTTGATGCTCGCTCGCCAAGAGGCCGTGGCGAAGGCCGGTGGGAACGGGTTCATGCAGGTGGCGGCCGCGCACGCGGCGTTGTTGCTGGCCCAGGGGTCGGGACGCCTGATCCGGCGGCTGAGCGACAAAGGAGTCGTCGCGGTGCTTGATCCCCGGCTGTTGACGGCGCGCTACGGCTCATACCTGAGAGCGTCCATGCCGGCCTTTTGGCTCACGACCGACCGAGAGGTCGTTGTCCAGGCGCTGCGGCGGTTGTCGAGCGCGCGCAGCGAAGCCGGCTAACCGGCCCCTCCCGGCTCATCGCCTCGGGCGGCGGGGTGTCGGCGCGACCTAGCGCGCTTCGTCCTCGCCCGCTGCCGAAGGCCCAATCGAGAGCCAACTCGTGACTCGAAAAACCCATACTCCCGGGAGCCGGGCTGCCCGTACTCACTGATCGAGCAGTCGGGCCACCTCGACGGCGCTGCTGTTCGGGACCTCGACCACCTTCGTGCGGCTCGAACGGCCACTGACCAGCGAGAGGTCGCGGCGCTTGAGACCAAGGGCGCCGGCCAAGGCCGCGAGCGCGGCCTCGGTGGCGCGTCCGTCCACGGCCCGCGCCGACACGCTGACGATCAGGGCACCCTCGCCGTATCGACCGCCGACTCGCGTGCGGGCCGCCCCAGGTTTCACGCGGATCTCCAACCGCAAGGCCCCTCCTTGTCCAACGGTCGGACGTCCAACGCCCGGAGCCGAACCCGCGATGCCATCGCCCACCGGTGCGGATGACTGCTCCGCGCCGTCCACCGCGCTCACACCCGGCGCAGGACAGCCACCACCTTGCCAAGGACCGTCGCGTGATTGCCGTCGATGGGCTCGTACGCCGCGTTGTGCGGCAGCAGCCACACCCGGTCCGAGGTGCGCTTGTAGGTCTTGACGGTCGCCTCGTTGTCGAGAAGAGCGGCCACGATGTCGCCGTTGTTGGCGGTCGGCTGCTGGCGCACCACCACCCAGTCGTGATCGCAGATCGCCGCCTCGACCATCGAATCTCCGCGCACCTCGAGCAGGAACAACGCGCCGTCGCCCACTAGCTGCTTGGGCAACGGAAAGACATCCTCGACCCGCTCCTCGGCAAGAATCGGACCACCTGCGGCGATCCTGCCCAGCACTGGCACGTTGACAGCGGTGGGGAAGTGGTCGCCGATCCCCGTTTGGTCCGGTTCCAGGCCCTCGTCCGCGTTGGCCGCCGCCTGCGTCCGAAATGGATCGGCCGGCCGGGAGTCTGGCAAGCGCACCTCCATGGCGCGGGGCCGATGCGGGTCACGGCGCAAGAAGCCCTTCTGTTCGAGCACCTTCAACTGGTGTGCGACGCTGGACGAACTGGCCAACCCGACAGCGTCCCCGACCTCTCTGATGCTGGGGGGATACCCGCGGGCGTCCACCGCGTCGCGGATCACCTCGAGGATCCGACGCTGGCGAGGCGTCAGGCGATCCGCACCCTCGGTTCCGTCGGGTAACGAGGAGACCGTGGCGCCACTGCTTTCGAGCTGGGCCAAGACGTCGACGTTGCGCGGCCGACCACGACGTCGCTTCTGCTCCGAGTCGGCCCGGACCCCGGTGGTGGAGGAGTTGTCCATGGCCGCAACCCTAGGCGGGCGGCGCGCTCAAATCAAACATCTGTTCGACGCGTGTCGCCGTCACCTCCGCCCCGTTCGAAAACTGTCGGAGGGCTCCGGTTGGGTCTTCGTCATGAGCAACGCGTCGGTAGATGAGAACGAGTGTTTGATTCCTCTTGTCATGCCGGGCGCTTGCGTGCCAGGATGGATTTCGAACAGGTGTACGACGAAAGGCACTCCGATGAGCGGTGTATTGGGCATCAAGGTCCGTGGTGGTCAGCGCGAGCGTGGGCTCGAGCGCGGTCCTCGCGCCCGGGCTACCCAGCCGTCGGCGCCGGGGGGGCGACCGCTGTCGCCGGATTGGCCGGTCCCTCTCAGGGGGCGCGAGCTCGATCGGCGGTTCGCTGACTCGCCCTCGCCGCGTTCACGCGTAAAGGTCTCGGCGCGGGCCGATCTCCCGGACGTCAATCGTCCGCTCGAGTTGACCGATCGGGCCATCGCGTTGATCGCGCTGACGTTGTTGGCGCTGGTGGTCTGCAGCGTGGTCGTCATCGTGACTTCATTCTTTGCGGTCAGCGATGCGCCCGTCGATGGGCCCGCGTCGGCGCCGGCGCTGGGCGTTGTCTCGCGTTAGTGCCCCGGGGCGATTCAGCCTTCCCCTTGACCGGGACGTCCCGGCGGCCTAGCCTCTACATCTAGTAGTTACATGCTTGTGGTTTGTCCACAGATTGTGGTCAAGTCCACAGCTAGATCCACAGGTCATCAACAAGTGGATCCACAGGTCGGCGTCCGATACACCCGAGGAGGGGCGATGCATTGTCCGTACTGCAGGCACACCGACTCGCGCGTGTTGGATTCACGTGTGGCGGAGGACGGCGCCAGCATCAGGCGTCGCCGGCAGTGCCCGAAGTGCGAGCGCAGATTCACGACCTTGGAGCAGATGCAACTGGTGGTCGTGAAGCGTTCGGGCGTTGTCGAGCCGTTCTCTCGAGAGAAGGTCGTCGGGGGAGTCCGCAAGGCGTGCAAGGGCCGTCCCGTTTCTGAGGCCGATCTGGCTCGGCTCGGGCAGCAGGTCGAGGACGCCTTGCGCGCCAGCGGCCAGGCCGAGATCCCGGCCGACGAGGTCGGCTTGGCGATTCTGACGCCGCTTCGCCAACTCGATCCGGTCGCCTACCTGCGTTTTGCGAGCGTCTATCAGCAGTACCAATCCGTCGACGATTTCGAGGCGGAGATCCGTCGGCTGCGCGAGTTCGCGCCGAGTCGATGACCAGCCAGCCCGATACTCCAGCCCATCCAGCTCCCGAAGAGAGGGAACCCGTGACCCAGGTAGCCAACCCCCCGCGCCGAAGCGAAAGCCAGCGTCGGGGACTCACGATCGAGCGCGTTTTCACGACCGCCGGCCGGCATCCGTACGACGAGGTGACCTGGGAGCTTCGGGACATCGTCCAAACCAACTGGCGCACTGGTGAGAAGGTCTTCGAGCAGGCGGGGGTTGAGTTCCCCTCCGACTGGAGTCTGAACGCCTCGACCATCGTCACCACGAAGTACTTCCGGGGCGCGCTGGGGACGCCGGCCCGCGAGTCGAGCCTGCGAACCATCATCGACCGGGTGGTGAAGACCTATCGCCGCGCCGGTGAGGAGTACGGCTACTTCGCCGGCCCCGCCGACGCCGATGTCTTCGAGGCCGAGCTGACCTGGATGCTGCTGCATCAGTACTTCAGCTTCAACTCCCCGGTGTGGTTCAACGTGGGTACGCCCTCGCCGCAGCAGGTCAGCGCCTGCTTCATTCTCAGCGTCGACGACTCGATGGAGTCGATCCTGAACTGGTACAAGGAGGAGGGCTTCATCTTCAAGGGCGGCTCCGGTGCGGGACTGAACCTTTCCCGGATCCGCTCCAGCAAGGAGTTGCTCTCATCGGGCGGCACTGCGTCCGGTCCGGTTTCCTTCATGCGTGGCGCGGACGCGAGTGCGGGCACCATCAAGTCCGGGGGGGCGACTCGGCGGGCGGCCAAGATGGTCGTCCTGGACATCGATCACCCCGATATCGAGGAGTTCATCGAGACCAAGGCTCGCGAGGAGGACAAGATCCGCGCCCTGCGCGACGCCGGTTTCGACATGGACCTCGGTGGCAAGGACATCGTGAGCGTTCAGTACCAGAACGCAAACAACTCCGTTCGGGTGAGCGACGAGTTCATGCATGCGGTCGAGGACGGCCGCGGGTTCGGCCTCACCGCTCGCATGGACGGCAGCGTCATCGAGGAGGTCGACGCGCGAGCCTTGTTCGGCAAGATCGCCAAGGCGGCCTGGGAATGCGCGGATCCGGGCATTCAGTACGACGACACGATCAACACCTGGCACACCAACCCTGAGACGGGGCGGATCACGGCCTCGAACCCTTGCTCGGAGTACATGAGCCTGGACAACAGCTCCTGCAACCTGGCGAGCCTCAATCTCCTCAAGTTCCTGGCCGACGACGGCACCTTCGACGCGGAACTGTTCGTCAAGGCCGTCGAGTTGATCATCACCGCGATGGACATCTCGATCTGCTTCGCGGACTTCCCGACCGAGGCGATTGGCAAGACGACCGTCGACTACCGGCAGTTGGGCATTGGCTATGCGAACCTGGGTGCCTTGCTGATGGCGATGGGCCGCGGGTACGACTCCGAGGCCGGCCGAGCCCTCGCCGCCGCGATCACCTCGTTGATGACCGGCACGTCCTATCGCCGTTCGGCCGAGCTCGCAGCCGTGGTGGGCCCGTACAACGGCTACGCCCGAAACGCCAGCGCCCACCAGCGGGTGATGCGCAAGCACCAGGCGGCCAACGACTCGTTGCGCACCGTGAACGCCATCGATTCCGCTGTGCACGACCGCGCTGGCCAGGAGTGGGAACAAGTGATCGCGCTCGGGGCGGCGAACGGGTTCCGCAACGCACAGGCGTCCGTGCTGGCGCCCACCGGGACCATCGGCTTCATGATGGACTGCGACACCACCGGAGTGGAGCCCGACTTCTCGCTGGTGAAGTTCAAGAAGCTCGTGGGCGGCGGCTCGATGCAGATCGTCAACCAAACGATCCCGCGCGCTCTGGCGAAGCTGGGCTACACCCCCGAGCAAAGCAAGGAGATCGTCGAGTACATCGGCGCGAACGGGCACGTCATTGATTCGCCTTGGCTTCGGGCTGAGCATTATGAGGTCTTCGACACCGCGATGGGCCAGCGGGCGATCAAGCCGATGGGCCACGTGCGGATGATGGCGGCCGTCCAGCCGTTCCTGTCCGGGGCCATCTCGAAGACGGTGAACCTGCCGGAGTCGGCGACGATCGAGGAGATCGCCGACGTCTACCTGCAGGGATGGAAGCTCGGCCTCAAGGCGCTCGCGGTCTACCGCGACAACTGCAAGGTCGGTCAGCCGCTCAGCGACGGCGGGAAGAAGGCCCCGGCGAAGGCCGAGCCGGAGCCCGCGCCAGTTCAGATCGAGTACCGGGCCCGGCGTAAGCGCCTGCCGAAGTCGAGGGCCAGTCGCACCACCTCGTTCGCGGTCGGCGGGGCCGAGGGGTACATGACGTCCGGTACCTACGATGACGGCAAGCTCGGCGAGCTGTTCCTGAAGCTGGGCAAGCAGGGCTCCACCCTGGCCGGGGTCATGGACGCATTCTCGATCGCGGTTTCCATCGGCCTGCAATACGGCGTCCCGCTGGAAAGCTTCGCGCAGAAGTTCACCAACCTGAAGTTCGAGCCCGCCGGCATGACCGACGACCCGGACATCCGGATGGCGCAGTCGATCATGGACTACATCTTCCGCCGGCTCGCCCTGGACTACCTGTCCTTCGACGAGCGGGCCGAGCTCGGGATCTACACCGCGTCGGAGCGTGCGCGCTACGTCGCGACCGGCTCCTATCTGTCTGAGAGCGACGAGGCGGCGCTGATCGAGTCGGAGCAGTTGAAGAACGACGCCGGCGACAACATCCGCGTGGACGAGGGGGGCCCGCTCCAGCCGGCTCTGCTGGAGGCGCCCAAGACAACCTCGGAGTTGATGGGGGCCAAGTTCGGCATCGTCATCGACGCGCCGTTGTGCATGACCTGCGGGACGAAGATGCGGCCGTCCGGCTCCTGCTACGTCTGCGAGGGCTGCGGTTCCACCAGCGGCTGCAGCTGAGCGGTCGAGCCGTCGGCCCCGACGAAGGATCTGGACGCGGCGTGTCGCACAATGCGGCACGCCGCGTCCAGGCATTGAAGCCCTGGTCTGGGCGAGCAAGTACTGAGGTCCATCCCAAGCGCGACGTCCAGACCTCCCCGCGAGGCCGTGAAGCGCCCTCGTCTTTCGGCTCGCAGACCCGGGATCGACCGAAGGCTCACTCCTGTCGTTCCCCGGGACGCTTCCCGATCACCGGGACGCAGAGTTGCTCACAAGCAGGACGCCTGGCGTTCCCGCCGGAAAGCCGACCGCCACGCCCCCTCCAAGCGCCAAACCCCTGGAACCGGTGCCCCCTGCTCCGACTAGGCCGAGGCCGGGCGGGCCCGCAGGCGCCACCACAAGAACGCGCCCAGGGCGAGCAACAGGCCCGCTCCCAGGCCGATCGCCAACACCGGAGAGTGGGCGTAGAGCCTCCCCAGCGCCTCGAAGCCGACAAAGCCGACGGTCGCGTAAATCAGCGCCCAGGCAACGGAGCCGATGATCACCGCCGGGAGGTACCTGGATAGGGGCATGCGGGTCGCTCCTGCGGCGAGGTTGATCAGGGTCTGCACGCCGATGGTGAGGAACGACACGCTGACCGCCGGGGCGCCCCAGTTGTTGACGGCGCTGGTGGCCTTGACGTACCCGGCGCTGTCCATCCAGCGGCCCACCCGCGTGCGGTGAGCGCCGGCGGCTGCGGCGCGTCCGAGCCAATAGGTCGCGTTGGCCCGGATCATGACGATGGCGAACAGCGCCGTTACGGTCACGGGGTAGGGCGCTGCCCACGTGGTGGGGTCCATCGAATCTCCCTTGCCTCCACCGCGAGGCACCCGCCCCGGCGTCCGCGACAGCCTAGCCCGTTGATCCTTCAGGACGCGGCCGCGGCTGCCCCCGCCGGGGGCCGGTTCGCCGCCCAGGCAAGCAACCCGGCGCCGGCCCAGGTGGCCAGGACGCCGACCGTGGACCAGGGGCTGGCGGGGTGTATCACGGTGCCGGTCCGCCAAACGGTGGCTGTCCCGGCGATCAGGATGAAGAAGGCCGTCGCAGCGGCGGGCAGGTTCTGGCGGGGCCCGAGTGGGGGAATCAAGCTCATCTCGACTCTCCCGATCAGTGGCACCACTTGGGTGGCGATCAGGATCGAGAGGCTGGACACGACGAGCGGGTGCAGCCAGAACCACGTCAGGCCTGGGGCGATGGTGGCTAGCAGGACCAGCGTTCCCGCGCCAAGCGCGATGCACGGGATGTGCCACAGATATGTGGTCATCATCAAGGCGTTGGCGATGCTGATGGGACGGGCCAGCTTCTCGCTGATCGGCGGCGCAAAGCGCTCGGCGAAGGCCAGGCCGGACGCCTGGATGGCCGCCAGCGCGACCATCGCCACGGTGGGCGGCTGCACGTTCGCGATGGGCAGGTCGCCGAATCCCACGGCGGACGCGGGATAGCCGCCGAGAAAAACGAGTCCGACGATGGCCAGCACGCCAACCGCCGCCGCGACCGCCGGAACCCAGACCGGACCTCGACGAAACCAGCCGCGGTGGTAGGCGACGCCCAACTGGTGGGCCAGCGGCCAGACCAGCAACAGGTTGAGGTCGCGCAGCTGGTAGTCGTGCACCGCGAATGACCATTGGTCGACGACGGCGGCCAAGAAACCCAGCGCAAGCATCACCAAGACCCCGTATCGGTCATGCAGCCACACCAGGGCGGGCGCCGCGAAGACGATCAGCAGGTAAACGCTGATGAACCACAGCAACTGCATCACCTGGCGGCTGATGTCGACGGCCGCGCTGAGGTGGCCGGTCCAGGCGAAACCGGTGCTGACCAAGGCGCTCACGGTGACAAAGAACGTCAGGGGGCCGATCAAACGGTGGCCGCGGGAGGCGAGGAAGTGTCCATACCCGGTGCCCCGTCGGTGCATGGCGTCAACGATGACGGCGTGGCTGTAGCCGCCGGCGATGAAGAACATGGGAATGCACAAGAACAGCCAACTGGCCGCCCACCAGATCGGGCCAGGCGACCAGGGGAGCAGCGTGGGACGTCCGTCGACCAGGCGCACCTGCAGCACCAGGGTGTGGAAGAACACCACAATGAAGATGGCGGCCGCGCGCGCGAAGTCGACGGTCAGGTTGCGGGGTTCGCGGCCCGGGTCGAACTTCCCCGACTCGGCCGGGCCCGCGGCGTCGGTCAGTCCCATGGCCCGGTCAGCCTAGACCGCCCGGAGCACCGGGAATGGCCCCTGCCAGAGCGTGGCCCCGGCGCCCGCCAGCCGTCCTTTCAGTTGGGCGTGGAGCAGCGATCTGGGGCAAGGGGCAGCTAGGTTGGTGCTCACTCAATCCCGGGGAGGAGCCATGCCGGACTACGAGGACTTCGACCTCGATCGAAGCACGTCTCAGGCTTGGCACGCGTTTCGTGAGCGGCTGGCCGAGGTGGTGTCGGTCATGGACGACTCGGCGGACCTGAAGATCGGGTGCCTGGCCAGCCCACAGGCCGGCGAGGTTCCCTTCGTTCGCTTCCACTGCGGTGCCGATCGCGTGGTGTTCGCCGAGGCGGCGAGCAACGCCGTCCTGGCGGAGTCATTCCAACTGGGCGCCGATCAGCTTGAGTCCATGGAGTCGATTGGGTGGCAACCGCCGACGACGACCGGGGCCCACCCCAGTGCCAACTTCTGGGTTTCGGACGCCCAGGAGCACTCGGCCCGGTTGGCCGATTTGGCGGTGGGGGCACTTCGCGACGTCTTCGGCGTCCAGCATCCGGTCTTCCTCCAGCCCGACCAGTTGGCCGAGGTGTTGACCCCGCGGGGAGATGCCGCGTCGGCGATCAGCGAGTTCGAGGCCGAGGACATCATGGCGGTCGTTCCGCGCGACCGGGACCACCTGGATGCCCTGGTCGAGTCGGAACTGGTCCAGCTATTCGGTCACCAGCCGTTGCGTGACGATGAGGGTGACTTCGCGCTCCGCGTGGGATCGACCATGGTGTTCGTGCGCAGCACCCGGGACGCCCGCGAGGTGATCGTCTTCAGTGCCCTGGTCCACGACGTCGAGGGACGAAGCCGGGCGGTCGAGGTGCTGAACGATCTCAACTCCGAGGCCCGCTACGTGCGCTTCCAGCTGATCCGCGACCGGGTGTTCCTGACCTTGTCGGTGCTGGCGCATCCCTTCGTCCCGGCGCACCTGCACCAGGCCATCAAGGCCGTCTCGGACGTCGGCGACGGGATCGACGAGGAACTGGCCGCCAAGCTTCGAGGACGCACGACCTTCGGTTCCTCCGATCACACCGGCTGACGTTCACCGGGCGTTGGTCGAAGTCGTCCCGGATCCGTCGGGTCCGCGTCGGCGCACCAGGGCTACGGTGAGGGCATGCCGCATTTGCCGAACCTGGACGAACGCGAACTAGCCGGCCTCGACGCCTGGTGGCGCGCCAACAACTACCTCACGGTTGGCCAGATCTACTTGATGGACAACCCGCTGCTGCGCCGGCCGCTCTCCGCGATGGACATCAAACCGAGACTCCTCGGCCATTGGGGGACGGGTCCGGGCCTGAGCTTCGTCTACGCCCACGTGTCGCGCTTGATTCGGCACACCGGCCAGGAGTGCCTGTTCATCACCGGGCCGGGCCATGGGGGGCCGAGCCTGGTCGCGGCGTCCTACTTGGAGGGCACCTACACCGACGCCTTCCCGCACGTCACCCTGGACGAGGCCGGGGTCAAGCGGCTGTGCCGGCAGTTCTCGGCGCCGGGCGGGATCCCGAGCCACGTCTCGGTGACCACGCCAGGATCCATCCACGAGGGTGGCGAACTCGGCTACGCACTCGTCCACGCGTTCGGTTCGGTGTTCGACAATCCCGACCTGCTGACCATCGCCGTGGTGGGCGACGGCGAGGCCGAGACCGGGCCGCTCGAGGGTTCATGGAAGGGCATCTCGTTCCTCAACCCGGTCTCCGACGGCGCCGTCCTACCGATCCTGCACCTCAATGGCGCGAAGATCGCCGCCCCGACCGTCCTGGCCCGAAAGGATCCCGCGGAGGTTCGGAGCCTGTTCGAGGGCCACGGCTATGAGGTGATCGAGGTCGGTGGCGACGATCTGCCGGGGATGCATCACCGCTTCGCGGAGGCTCTGGGGCTGGCCTACGACAAGATCCGCGAGATCCAAACGTCCGCCCGCCAGGGCTGGGACGGCAAACGGCCGCATTGGCCGATGATCATCATGCGCACCCCGAAGGGCTGGACCGGCCCAGACCAGGTGGACGGCGTCCAGGTCGAGGGCACCTGGCGGGCGCACCAGGTGCCGCTGTCAGGGGTCAAGGACAACCCCGAGCACCTCGCTCTGCTGGAGCAGTGGTTGCGCTCCTATCGGCCCACCGAACTGTTCGACGCCGACGGCGCACCGACGCCCCTCGTCCTGGCGAACAACCCGCGGCCACCGGCGTCCATGTCCGGCACCCGCCACGCCAACGCGGGGCTGAGCGCCCCCGACCTGAACCTGCCGGACTTTCGCGATCTCGCCGTGGACGTCCCGGTGCGCGCGGCCGAGCGTGCGGAATCCACGCGCAAGCTGGGCGAGTTCATGCGCGAGATCTACCGGCTCAACCCCGACAGCTTCCGCTTGTTCTGCCCCGACGAGACCAACAGCAACCGACTCGGCGCGGTGTTCGAGGCGTCCGATCGCGCCTGGATGGAGGCGCTCACCGCCGACGACGTGAAACTTGGCCCCGACGGGCGGGTGATGGAGGTGCTCTCCGAGCACTCCTGCCACGGCTGGCTGGAGGGCTACACCCTGACCGGCCGGCACGGCTTGTTCGCGACCTATGAGGCGTTCGCGATGGTCAGCGCGTCCCAGACCGTGCAGCACGCCAAGTGGTTGCAGGAGGCGGAGGCGCTGCCCTGGCGCGGCCCGGTGCCCAGCCTGAACATCCTGCTGACCTCGACCGCGTGGCGCAACGATCACAACGGCTTCAGCCACCAAGGGCCGGGATTGTTGTCGGTCGTGCTGAACCATCGCGGCGAGGTCGGCCGGATCTACCTGCCGCCGGACGCGAACTGCCTGCTGTCCGTGGCGGATCACTGCTTCGCGTCGCGGTCGTACGTGAACTTGATCGTGATCGACAAGCAGCCGCAGCCGCAGTGGCTGAGCATGGATGAAGCGGTCGAGCACTGCACGCGCGGGGCGTCCACCTGGGAGTGGGCGGGCACACCCGAGTCGGCCGGCGAGCCCGACATCGTGCTGGCCTGCGCCGGCGACATCGTCACGATGGAGACGGTGGCCGCCGCCGAGATCCTGAAAGCGAAGCTGCCCGGGCTGCGTACCCGGGTGGTCAACGTAGTTGACCTGATGACCCTGCATCGGCCGAAGGACCACCCGCACGGGATGAGCGACACCTACTTTCGGGAGCTGTTCACCGACACCAAGGACGTGATCTTCGCGTTCCACGGTTACCCAGGTGCCATCCACCAACTGGTGCACGGACGTCCAGACGCCGATCGCTTCCGGGTGCGGGGTTTCATCGAGGAAGGCACCACGACCACACCGTTCGACATGGTGGTGCAGAACCGGGCGTCCCGCTATCACCTGGTGATGGACGCGATCAACAACGCCCGCGTCACACCGCATGGCGCCACGGCGCTGAAGCGGTGGTGTGAGGCCCAGTTGGAGCGTCACGCGCAGTACGTTGTGGAGCATCTGGAGGACCTGCCCGAGGTCCGTGACTGGAAGCTCGGCCAACTCACCAGTTGACCCTCGACCGTCCACCCGACGACCTTCGAACAGGAGAACCAATGTCCGACCCCTACGCCGGCCCCCCGCGAATCCTCGTCGGGGTGGACGGCTCGGCCGACGCCCTGCGCGCCGTCAAGCTCGCCGGCGTCGAGGCGGTATCTCGTGGCGCCGAGTTGGTGCTCGTCTGTGCGGTTGACGACACGGCCGTGAACAACGGGTGGGGCGTGGTCTACGACACCGATGAGATCGAGAACGAGGCCAAAGCGACGATCCACGAGGCGGCCGAGCTTGCCCGCGGGCTGGGGGTGCCCACCGAAAAGCTGCGCGCCGAGGTGATGCTGGGCGACCCGGTGACCGTCTTGTCGTCCCTTTCCGCCCATGCCAGCGCGTTGGTCGTTGGCCGGCGCGCCACCACCGGCGAGCGTCGCACGGTCGGCAGCACCAGCGTCGGCGTGGTGGCCAGCGCGCACTCGCCGGTGATCCTGGTCGCCTCCGACGCCGGTGACCCGACCCAAAGCGAGCTTCGCGGTGTGATCGGGGTGGCCTTGGGGCCAAGGGGACGCTCGTCCGCGGCGCTGGATTGGGCGGTCAACGAAGCGTCCCGGCGCGGGTCGCGCTTGGTCGTCATCACCGTCGTGCGCGAAGCAACGGGGCTGTTTCGGGGGCAGGGTGTGCCGGTGAACAAGCGCGACGAGGTGGTGCGGCGGATTGCGGAGGAGACCAACGCGGCCCTGGAGCCCATCCGGGAGGCGCATCCTGAGGTTCAGATCGACGTCGAGACGGCTTTCGGTCAACCGGTGGAGATCCTGCACGACTGGTCGGCCAAGCTGGATGCGCTGGTGTTGAGTGTGCACCTGGACTTCCCGACCTACACGGTCGGTTCGACCATTCGTGGGCTCATGGCGCATGCGGAGTGCCCGCTGGTCTTGCTGCGCTGATCCGCCCAGGCTGAAGGTCATGGCGACGGGGAGAGCGCGGAAGCGTCGGATTGCCCTCCCGCGCGCGCTAGCAGACTTGCCCTTCGCAAGGCACTTGGTCGCGGCGGAGTCGGAGCCAGTTGTGCGCGGCTCGTACGACTGCACCTCGTGGGTCGATGCCGTCTGGGACGATTTGGTCGCGCCGGACGTGAAGCTGCTGGAGTGCGCGCTGCGCTTCGTCAACGCCAGCGGCGGGTCGTTGCGCGGCGCCCGGCTCAGCGACGTATGGATCTGCGCTTGTCGTCTCGTCGGAGTTACGCTCGCCGACACCTCTTGGGCTGAGGTAGAGGTGAACTCGTCCGCGTTCGCGGGGCTGCAGTTCCACGGGGCTGAGCTGCGCAGGGTCACGTTCACCGGCTGCAAACTCGACTCGGTCAACTTTCGCGGCACCGTGCTGGTCGATGTCGACTTCGTCGATTGCGTCATCTCTGACATCGATCTGGCCGGATCCACGCTGGAACGCGTTCGATTCCCCGGGTGCCGGCTGAATGCGGTCAAGCTCGCCGGTTCGCGCCTGACGAAGGTCGAGTTTCAGGACGCCGTGGAGTTGACGGTGCCCGACGGGATTGACTCTCTGAGAGGCGCCTCGATCAACTACACCCAGTTGCTCGACCTGGCCCCGGCGTTCGCCGACGCCGCCGGGGTGGAGGTCAGGCCCGACCGGGACGGGTGACCCAGGAGATCCCGGTCGCGGCTGGCGGGGTGGCGCGCCTAAGCTGGTCCGGCCATGGACGCCCCGGACGTACGGATCGACTTCGATCCCGAGCTGCCGATCAGCGCTCACGTGGACGAGATCGCGGCTGCGCTGGCGTCCCATCAGGTGCTGGTGGTCGCCGGCGAAACCGGCTCCGGCAAGACCACTCAGTTGCCCAAGATCTGTCTGCTCGCCGGCCGAAAGAGCATCGGCCACACCCAGCCCCGGCGCATCGCGGCCCGATCGGTGGCGCAGCGCGTGGCCGACGAGCTGGGCACCCGGGTGGGCGAGGTCGTCGGCTATCAGGTCCGCTTCCAACGCCAGGCCGGACGTCAGACGCGTGTGAAGCTGATGACCGACGGCATTCTGCTCGCCGAGATCGCTCACGACCGCGACCTGCGCCGCTACGACACGATCATCGTGGACGAGGCACACGAGCGCAGCCTCAATATCGACTTCCTGCTCGGCTACCTGAAGCAGTTGCTGGCGCGGCGGCCGGAGCTGCGGGTGATCGTCACCTCGGCCACGATCGACACGGCCCGCTTCTCCGCCCACTTCGGTGACGCGCCGATCGTCCAGGTGTCCGGACGGACGTACCCGGTCGAACTTCGCTATCGGCCGCTCGCCGAGGCGCCGGCCGAGGACGACGCCGACCAAGTGAGCGGAATCCGCGCCGCGGTCGGCGAACTGGTGGCCGAGGGAACCGGCGACATCCTGGTGTTTTTGTCCGGGGAGCGCGAGATCCGCGATGCGGCGGAGGCGATCGCCGCGATGGATTTGCGCGCCACCGAGGTGCTGCCGCTGTATGCCCGGCTGAGCGCGGGGGAGCAGCAGCGGGTGTTCAGCCCCCACTCCGGACGGCGCATCGTCTTGGCCACCAACGTCGCCGAAACCTCGCTGACAGTGCCGGGTATCCGTTACGTCATCGATCCCGGGACGGCCCGAATCTCGCGTTACTCGGCCCGGACGAAGGTTCAGCGCCTGCCGATCGAGGCGATCTCGCGGGCATCGGCCGACCAGCGCGCCGGCCGGTGCGGGCGCGTCGCCCCCGGCATCTGCATCCGCCTCTACTCCGCCGACGACTACGCCTCCCGCCCCGAGTTCACCGAACCCGAGATCAAGCGCACCAACCTGGCTGCGGTCATCTTGCAGATGGCCGACGCCGACCTGGGCGACATTGCGACCTTCCCGTTCGTCGAGCCCCCAGACGGCAGCCAGATCTCCGACGGGCTGCGGCTGTTGCGCGAACTGGGCGCCCTGGCCGACTTGCACCGCGCCGGGACGCCACACCTCACCCCAATGGGACGCCGCCTGGCCCGCCTCCCGGTCGATCCCAGGCTGGGCCGCATGCTGTTGGAAGCCGAGCGGCAGGACTGCCTGCGCGAGGTGCTGCCGATCGTGGCGGGGCTGGCGATCCCGGACGTCCGCGAGCGGCCGATGGCGGCGCGCGAGCAGGCCGACGCCGCGCATCGCCGCTTCTGGGCGCCCCTTGGTGCCGATGGGGAAGCGTTGCCGGGCGAGCAACCCGACAACTCCGACATCTCCGCCCTCGGCCGCCTGTGGACCTACCTGCGCGGCGCTGCGCGGCGGCTTTCGGGCAATGCCTTTCGGCGGCTGTGCCGCGACGAGTACCTCAGCTTCGTCCGCGTCCGGGAGTGGCAGGATCTGCACGCCCAATTGCGGGAGGCCTGCGCCGAGGTGGGGCTGAACCGCAACGATTCGCCGGCGACGCCGCAGCGAGTCCATACCGCGGTGCTGTCGGGCTTGCTCTCCCACGTCGGCCTGCTCGACACCTCGGCCGCCGTCGCCCACCAGCCGGGACGGCGCCGGCGTCCGTTGGCGGAGTACCAGGGAGCGAGGGGAGCGCGGTTCGCGATTCAGCCGGGGTCGGCCGCGCAACGATCGAGTCCGGCCTTGGTGATGGCGGTCGAGTTGGTCGAAACCAGCCGCCTCTGGGCGCGGACGGTGGCCCCGATCGACGCCGCCCAGATCGAGGACGTCGGCGCGCACCTGCTGCACCGGCGCTACTCCGAGCCCAGATGGTCCGCGCGCGCGGGCAATGTCGTGGCCGATGAGACGGTGACGTTGTACGGCGTTCCGATCGTCGCCGGGCGCGCCGTCTCGTACGGTCGGATCGACCCCGAGGGTGCCCGGGCCATCTTCATCCAGTCGGCGCTCGTCGAGGGGCAGTGGCGCACCCGACACCACTTCTTCGCCCGCAACGCCCGGGCCCGCGCGGAGGCGGAAGAACTTGAGGAACGCAGTCGGCGCCGCGACATCGTCGTGGACGACCAGGCGATCTTCGACTTCTACGACGCGCGCCTGCCGTCCGAGATCTGCTCGGTGGCCCACTTCGACTCCTGGTGGCGCACCAAGCGTCGCGAGGACGACGCCTACCTCGACCTCCGCCCCGAAGACCTGCTGGCCGGGGAGGCCGCCGACGCCGACGAGTACCCAGACGCCTGGACCGTCGGGGGTCTGGCGGTCCCAGTCGACTACGTCTTCGATCCCGGCGGTGAGCGCGACGGCGTCACGGTGGACGTCGAGCTGAGCCGCTTCAACCAGTTGTCCGCGGCCCCGTTCTCCTGGCAAGTGCCGGGACTGCGCCAGGAGTTGGCCACAGAGTTGATCCGCTCCTTGCCGAAGCAACTGCGCGTCCAGCTGGTGCCCGCACCGGACGTGGCGAAGGCCGCCCTGGCGCGGATCGTGGCAGATGAGAGCCGGCCGTTCCAGCTGGCCCTGGGCGAGGCGATCAGGGCCGTTCGGGGAGTTGTCGTGCCGCCGGATGCGTGGCGTCCCGATGCGATCCCAGACCACCTGCGGGTCCGTTTCCGGCTGGTCTCCGACGGTCGGCTGATCGCGGTCGGCAAGGATCTGGACGACTTGCGCGAAAGCCACGCCGACCAGCTCACCGCGACTCTGACCGCGGCGGCGGCCCGCGTGCGGGCCAACGGCGAGCGAACCTGGACCTTCGGCGAACTCCCTAGCCGGATCGAGGCGGGAACGACACAGCACCCGGTCGTCGGTTTCCCCGCGCTGACCGACGAGGGCGGCACCGTCGGCGTCCTGGTCTACGACAGCCCGGCCAAGGCGGCACAGTCGCAGGCCGCCGGGCTGCGCCGGCTGGTCGTCCTGAACACGCCCGACCCGACCCGGTCGGTGGTGGCCCGGCTGTCGAACGCCACCAAGTTCGCCCTGGCGGCCAGCCCTTACGCCAGCGTCGGCGAGCTTCTGGCCGACTGCCGGTTAAAGGCCGTGGGCGACCTCATCGGGGACAGGGCGCAGGACGTTCGCGACCAGGCAGCCTTCGACGCACTCGTCGTCGGCGTGCGCTCGGGCCTGCCCGAACGGATGCTGGCGCTGGTCCAGCGAACCGGCGAGATCCTCCTGGCGCGCGGCGCCCTGGAGCGAGAACTGGCGGCGATGCCGGCCTCCGAAGCTAAGGCCGACATCGAAGAACAGGCTCGAAACCTAGTCTTCGCCGGTTTTGTGGCGGCCACCCCGGAGCCCTGGGGCGGTCATTTGGTGCGCTACCTGAGAGCCGCCGAGCGCCGGATCTCGGCTCGGCGGTCCAATCGCGCCCGGGACGATGCCGCGGCCGAGGTGATCGGCGGCCTCGAGGCTGACTACGCCGAGTTGTGCGCGGCCCAGCCGCCGGGGCCGCTGCCGGCCCAGGTCGAACGGGTCGGTTGGCTGATCGAGGAGCTGCGGGTGGGGTTGTTCGCTCAGGCGTTGGGCACGTCGGAGCCGGTCTCGGCCAAGCGTGTCCGAAAGGCGCTGGAGTCGGCGGCCTCGAAGCGGTGAGCGGGCCGGTCCCGTCCGAGGCAGGATGTGCGCGTTCGGGGCCGCATCGCAAGGCGCCTCGGTAAAGTGGCTGTGGTGATGGACCCCCGGCTGCTTTACACGCTGGACCCCGAAGTGTGGTCCTCGCTGCGTGGCACCAAGCCAGTCCTGCTGCACCTGCTCGAGGGCTATGTGGACGCGGCCTCGGTCACTCGCGGACTGGCCGAGCACCTCTTGGAGAACTGCCCCAGCGAGGTGGTCGTCGAGTTCGATCACGATCAGTTGCACGACTATCGCTCCCGCCGGCCCGTGATGACGTTCGACACCAACCAGTGGGTCGGTATGAACGCGTTCTCGTTGAAGCTGTACCGGCTCACCGACGAGGACGGTCGCTACTTCCTGCTGCTCCACGGCCCCGAGCCCGACACCCAGTGGATGCGGTTCGCCGAGGCCATCTTGGACATCGCCTCGCGCCTGGAGGTGTCCAACCTGGTGACGGCCCAAGGCGTCCCGATGGGCGTCCCGCACACCCGCCCGACGCTGGTCACCGCGCATTCCACCGACCCGGAGCTGGCGCAGGGAAACCCCATCTGGATCGACCGCATCCAGATCCCAGGTAGTTGGTCGGCGATGCTGGAGTACCTGGCCGGCCGCGAGGATCGGCTCGCCATGGGGTTCGTGGCCCACGTGCCGCACTACCTGGCCCAAAGCACGTTTCACCAGGCCACGCTGGCCGTCCTTGCCCGGATCAAGCAGGCCACCGGGCTGGCGCTGCCCTCCGACCAGCTCGAGGAGCAGTTGGCCGGCAACCTGGCGGCGATCCATACCGAGGTCAGTGATGAGGCGGAGTTCCCGCAAATCCTTGCGGCCCTGGAGGAGCAATACGACCAACTGCGCGAGCATCCGAACGAGAGCGTCCCCAGCGCTGAGGAGATCGGCGCCGCGGTCGAGCGGTTCCTGGCCGAGCAGGACGACGACGACGGGTCGGGCTGATGCCTGAGACGGTCGCTGAGCTGGCCGACCTGCTCGATCTGGAGCGCATCGAGGTCGACCTGTTCCGCGGACGGCACCCGCAGACGCAGTTGCAGCGTTCGTTCGGAGGGCAGGTTCTGGCGCAGGCGCTGGCGGCGAGCTATGCCACCGTTTCGCCCGAACGCAGTGCCCATTCCCTTCGGGCGAACTTCCTGCGTCCGGGCAGGACGACCGCGCCGCTGATCTACGAGGTCGAGAACACCCGCGAGGGACGCAGCTTTTCCTCCCGGCGCGTGCTGGCGCGACAAGCGGGCGAGACGATCTTCGCGATGTCCGTTTCGTTCCACATCGACGAGCCCGGGCTCGACCACGGGGATCCTATGCCCGCCGACGTGCCCAGGCCACAGGACTGCCCGCGCCTGTCGGACGTCCTCGGCGCGAGATCGGGGCGCGAGGCCGAGGCCTGGCGGCGCGAGTGGGGTGCGCTGGACGTCCGGCACGCCGGCGATTCCGGACCCCACGGGACGATTCCGACGCACAGCCACCGCGCCCACATGCGTGTTTGGGTGCGCACGTCCCAGGCGCTACCAGACGACCCGGCGCTGCACCAGATGATCTTGGCCTACGCCTCGGATCTGACCTTGTTGGCCGTGAGCACGGTGCCACACGGAGTCCATTTCGGTGGTCCGGGCATGACGGCTGCTTCGCTGGACCATGCCATGTGGTTCCATCGGCCCGCCCGAGCCGACCAGTGGTGGCTCTACGACCAGGTGTCGCCGTCGGCGAGCAAGGCGTTGGGCTTCTCGCTCGGCCGCATCTTCGCCGACGGACGACTGGCCGCCTCCTGCGCGCAGGAGGGCCTGATCCGGCTGGATCCCTCTCTGCTACCCACCTGAGCGTGCGCGGGAACGACCGCGCCCCCCGCCGACACGACGGCGGGGGGCGCTTGGGCCCAGCTAAGGGATGGTCGGGTTAGGCGGCGAGTTCGGACAGCGTGCGCAGCTTGGCGATGGCGTGGCGTTCGATCTGGCGGACGCGCTCGGCGGTGATGCCCCAAACGGCGCCGATGTCGGCGAGCTTGGCCTGGCGGCCGTCCAACAGCCCATAGCGGCGGCGGACGACGTCGGCGGAGCGGGGGTCCAGCTCCGAAAGCATCGAGTCCAGCCGGGCCCGCTCCTCGGCATCCAGGACGAGTTCGTCAGGGCCGGGAGCGACGTCCGCTGCGATCAGGTCGCCCAACGCGGTGTCGCCGTCCTCTTCCACCGGTGCGTCCAAACTGACGTGATCTCGTGAAAGCCGGATCAGCTCGACGACTCGTTCCTCGGTCAGGCCGAGTTCGGCGGCCACCTCGGACAGCTCAGGGTCGCGTCCGAAACGGCGCTCCAGCGTCCGGCGGACGGCACCGATCTGGTTGACCTGTTCGGCGACGTGGACGGGCAGACGCACGATGCGACCCTGCTGCGCGATGCCCCGGCTGATGGACTGGCGCACCCACCACGTTGCGTAGGTGGAGAACTTGAAGCCCTTGGTGTAGTCGAACTTCTCGACCGCGCGGATCAGGCCGGTGTTGCCTTCTTGGACCAGATCGAGCAACGGCATCTGCGAGCGGCCGTACTTCCGGGCGACCGACACGACCAGGCGCAGGTTGGCGGTCACGAAATGCTGCATCGCCCGTTCGCCGTCGGCCACCAAATCGCGCAGATCGTCCTCGCTCACGGCCACGTGACGCTCGCCGCGTTCGGAGTCGTCCACGTCGCCATCCAGGAGTGCTTGGGCGTAAAGCCCGGCCTCGATGCGACGAGCGAGTTCGACCTCTTCAATGGCGGTGAGCAGTGGTGTCTTGGCGATCCCGTCCAAGTACAGGCCGACGGCATCCTTGCCGTCGATGCCCTCGGTGGCGCGGGTACGGTGGGCGGTGGAAATCATGAGGCTCCTCTCGCTTCTCCATCCGGTAAAACGCGAGAGCCCGCCCAAGCAGTTCCAAACTCGACCCTGAAGTTACCCTGATCCGACCGCACCAAGCCCGATCTACGACCGTGGTCTGATGCCAGGCGTGACCTGGTCGACGATCCAGGCGTACTCGTAGGCCAGATCACGCCAGGCCGCGTACCGTCCGCTGACGCCGCCGTGCCCAGCCACCATCTCGGTCTTCAGCAAGACGGGACGATGTTCCCGCTCACCCGCGGTGTGCCGCAGTTGCGCGACCCATTTCGCGGGTTCGGTGACTTCGACGCGGGTGTCGTTGAGGCTGGTCGTGGCCAGGATCGCCGGGTAGTCGTGGCCTTGGACGTTCTCATACGGCGAGTAGGCCTTCATCCAGGCGTACGCGGCCGGGTCGTGCAGCGGGTCGCCCCACTCCTCCCATTCGGCGACCGTCAGCGGCAACTCCGGCTTGAGGATCGTCGTCAGCGCATCCACGAAGGGCACGGCGGCGTGCAGAGCCCGGAAGCGATCGGGCGCGAGGTTGGCCACCGCGCCGATGAGCAGCCCGCCGGCGCTGCCACCTTGCCCCGCGAGCCGATCGGCGCTGGTGTATCCGGACGCGATCAGGTGGTCGGCGCAGGCGACGAAGTCGCCGAAGGTGTTCGCCTTGGCGGCCAGTCGGCCCTGCTCGTACCAGGTCCGGCCCAGCTCACCGCCGCCCCGGACGTGAGCGATGGCGTAAACGAAGCCGCGGTCCAGCAGGGCGAGCCGTGAGATGGAGAAGGTCGGCGACAGGCTGATCTCGTACGCGCCGTACCCGTAGAGCAGGCACGGCGCCGTGGCGTCGGTGGATACGTCCGATCGAAACACCACAGAGATCGGGATTCGGGTGCCGTCGCCCGCGATCGCCCACTCGCGGCGCTGGATGAAGGCATCGGGATCGTAGGGCCCGCGCTGTGGGTGTTCCAGGACCTCCGTGCGCTTGAGCAGCGTCCGCTCACCGGTGGCCAGGTCCAGGTCGAAGACGCTTGGCGGCGTAACCATCGACTGATAGCGCAGCCGGATGCGCTGTGCGCTCGGATCATCCGACGAGTCTGCCGAGACGGCATACAGCGGTTCGGCGAAGGTGAGGTCGGCGCCGGGCAGGACGTCGCCGACGGCGTCCCGGGGACACACGTGGACGGCTGCGAGCCCGTCTCGGCGAAGGGAGATCACCAAATGGTGCTCGTAGGCGCTGACCCCGAGCATGCGGACCCCCGGCTGGCCGGGGATCACGGTCGCCCAATCGGTGGCCGAGGTGGCGTTCAGCGGAGCCTGCGCCAAAGCGAAGTCCGGGGCATCGTCGTTGTGGACGATGAACAGGCGATCGTCGGCGACCTCCACGTCGTACTCGATGCCTTCTCGCCGGCCGGTTACGCAGCGTGGTGCGCCGGTGGGCTCGGCGACGTCGAGCAGGTGGCACTCGGTGGTCTGCCGGCTGGCGGCGGTGATCACCACGAGCCGACGGTCCCGGGACTCCTCGGCGTCCAGCCGGAAGCGCTCGTCGGGCTCGGCCAGGACGAGGGTGTCCTCGGCCTGGTCGGCGCCAAGCTGGTGTCGCCAAAGCTCGTGGGCCCGCCAGGCGTCGTCCACCCTTGCGTAGCAAAACCACTGGTCGCCGGCCCAGCAGCCGCCGGGGCCAACCCCCTCGATGACGTCGGGCAGGTTGGTGCCCGACGCGATGGTCCGAAAGCGCAGGTCGTAGCGTTCGTCGCCCGAGGTGTCGACCGAGTAGGCCAGCAGGCGCCCGTTCGGGGAGACCTCCAATGCGCCCAGCTCGAAGAACTCGGCGCCCGCCGCCTCGACGTTGGCGTCCAGCAGGACCTCTTCGCCATCGATCGCCTCATCGGGGTCCGGCAGGTGAGTGCGATCGGAGGCGCGCACGCGACAGTATCGGGGATAGTCCAGGCCCTCGACCGTGCGCGCGTAGTACCAATAGTCGCCGTCACTGTGCACGCCAAGCTCCGGGACGCTGAGGTCGGTCTGCTTGGTTCGGCACAGGATGTCTTCGTAAATGCTCTCGCGCAAGGTGGCGAGGTGTTCGGTGCACCTGGACGCGTATTCGTTCTCGGCTTCCAGATAGGCGATGAACTCAGCCGCCTGGGTGTCGCGCATCCACTCGTAGTAGTCGACGAAATCGTCGCCATGGTGGCTGCGGACGTGCGCGCGGCGCGGAGCCACTGGCGGGACGGCGGGCATCGCCCCAGGATAGGACCGTCCCCGCCGTGGCTCGTGCTTGGTATGGGTGCGGGGTCGTGGCAGAATGGCGGTGGCGCCAGCCATTGACAAAAGCTGGTTGTTGTACGCCCAAAAACCGCACGCCCTGTTGAGAGGTACACGTGACTCCAGGCTCCGCACAGCGTCTTGATTCAACTGAATCCCCCGAGGGCACACCCAAGCCCACCCGGACGCGTCGCAAGCCCGTCTCGGCGGTGCCGACCGCTGCCGCCGCCGAAGTCGCAGCGGCCGCTGCCCAGCCGGCCGCACCGCCCGCCCGGCGGCGCGCAACCGCCAAGCCCGCCGCCGAATCGGCAACCACGGCGGCACCGTCGCGGACCCGAACCGCGGCTGCCAAGCCGGCCGCGAAGGGCACCCCGAGGACGGCGGCGAAGGGGCCCGCTCCCAAGGCGGCCGCGGTCGCCGAAGACGAGGCCTTGGCTGACGGCCAGGTCGCGGAGGACGACATCGACGTCGACCTGGAGGACGAGGCCGAGCTCGAGGAAGTCGCCTTGTCCGAGGATCCCGAGGAGGAGGCCGAGGACGAGCCCACCGTGGAGGCGGTGACCACCGGGGTGGTCAGTGACGTGAAGTTCGCTCGCGAAGGGTCCGACGTGGTCCTCACCGTCGGCGGAAAGAAGCGCAGTTTGGACGAAGTCGACGACTCGAGCTTCGAGCCGGCCCAAGAGGCCACTTTGGAGAAGGAACTGACCGAGGATCAGGGCTTCAGCCTCTCCGATACCGACGACGCCGACGAGCCGGAACAGCAGGTCATGGCCGCCGGCGCGACCGCCGACCCGGTCAAGGACTACCTGAAGCAGATCGGCAAGGTCGCCCTGCTGAACGCCGAGCAGGAGGTTCATCTCGCCAAGCGCATCGAGGCCGGCCTGTTCGCCGACGAGCAGCTCAACAGCGCCGGGCTCGTCGCCGAGACCGACACCGACGATTACACCTGGATCGCCGAGGACGGCCGACGCGCCAAGAATCACCTGCTGGAGGCGAACCTGCGACTGGTGGTCTCCTTGGCGAAGCGCTACACCGGGCGCGGGATGTTGTTCCTGGACCTGATCCAGGAAGGCAACCTTGGCCTGATCCGAGCGGTCGAGAAGTTCGACTACACCAAGGGCTACAAGTTCTCGACGTACGCGACCTGGTGGATCAAGCAGGCCATTACCCGCGCCATGGCCGACCAGGCCCGGACCATCCGGATCCCGGTGCACATGGTCGAGGTGATCAACAAGCTCGCCCGCGTCCAGCGGCAGATGCTGCAGGATCTGGGCCGCGAGCCAACGCCGGAAGAGCTCGCCAAAGAACTGGACATGACGCCCGAGAAGGTCGTCGAGGTCCAAAAGTACGGCCGCGAGCCCATCTCCTTGCACACTCCGCTGGGGGAGGACGGCGACTCCGAGTTCGGCGACCTGATCGAGGACTCCGAGGCCGTCGTCCCGGCCGAGGCGGTCAACTTCACCCTCCTGCAGGAGCAGCTGCACGACGTCTTGGACACCTTGTCCGAGCGTGAGGCCGGCGTGGTGTCGATGCGGTTCGGGCTCACCGACGGCCAGCCCAAGACCCTGGACGAGATCGGCAAGGTCTACGGCGTCACGCGCGAGCGGATCCGCCAGATCGAGTCGAAGACGATGAGCAAACTGCGCCATCCGTCACGTTCGCAAGTCTTGCGGGACTACCTCGACTGAGCAAGAGCCCGCGCCTGTGGTGTTTTTACCTAGTGAGAGTGGGAAATCGGCCGTTCTGCACACTGCGGGGCCTTCTCGACCGGGCAAACGCGCCGAATAGATAACGAAGAGCCCGGCCCAGCAGTCCCCCCGCCTGCTGGGCCGAACTCTTGTTTCCCCGGGCTCAGCCGGGGACGCTGGTGCGGCGCCTGGCGGGCCGCGCCCGCCCGGGGTAGGCCGTCAGCAGGGCCAGACCCAGCAGGCATGCGATCGCGGTGGTCAGGTAGACGTCGCGGAAGCCGCCGTTGAGAGTCGATTGGAACGCGGTCTCCAGGGCCGGCCGGCGCTTTTCGATCTCGGTCAGGTAGGTCTGCTTCGCCTGCTCGAAGGCTCCGGGGACGGCGTCGCGAAGGACGCCGAGCCGGCGCAGCGTTTCGGCGAGGTCCGCCTTCGCGGCGCGAAGGTCGTCCCTGGCCTTGGAAACCTTGGCGCGAGCCGCCAGCAGCGAGGCCCGAGCCGAGATGAGCTTGGTTCGTTGGGCGATGAGGTGTGCGCGTGCGGCGATCAGCTTCGTCCTCGCCCCGGCCAACGCGGCGCGGGCGGCAACCAGCCTGGCCCGCGCGGCGGTGAGGTGCGCGCGTGCAGCGATCAGCTTGGATCTCGCCCGGATCAGCTGAGCCCGCTTGGCGATAAGCGATTGACGCGCCGAGGCGAGCTTGGCGCGCACGCCCATGAGCTTGGCCCGGGCGCTGGTGAGCGCGGTCAGCTTCGGTGCCAGCGCGGTGAGTTGGCGCTGGAGCGCGGCTCGCTTCGCCGTCAGACTCGAAATGGCCGCGCCGAGTCCAGAGATCTTGGCCTGCAGTTGCGCCAGCGAGCGGACGCCCCTCAACTGCTGCAACGCGGTCTGAGGGAGCTGCGCCCGGACTGGCGGCGGGAGCAGGTCGACGAAGTCCACGGGCGTCGCCGTCACGCCGGGTGGCAGCAGTGCGCGCATGGTTGAGTCGAACCGCTTCAGCGCCGCGAGGGCCGTTCGCTGCGCGTCGAGGGCGGATGCCAGGCCGGCGATTCCGGCGGACATGCCGGCCTTCGCCCTGGTCATCCCGGCCACGCCGGCGCCCATTTTGTTGATCGCGTTGGTTTGCGCCGCGATGGCAGCCCTCAGCTTGGCGATGCCCACGCTCTGACCGGCGATCCCGGCCGCCATCCCCGTGATCGCCCTACTTTGAGCGTTGATGCCGCCGGTCATGCCGTTGATGCCCCTGGTCTGGCCCGCGATCCCCGAGGCCATCTTGCTGATCGCGGTGGTTTGACCGTTGATCCCCGAGGTCATCCCATTGATGCCTTTGGTCTGGCCGGCGATGCCGCCGTCCATCTTGGTCAGGCTCTGGCTCAGCTTGGTGATCCCGGACTCCAATTCGGGGCCTGCCGCTTCGATCCCATCGATCGCCTGACCGACGCCGGATTGGATGTCGGCGATGGTGCCGGGCGTATTCGCGTCATACATCCGGACCGCGACGACCTTCACGCGGTCGGTGATGTTGGTGACGTCCGCGGTGCGAAGCAACTCGACCAGATCGTCCGGGAGCGTGCCGTCTCCGGTGGGGTTGATCTGGATCGTGGTCTTCGACGTCAGGTCGGGAATCGTGACGCCCTTGAGCCTGTCCTTGAAGTTGGGGTCGGTCTTCAGCCTGTCGAACTTCGCCTGCAACTGCACCGCATAGGGCAACGCGGGTGCGCCGACCTCCTTTGGCAACAAGTCGGTCAGGCTGGTCTGGAGCTGCGCGCCGGAATGCGCGAGCAGGCCGACCATGATCGCCGGGGCAATCGTCGTCCCTACGGACCGGATCAACGACAGCGTTGCCAGCGCCGAGTTGGACTCCCGCTTCTCGGTGTGCTCCAGCATCATGTAGTTCAACGGCGAGCCGATGCTGAATCCCAACCCGAGACCGAGCAGCCCCAGCGCTGTGACCACGCTCGTCACGGACGGCTGTGGGATCGCCCATCCGATCAGGACTGCCGCCCCGACGACTGACGTCAACAGACCGAACCCGAGCACCCGTTTGGGGCCGAACTGGTCGGTCAGCCGCCCGCTCAGCGGTGCGCCGATGCCCGAGGCCACGCCCAGGATGATGACGAAATAGCCACCCTTGCCGGAGGCCACCTTGAGCGAGTTCTCCGCGAACTGGGGGACGAACACCGTCCCCATCAGGATGAAGCCGGTCAGGAACGCGACCGCGAGGGTGACGACGATGGGTCGGCTGCGGAAGAAGGCCAGGTTGGTGACGGGGTCGGCCGCGCGCCGTTCGGCCCACAAGAAGGCGGGCAACAAGACGGCGAAGGCGACCAAGAACGGCCACACCTCGGGCGATGTCAGGCTGGCGCCCAGGTCGAAGAAGTCGATGTTTCGCAGCCCGTAGAGCAACGCGAGGATCATCCCGACCAGCAGCGCGATGCCGAGCAGGTCGATCCTGGCCACGCGCTCGACCCGATGATTGGGCAAGAAGACCAAACCGGCGACGATGATGACCGCCGAGATGGGCAGGTTCACGTAGAAGATGTAGGGCCACCGGTGGGTGCCGAAGATGTCGAGGATGAGGCTTCCGGCCGACGCGCCGAAGATGTTCGCGACCCCGAAGACGCCGCCGACCAGCCCGAGTGCGAGGCCGCGCTTTTCAGGCGGGACCTCCGTCCCGAACTCCGCGGTGGCGATCGGCAGGATGCCGCCACCCCCGATCGCCTGGACGGCGCGGGCGGCGATCAGGAAACCGAAGCCACCGAAGGATTGCGAAAGCCC
This sequence comes from Propionicicella sp., assembly GCA_039811865.1. Classification (GTDB taxonomy): domain Bacteria; phylum Actinomycetota; class Actinomycetes; order Propionibacteriales; family Propionibacteriaceae; genus JBDHZK01. Next base: position 17,378 of record JBDHZK010000003.1, on the reverse strand, counting down.
GCAAAGCAATGAGCCGACCCCGAACAGCGTGATCGCAACCAGATAGATGGGCTTGCGGCCATAACGGTCGGCCAGTTTGCCCATCACCGGGATGCTGGCGGCGTAGGCGAGGGTGTAGATGGTAATCATCCAGATCCCGGTCGCCTCGTCCACGTTGAGGTCGTTCTGGATGATCGTTCGTGCCGGCGTGACGATGCCCGTATCGATCGCGCCCATGAAAATGCCCAGCAGGTAGAGCGTCATGATCATGGGCAGGGAGCGGCCCCGTGATGTGGCCATAGCCAGAACATAGGCGGCGGTTGCGACAAAGCCCCGCGCTCCGCCCAGGATCAATCGAAGGAATGAGGGCCAGTACGTGATGTGCCGGCAGCTTGGGCGAAGGCGGTGTCGGACGTTCCCGCGGGAACGTCCTTGCGCTGTCTGCAGGCTGTGCCGCGTCATCATCTCGGCCAGCCCGCACGGCTGCGCCTCATCGACCCGGCCGCCAGCCCGGTGGTCTCGCGCACCTTGGAGTAGTGGCTATTGATTCAAGATCACACCTGCGCCAATGCGCGCTCGAAGGCGGACATTGCGGCGGAGCCGAACAGGACGAAGCGGATGACGTCCATGCCCGGGCGTGCGCGAACCGTGGCGACCGCGATGTCGGCGACTCGATCGATCTCCCAGCCATAGACGCCGGCGCTGATCGCGGGGAAAGCGATGCTGGTGGCGCCGAGGCCGACCGCCAAGTCCAAGGAGTTGGCGAAGCAGTTCTCCAGCAGTTTTGGCGAGCGCTGACCGCGATGCCAGTTGGGTCCCACCGTGTGGATCACCCAGCGGCAGGACAGGGCGTAGGCGCCGGTGGCCACCGCCTCGCCGACGCCCAGACCGTCCTTCAGGGTCGTCGCGCGCAGCCTGCGGCACTCGGCGAGCAGTTCGGGTCCGGCGGCGGCGTGGATGGCGCCGTCGACTCCGCCGCCGCCGAGCAGCGACGAGTTCGCCGCGTTGACGACTGCGTCGACGCGTTGGGTGGTGATGTCGCCGCGCACCGCCTCGATCATGCCGGCATTGTCGCACCGCTCCGGGCGAGCCCGAGCCCCGTCAAGTCAGTACAGCTAGCCGGTTCGGCCGTCGGGGCCGCACAGGGCGTTCACGGCAGCCACCGTTACCGCGCTGCCGCCGCGGCGTCCATGAACCACGAGGTACTCCAGGCCCAGCGCGTTCTCGGCCAGCGCGCGCTTGGACTCCGCGGCACCGACGAAGCCCACCGGGATGCCGAGGACAGCCGCGGGACGAAGCGCCGGGTCTTCCTCGATCACCTCCAGCAGGTGGAACAGCGCCGTGGGCGCGTTGCCGATCGCCACGATCGCCCCCGCCAGCAGGGGACGCCACAACTCGACGGCCGCAGCGCTCTTGGTGGTCGTCAGCTCGGTGGCCAGCCCGGGAAGACGCGGGTCGCCGAGCAGACAGACGACGTCGTTGTGGCAGGGGAGCCGGGAGCGGATGATGCCGCTGGCCACCATGCGCGAGTCGCACAGGATCGGCGCGCCGGCACGCAGGGCCGTTGTGGCGCTGGGCGCCAGGCCCGCCGACCAGGCCAAGTCGTCCATCAGGTCGATCTGGCCGGATGCGTGAATCATGCGGGTCGCCACCGGTCGCATCGCGGCGGGCAGGCGAGCCAGGTCCGCCTCCGCGGCGATGGTCGCGAACGACTGGCGATAGATCTCGGCGCCGTCGGTCTCGTAGGCGTAGCGCCGGCCGGTCATCGGTTCATCCAGTGGTAGTCGCGCGGGGTGACCATGACGCGTCGGCCGTCACAGGCGGGCAGATAGGTGGTGGTGGACGAGCCGACCACCACCAACGAGTTCATGTTCACGACCGCCGGGTCGAAGTCGGCCAAGGTGGCCAGTACCACCCGCTGTTCGGGACGCTCCGCCTCCTCGACCACCGCCACCGGGGTGCCGGCGGGCCGGTGCTCGGCGAAGATCGCCAGCGCGTCGGGCAGGTGATGTAGCCGCGTCCGGCTGCGCGGGTTGTACAAGACGGTCACCAGGTCGGCCTGAGCCGCCGCACGGACGCGCCGCAGAATCGTGTCCCAGTCGGTGTGCAGGTCCGACAGCGAGATGGTCGCGTGATCGTGGCCGAGCGGCGCGCCGAGGATGGCGGACGCGGCCAGGCTCGCCGTCACCCCGGGAATCACCTCGACGTCGATCCCGGCGGTGCCCTGCTCCAGCACCGGGGAAGCCATCGCATAGATCGCGGGGTCGCCCGAGCAGACCAGCGCGACGTTGTTGCCTTGCCGGGCCAGCTCGATCGCGGTGGCGGTTCGCTCCGACTCCTTGCCCATGGGAGTGCTGGCGATGCGAGTGCCGGGACGCAGGAGGTCCTTCACCTGCGCCACATAGGGACGGTAGCCGACGACCACCGATGCCTCCCCGATGGCCTGCAGGGCGCGTGGCGTGGTCAGGTCGCGGGAGCCGGGACCCAACCCGATGATGGTCAACCGGCCGCGCGCGGGGAGCCGTCCGATCGCGCAGGTGGCCTCTGGCGTCCGCTGCTTCTCGACGACCAGTTCGGCGCGCTGAGCCAGGACGGCCGCCTCGGCGACGCTGGGCGTGCCGACCGCGGCCGCCGGAGCGGCGCTGGGGTTGGGGACGTCGAAGCCGGCCAGCACCGCCGCGGGAAAGGTGTGGATGGGCACACCGAGGTCGGCTGCCAACTCCACCAGACCGGGCTCGTCCGCCTTGGCGTCCACGGACGCGATCGCGCCCAGCGACTCGATGGCCAGTCCGGCGTCGGCCAGGCTGCGGCGAAGCAGGGCGCCGAGCGCGGCGGCGGACGTCCCGGCGTTGCAGCCGAGTCCGGCCACCAGGCTGGGCGGATTGAGCACGACGCGCGGCAGGTCCGTCGGTGGGGCAACCTCGTCGGTGATCAGCACCTGCGCCGCCGGTTCGCCGGGGGAGGACGGCGCGGCGTCCCCCACGACATGGATGCGCGGGAAGCCGATCCCGGCCCGCCGCGGGCTGGCATCGTCGGCCCACAGGTCGACGATCCGGGCGTTCGAGGGGAGCGCGGGTAGCGGCCAAGGCCGCGTTCGCGCCACCGTCACCGGGGCGCCGTCGAGCAAGGCCCGCGTGACGGTGGCGACCTCACCGGCGCAGCGCCAACCCAGGGTGTCCAGACCGGGCACGCCCCGGGCGTCGGTGGCCGTGGTCACCACAGCCGTCGCGCCCAGACCGTCGGCCAGCCTGCGCGCCAGGTCGTTGGCGCCGCCGGCGTGTCCGCCGACCAGCGGGACGACGAACCGGCCCGCCTCGTCGACCACCACCACCCCGGGATCGGACCGCTTGGACTCCAGCAGGGGCGCGATGATCCGAGTGGTGGCCCCAAGCGCCAGATGGCTGACGATCAGGTCGCATTCGGCCCACGCCCGGGGAAGCCCGGTCACGGCACCGTCGTCGTAGCGCCGAGTGGTTTGCCCGAGGATCGCGTCGATCCACTCGGCCCGGGCGCGGCTGGCTTCCCCGCTGGTGACCTGTCCGATCATTCGCGTACTCCTGTGGTCAGTTGGTGGCCGGTGATGGTCTCGGTGCGCCACCGGTAGCCCGCTGGCAGGGCGTCGGGCGGGGTCCCGGTCAGCACCACCGCCCGGGCGGTCAGGTCGATCAACTCATCTACCCGGGCCGGGGCCAAGATGACGTCCGGTGCCCCCACGGCCAGCGGCAGTTCGCATCGCGGCAGTTCGATCACCGCGGCCTGGGACCAGCGGGCCAGTGCGGAGAAGTCGGCGGAAAGTGGCCCGGAAGCGCTGACGAGTTCCCCGGGCGAGGGGAGCGTCCGGGTGAAGGCGAGCGCCGCGGCCGCGCAGACGTCCGGACGAGCGGGCCGCTGGGGCAGGGCCGCCCAGCCGGTCCAGGGGGCATCCGCCTCGGCGGGCAGCCGCTCCAGCACCAGGACGACGTTCGGCTCCAGCGCATCTGCGCGAACGGCTGCGGCCGGATCGAGCAGGCGAACCCGCTGGTCGTCCTCGCCGAGGCGCTCGGCCAGCACGAACCAGCGGTTCAGGTCGGCGAGGCCGGCGGCCAGTTCGCGGATGCCATGCGCGGCCGAGGTCAGTACCGCCACCTTCGGAAACGCCCTGGCCAGGTTCATCGCGTGCGCGATCGGACGTCCGTGGGCGCTGGCGATGACGGCGTCCTCCCAAGGCAGCCCGACGGCGGCGAACGCCGCGGCCGCCGAAGTGGGCGCCGCGATCACCCGGGCGCGAATCCCGGCGTTGCGCAGCGTGCGGACCACCCCGAAGAACAGCGGGTCTCCGCTGGCCACGACGACCACCTCGGCGTTAGTGGGCAGCCGCGCGATCTGCTGCAGTGCGCGGCTGGGCGTCCCCAGGAGAATCCGTCGGTCAGGCTCGACGCCCAAAGCGTCCAGGTGACGTTGGCCACCCACCACCCGGTCCGCCTGCGCGGCGGCCGCCCGCAACTGCGGGGTGGGTGGACCGAGGATCCCGTAGACCGTGAGCTGCCGCACGCTCACCGGGCGTCCCTGGTGAGGAGTTCGGACCCGTCGCCGGAGCGGAACTCGTGGCGAAATCCCGGATGGTACAGGTGGCTGCGGGTGTTCGACCGCTCGGCCAGTGCCGGGCCGACCAGGACGACCGTGTGCTTCCAGAGCTTGTGCTCGCGCATCGACGCCGACAACTCGTCGAGTCGGCAGCGCAGCATCAACTCGTCCGGCCAGGTGACCCGGTAGCCCACGATGCATGGCGTCTGCGGTGGATAGCCACCCGCCAGCAGCTCGGCCTGAAGCACCTTGTTGCGGGCAGCCGAAAGATACAGGGCCATGGTGACGCCGTGGGCGGCGAAACCACGGACCGTTTCCCGGTCCGGCATTGGGGTTCGGCCACCCTCGAGCCGAGTCAGGATCAGCGTTTGGGACACTTCGGGGATCGTGATCTCGGCGTCCATGCGGGCGGCGGCGGCGCTGAACGCCGAGACGCCGGGAATCGTGCGGTGCGCGATGCCGAGCCGCTCGCAAATGCGCCGTTGCTCCGCGGTCGCGCCGTAGATCGAGGGGTCACCGGTGTGTACCCGGGCGATCAACAGCCCCTCATCCCGGGCGCGTTCGAACAGCGGGGTGATGTCCTCCAAGGACTCGCTGGCCGAGTCGATCAGCAGCGCGTCGGACCGGGTCGCCTCGACGATCGCCGGGTCCACCAGGCTGGACGCCCAAATCACGATGTCCGCGGCCGCGATCACGGCCGCGCCGCGGACCGTGATCAGGTCGGCGGCGCCCGGGCCGGCGCCGACGAAGACCACTTCTCCGGCCGGCCGCGCCGTCACAGTCTTCCGCCTGGCTCGCCGCGCCGGGGTGCCACCAGCACGGTCGAGAAGTATGGCGCCTGGGCGGCGTCCACCTCGGCCAGCGGGGTGATCTGTTCGCCGGGCAGGCCGATGTCGACTCCGAGGACCCCCTGGCCGCCGGCCGCGCGGACGCGGTCGAGAAGGTCGTCCAGTCTCCGCCCGCCCTTGTAGGCCACGACGGTGTCGGAGTGTTGCAAGGCGGTGGTGACCGCGTCCAGGCCAGCGGTCACGGGTACGAGGGTGAGGATCTCTCGTCCCTCGACCAGCGGCGTGAGGCTCGCGGCCGCCAGGGCCTGCATCGCGGTGATGCCGGGGATGACGCCGACCTGTAGCTGCCCAACGGCGGCCCGGACGTGGGCTGCCAGGTAGGAGAACGTGGAGTAGACGCTCGGGTCGCCAACCGTGGCGAAGGCGACCCTGGTCGCGCCCGCGGCGAACTCGGCCAACGCGGTCTGCGCCGCTGCCTCCCACGACTGCCGCCGCACCGAACCCACCCCGCGCCTTTGCGCCATGCTGAACGGGACGCGGCGAAGCTTCGGCTCGGCTTGCGGGCAAACTGCCAACACGATCTGCTCGGCGCGTCCGGCGTCGTCGCCGCTGGCCTCGGTGCTGGGGACGAGGATCGCGTCCGCCGTGCGCAGGACGGCTTGCGCCTTCAGCGTCACCAACTCCGGATCGCCAGGTCCTACGCCGACCCCGATCAGGGTGGGCGTGACGGTGTCAGGTGCGGTCATTGGGAGCCTCCTGGGGTTTCGCCCGTGGTGTCGCTCAGCAGCGGGGCGGTTTCCTGCTGTCGGGACTCGCCCACCCGCTGCTCGCCCAGTCTGGCACACTCGGGCAGACCGTCCGTCCCCGGGCAGGGAGGTAAGAATGCCAACCCGCGTTGCCCATTCGCGGCCCGCTACTTTGGCCGAGCCAGCCAGGGGTGGGCCGGTTGACGTCTTGTTGTTGGGCGGGACGACCCAGGCGCGGGAGCTGGCCGGCTGCCTCGCCGCGACCGGTCACAGCGTGGTGTCCTCCCTTGCCGGGGAGGTGAGTGACCCGCTGCCGTCGGCCGGGGAGCTGCGGGTTGGCGGTTTCGGCGGTGTCGCCGGCCTGGTCGCCTACCTGCGCGAGCACGCCCTGCCCCCCGTGGTGGACGCGACCCATCCGTTCGCCGCGCGAATAACCGCCAACGCAGTCGCTGCCTGTGCAATCACCGGTGCGCCGTTGAGGCGCCTGTCACGCCCCAGCTGGGCGTCTCGTCCGGACGCCGCGAGCTGGCTTTGGGTGGACTCGCTGGCGCAGGCGCGTGAGTCGGTCCCGGACCACTGCCGGGCGTTCCTCGCGATCGGCCGCCATGGGTTGGGCGAGTTCGCCGCCTGGGCTGACCGGTTCGTCCTGGCCCGGGTCGTCGACCTGCCGGACGGCGGTGTGCCGGCAGCCTGGGAAGTGCGCGCGGCACGGGGACCGTTTTGCCTTGAGTCCGAGCTCGAACTGATGCGCAGCCGCCGGATCGATGTGCTGATCGTCAAGGATTCCGGCGGCCCTACCGATGCGAAACTGGACGCCGCCGCCCGGCTGGGCGTCCGCGTGGTGGCACTGCGCCGCCCGTCGGACCCGGTGGGGTTGGCAACGGTCGAGACCGTCGGCGAGGCGGTCAACTGGGTGCGCGAGCGCTGGCGGCGTTCGTGAGCGGCGAGTTGCTGTGCATCGGGATCGGGGCGGGTGATCCCGACTGGATCACGGTGGAGGCGATCGCGGCCATCCGGCGCATCGACGTGCTGTTCGTGGTGGTGAAGAGCGATGGCCCCGACGAACTGGTCGAGGCGCGTCGCGCCCTGATCGAGCGCTACCGCGAGCAGCCGGTGCGGACGGTCGAACTGCCGGACCCGCCGCGACCTTGGCGAACAGCCGCCGATTACGCCGCGGCGGTGCGCCGCTGGCGGGCCGAACGCAGCGACCAGTGGGGCGAGGCGATTAGCCGCGAACTGGGCGAGACGCGGACCGGCGGCTTCCTGGTTTGGGGCGACCCGTCGCTGTTCGAAAGCACCCTGGCTATCCTGCAGAGCTTGGAAACAGCTGTTGCGGCGCCCAGACCTGTCCGGGTCATACCCGGCGTGAGCTGCGTGCACGCGCTGACCGCCCGGCACGGCGTCTCGTTGAACCGGCCGGGTCGCGCCGTCCAGATCATGCCGGCTCGACTCCTGGGTGAGCGCCTACCGCCCGGGGTGGACGACGTGGTGGTCATGTTGGACGCGAACCTCGCGTTCGCCACGCTCGCCGCGGAGGGCATCGACATCTACTGGGGTGCCTACCTTGGGACGCCGGACGAGATCTTGGTCGCCGGCTCCTTGGCGGACGTCCGTGACGAGATCGTCGCGCTCCGCGCGGAGGCGATCGGGCGCAAGGGCTGGGTGTTCGACACCTACCTGCTGCGCCGCCGCTGACCGGGCCACGCTCAGCGCTCGGCGTAACGGGCGGACGCCTCGGCGAACCGTTGCGCACACTGCGGTGCGCCGGCCCAGAACAGGTGCAGATACGACGAGTGCAGGGTCGGCTCACCGGTCGCCGCCGGGTCCAGGGAGAATCCCTCGGCGCGCTCTGCCCAGCCCCAGGCGGACGTTTCGCCGGCGCCCGGGAAGGTCTGCGTGCGATGAAACTCGTGGCCGCTGATCACGCTCCCCGCCTCGGCGAGCAGCGTGTCGTTCAGCGCGGTCGCGGACCGATACCCCAGCGTCAAACGCCCGGTCATCCCAGCCACCGCGGGCAGCGCCCCGACCATCGGATGCCCGTCGAGCTCCTTGGCTAGGTAAAGCTGGCCGGCGCATTCGGCAACCGTCGGCAGGCCGGCGGCGACCGCTTCGCGGAGTTGGGTTCGCAATCCCGAGTTCGCGCTGAGCTCGGCGGCGTGCACCTCGGGGAAACCGCCCCCGAGGTAAAGACCGGCCAGCGCGGACGGCAGTTCGAAATCGACCAGCGGGTCGATTTCGACCAGATCGCAGCCTGCGGCTTGGAGCAGTTCGGTGGTTTCGGCATAACGAAAGGTGAACGCCCGGCCGGCGAGGACGCCGACCTGCGGTCGCCCGGACACGCGATGGACGACCTTGGCCGGGTCCCAGGGCTCGGCGACCAGTTCAGTGGCGCTACCGGCCACCCGGAGCACCGCCTCTAGGTCGACGTGGCCGGCGATGTGCTCGGCCAATGCCGCGATGGTCCCGGCCGATTCGGGACGCTCCGGGGCCGGAACCAGGCCAAGGTGCCGAGAGGGCGCCTCGATCGCGGCGCTGCGGGGCACCACGCCCAGTACGTCGAGCCCACCGCGCCGCAGTACCGCCTCCAACTCCGCGGCGTGCCGGGTGCTGGCCACGCGATTGACGATGGCGCCGGCGATACGGATCGAAGCGTCGAACTCGCGCAGCCCAAGGGCGGCCGCCGCGGCGGTGCGCGATGAGCCGGCGGCGTCCACCACCAGCACCACCGGGGCGTCCAGGAGCCGCGCGACGTGAGCGGTCGAGCCGTAGCCGTCCTGGCCGAGGCGCCCATCGAACAGCCCCATCACACCCTCGACCACAGCCACGTCGGCCGGGGTCGGCCAACTGGCTCCGTGTACAAGCAGTCCCGGAACCAGCTCCGGACCGCTCAGCACAGGATCCAGGTTGCGCCCGGGACGTCCGGTGGCCAGGCCGTGGTAGCCGGGGTCGATGAAGTCCGGGCCCACCTTGAACCCGGCCACTTCGTGCCCGGCGGCTGCGAGGGCGCCCATGAGCCCCGTGGCGATGGTGGTCTTGCCGGCCGACGACGCGGCCGCCGCAACCACCAGCCTCGGCAGGGCTACCATTCGATGCCCGGCTGCCCCTTCTGGCCGGAGTCGAAGACGTGCTTGGTCTTGCCCATCTCCGTGACGACGCTGGCGATCCCGACGAGTTCGGGCGGAGCCTCACGGCCGGTCACGACGACGTGCTGAAATCCCGGACGATCGCGCAACACCGCCACCACCTCGGCCACGTCGAGCCATCCCCACTTGATCGGGTACGTGAACTCGTCCAGGACGTAGAGCCGGTGTTTCTGGGCGGCGAGCTGCTCCTTGACCTGCTGCCACGCCTGCTTGGCCAAGGACGCCTGGTCGGGCTCGGCGTCCGGCTTGCGAACCCAGCTGCGTCCGGTGCCGGTGGCGAACCACTCGACGGGGCCGCCGATCCCGATGCGCCGGTGTTCGGCGCCGAGCGCCTCGAGCGCGATCCGCTCCCCGCTGGCCCAGCGGCCGGACTTGACGAACTGGAACACCCCGATCGACCAGCCCTGGTGCCAGGCTCGAAGGGCCAGGCCCATCGCCGCAGTCGTCTTACCCTTGCCCGCCCCGGTGTTGACGATCAGCGCGGGCCGAAGGCGCCGCTGCCTGGTGGTCAGGCCATCGGGGGGCGCAACGGTCATTGGTCCGGCCACGGGCTCTTGCCCGCTATGGGGTCCGTCAGTCACGGGGGACGATTCTGCCGCAGGGATATGGTGCTGGCCGTGGACGACCGAGAACTTGGCCATGATTTGCGTCAGCTCAGTTCTGGGCTACCGGACGCGGTGTTTGTCAGCGACGGGCTCATGACCAAGCGCCCGCTGCGGGCGTTCGCCCTGGCCATGCTCGCCCCGGTCGGCGGGGAACGGCTGTGGGATCTGGGGGCGGGCACCGGCTCCATCAGCATCGAGTGGTGTCGCCTGGACGAGGCCAACACGGCCATCGCCGTCGAGCGCGACCCAGCCAGAGCGGCCCGCATCGCTGTGAACGCCGAGCGGCTGGGGGCCGCCGGCCGAGTCGAGGTGGTCGTCGCGGACGTGGCCACGGCCCTGCCGGGGTTGGCGTCGCCAAATGCCGTCTTCGTCGGCGGAGGGGTGAGCGCGGGCGTCCTCGAAAGTTCGTGGCGAGGGTTGGCGGCGGGTGGACGGTTGGTGGCCCACAGCGTGACCGCTGAGTCCGACGCGGTGTTGCTGGGCGCCTACCGCCGCTTGGGCGGTGAGCTGACGCGGGTGGGCGTCGAGGTGGCCGAGCCGATCGGCCGGTTCACCGGGTTCAAGCCCTATCGCAGCGTCTGTGCCTGGGCCGCCCGTAAGGCTTAGTGGCAACCATTGCGGGGCCGCGGGCCGGTAGTTTTTGTTTCCGTGGACGAGACCGGAGTGGTTGACGAACATCAGTTCGAGGACGACCTCGAGCCCCGGCACCTGATTCGCCGCTCGGACGTCATCTTGAAGGCGGGAATCTTGATGCTCGGAGCGGGCACGAGTTCCCTGCGCGTGCGGGAACTGATGCGCGTAGTCGCCGCGAGCCTCGGCGTGGACCGGCTGCGGGCGCAGATCGGGTACACCGAGATCGTGGCAACGGTCGAGCGGCGGGGCATCTTCAGAACCCAGGTGGCCGAGATCCCCAAACCTGGGGTGAACGCGGCCCGGATCGCCGAACTGCAGGACCTGATCTACACCCTCCCGCCGAGGACGACCGCGGGGGACATCGCCGACCGCTTGCGGGCGATCGAAGCGCGCCCACCGCACTACCGGCCCGTGCAACTGATTCCGTTGGTCGGGGCCGCCTGCGCCGCGGTCTGCGTGTTGACAAACGGCGGCGTCCAGGAAGTGATCGCCGTGTTCTTCGCGGCCATGCTGGGCTACGCCTTGCTCAGGCTCCTCACCAAGTTCCAGGTGAACCATCTGGCCGCCGTAGCCACCGCCGCGGCTGTCTCGTGCGGCAGTTTCGTCCTGCTGACGCATTTGATCGAGCTCATCTCGGGCCAGACCAGCCCCCGATTGGCGGCCGGCTTCGTCTGTGCCGCGATCTTTCTCATTCCAGGATTTCCGTTGATTACCAGCGGCCTGGACCTGGCTCGGATCGATTTGCCCGCCGGCGTGACTCGTATCACCTACGCGATGATGGTCCTGCTCTCGATAGCCATCGGGGTCTGGATGGTCGCGGCCGTTTCGGGCGTTTCCCCGGACGTGGTGACCGCGCCGCCCGGCCCGCCCGTCCTCGTTTGGGCAGTGCACGTCGTCGCGTCCTTCACCGCGGTGTTCGGCTGGGCGACCATGTTCAACTGCCCTCCCAAGGCGGCCCTCGCCGCCGGGATAGTCGGGGCGATCGCCAACGTGCCCCGACTGCTGATGCTCGAAAACGGCGTTCCGAACCACGTGGCCACGTTTACCGGCTGCTTCGTGATCGGAATCGGTTGCGCTATCGCGGGATCGGTCCTGAAGCTGACCAAGATCATCATGACGGTGCCCAGCGTCCTGGTTTCGATTCCTGGCTCCTCCGCACTTCGGACGCTGTTGTACTTCGACCAGCGCGATGTCACCTCCGCCGTCCAGAACGGGGTAGCGACCGTCCTGGTCGTGATTGGCATGGTCGCCGGCCTGGCCAGCGCGCGCATGCTCACAGACCCGGAGTGGGCGTTCACCAGGCCGGCGGCGGCGCCTCATGTGGACAGTACGCTGACGCTCGATCGGCCTCAGGTGATACCCCAAAGTAATGAGGATGAAGAGTCCTAGAAACAAACCCTTCCGGACGCTTGCCGGTGGCATTGCGCGGGGGGTGCCCCCCTTGACCCTGCTCGGTGTTGCTAGGGTCTACCTGACCGATGAGGCTAGATTCTCGATTCGAGGTTGGGCATGGCCGCTGTCCCCGGACGCGTTTCCCGCAGGACCGTGGCAAAGGGCGCGGCCTGGGCTCTGCCAGCGATCGCCGTCGTCTCGGCTGCTCCAGCGCTAGCGGCGTCGCCGTTTGAATGCCCGACGTCCTCGTGTCTGGCAACCGCTTCGGGCAGTGCGCCGTCCTGGACGTCGAGCACGCCCGATGCGGGCGCAAGCACTTTGATCAACTGGACGATGGGTTCGTTCAAGCAGACGTGCCTTACGGATACCAGCATCGCCTGGTACTGGTTCTTCTGTCCCACCAAGGTGTCGGCCAACACGGCACTGGGGCATAGCTTCGCGGGAACGATCACGGCGGGCGGGCCCTGCGATCAGACGAATGGCGTCACGGTCGCCGCTTCGCCCACTCTGGGCGTGCTGTTCAACGGTTACACATTCGGCTACGACGACTGTCTCAATGTCAGCGATAAGGTCGGGCACCTCTATCAGGATTATTTGACCAGTATCTCGTTGACGTACTACTTGCAATTCACCGATGCGGGCGGGAGCACCGTCTCGACCACCAACGGTACGAACTGTCCGTACACCATTTCGATCCCGGTCACGCAGAATCATGTCTGCGGAGCTCTGTCGGGCAGCGGCTCGATCGGTCAGTTGGCGGGCTAGGCATTATTGCGCACCGCTTCATTGCCGCTCGGCCTATTCGACTAAGCCCCACCCCTGGTGAGGCGCGCTATGTGCAGCGCCAAGTAGGCCACCTCGGCCTCGCTGACCGAGCCGCCGAGGCGCAGCTGGAGCAGGTCGCGCACGCGCAGGGCGCAGGAGTAGGCCAGTGGATCGCGCTCGGCGATCGCGGTGGTCAGCGAATCGACCTGGTCTTGCCATTCGGTGCCGTTGGCCAGGCGAACCAGCAGGAAGCGCAGATGAGTGACGAACCGGGCCGCGCTGAGGGCGCTTCGGTCGACCGATTTCGAGTACACCTGGTCGATCACATCGAACACCCGATCGAGTAGTTCCGCGACGGCGACCGACTTCGCCATGTTGGTGGTGTCGAACTGCGCGTTCACCAGGTGCAACGCGATCGGTACCGCCTCGGCGTCGGGAAGTCGGACGCCGGTTCGGTCCTCGATCAGGGCGAGGCATTCCTGGGCCAACCGATGCTCGGTGGGGAATAGGTAGGGAACCTCCACTTGCAGCGGGTAGTCGACGCGTTGGCCGCTTTGCTGGCGGTGCAGCGCGAAGTTGAGGTGGTCGGCCAGGGCGATGGCGTTGACGGGCGAGAGCGTCGTGCCGAGCGCGACCGAGGCCCGACGAAGGATCTCGGCGGCCAAAGCCACGTCCTCGGGCGGTAGGTCCACCAAGAACTCGGTCAGCCGCTGGTTACGGGGGCCGTTCTCGGCGGCGAAGCGTTGGGCGATCCGAGACGGATCCACCAGGTCGCCCGGCTTGGCCTGGAACCCGAGTCCGCGGCCGGTGAGGACGAACGGGCGTCCGCCCTCACTGGCCAAGACCACGTTGTTGTTCAGCACCTTTTCGATGTGCATTAGCTCTCCATGCGGCGCGGCCCGCGGTGAGGCGTGCGGACGTTCAGGAAAGGTCCTCACCGTTGGTGGCGATCACTTTGGCGTACCAATGGAAGGAGTCCTTCTTGTAGCGCGCCAGGTCGAGCAGGTCGTACTCGTCCCGGTTGACGAAGATGAAGCCGTAGCGCTTCGCCACCCCCTGATGCGTCGAGACCAGATCGATGGCCGACCAGGGGCTGTAGCCGAAGCAGTCCACGCCGTCGGCCAGGGCCAAGCGGATCTGCTCGATGTGGACGCGAAGGTAGTCGATCCGGCCCGCGTCGTGGATGCTGCCGTCCGGTTCGAGCTTGTCGAAGGCGCCCAAGCCGTTCTCGGTGACCAGCAGTGGAAGTTGGTACCGGTCCCAGATCGCGCGCAGGGTCGTCCGGAATCCGATCGGATCGATCTCCCAGCCGAACTCCGTCTTCCCGAGGTGTGGGTTCGGCGCACCGACGTAGACGCCGGCCTCGCCGACGCTGACCTGCTGGTCGCCGAGGTGGGACGGGCCCTCATCGCCGTCGGGTCGGCGCACGGTCGCGGTGGAGTAGTAGTTGAAGGCGATGAAGTCGGGCTTGCCGGACGCCAGGGTCTCCAGGTCGCCCTCCTCGATCACCGGGGCGAGCCCGCGCTCGCGCATGAACGCCCAAGCGACGTTGTGGTAGCGGCCGTGGACCGCCAGGTCGAGATACAGCCAGTTGCGCAGGACGTTGTGGTCGTCGGCGGCGATGATGTCTTCCGGATGCGGGGTGGCGGGGTAGACGACGGAGATGTTGGGCGCCGGCCCGATCTTGGCGTTCGGCAACAGTTCGTGGCAGGCGGCCATCGCCTTGGCCTGCGCCAAGAACATGTGGTGGTTCTGCTGCATGAGGGACTCCTTGGGGTCCCCGGGGGCGATCGTGCCGATGGCCTCGCCGTGCAGGATCATCATGTTCTGCTCGTTGATGGTCAGCCAGTAGGTCACCTTGTCGCCGTACTCGGCGAACAGGATGCGGGCGAATCGCTCGAAGGCGGCCACCGTATCCCGGCTGCGCCAGCCCCCCTTCTCCGCCAGCGCCTGTGGCAGATCGAAGTGGTACATGGTGACGATCGGCTCGATGCCCGCCGCCAGGAGCGCGTCGATCAGGCCGTGGTAGAACTCGATGCCCTTGGGATTCACCTCGCCATCACCGTCGGGGACGATGCGCGTCCAGGCGATGGAGAACCGGTATGCCTTCAGGCCCAGCTCGGCGAACAAGGCGACGTCCTCGGCGTAGCGGTGATAGTGATCGGCCGCGACGGTGAAGTCCGCCGTGCCCGGGGGGTACTCCCCCCGGGCGTCGATCACCGACGGCCCCTTGCCGTCCTCGTCCCAGGCGCCCTCGACCTGGTAGGCCGAGGTCGATCCGCTCCAGAGGAAGTTCTGCGGGAAGGGCGGAAGCTGGTTGTAGTACATCGCTTGGGGCCTTTCGCTGGCGGCGTCAGTGGGTGATGGTCAGGATGGGGTCACCCTCGGAAACCGGGCCGGCCTGGCCCGGGACAACCTCGGCGAACTTTGCCGTGTTGGTGACCGCGATCACAGTGGTGGGATCGTATCCCGCCGCTTTGATCCCATCGAGGTCGGCATCGACAAGGACGTCTCCGGCCGACACCTTCTGGCCCTTGGTCGCCACGGGCGCGAAGTGCTCACCCTTGAGCCGGACGGTGTCCAGCCCGACGTGGATCAGCACCTCGACGCCGTCGGCCGAACGCAGCCCGAACGCATGGTGCGAGTTCATGGTCATGATCACCTCGCCATCGAAGGGGGCCACCACGCGTCCGTCCGTGGGGATGATGCCAACCCCGGCACCCATCGCGCCGGAGGCGAACACCTTGTCCGGGACGTCCGAAAGGGGCACCAGCCGTCCGGTCATGGGGGAGCCGACCTGGTTGGTCGTCCCCGCGGCCGCCGCGACAGCGGGCGCTTCCTCGCCGGCCTCCGCAGCGGCGTCGACCACCTTGTTGGGCGGGTCGTCGAAGCCGAGGACGAGCGTCAGCGTGAGCGCGATGCCGATCGCGACCGCCGTGCCGATCAGTTGCAGGGTGAAGTTGCCGACCGTGAACGCCGGCAGGGCGATCAGGCTGGGGAAGACGAACGACTTCGCCGCCGAACCGCCGGACGCCGCGATCGCGCCGCCGATGCCGCCGCCGATGACGCCGTAGATGAACGGCTTCTTCAACCGCAAGGTGACACCGTAGATGGCCGGTTCGGTGATGCCGGCGAGGAAGCCCGAGATCGAAGCCGGACCCGCCAGTTCCTTCATATCGAGGTTCTTGCTGCGGATGAAGACGCCCAGGGTGGCGGCCGCCTGCGCGAGGACGGCGGCCGGAAGGGGTCCGACCAGCAGCGAGTAGCCGATGGTGGTCAGGTCGTTGATCATGAACGGCACGAACGCCCAGTGCAGACCGAAGATGACGAAGACCTGCCACAGGGCGCCCATCACCAGACCGCCGATCGCCGGGCCGAATGGCGGCGCGACCGTCCACACCCAGTTGATGCCACTCGAGATGCCGCGGCCGATGAAGGTCGTGGCCGGACCGATCGTCAGCAGGATCAGCGGAACCATGATCAAAACGCTGAGCAGCGGGGTCATGAAGTTGCGCAGGAAGTCGGGAAGGATCTTCTTCAGGAAGCGTTCCAGGTGGCTTTGCACCCAGACGCCGACGATCACGGGGATAACCGAGGAGACGTAGCTCACCATTACGACGGGAATGCCGAAGAACGTGACCGGGTCGGTGCCGGAGTTCAGGGCGACGATCGACGGGTAGACCAGCGCGCCGGCGATCGCCATCGAGGTGAACGTGTCCGCCTTGAAGCGGCGGGACGCGGTCACGGCCAAGAGGAGGGGCAGGAAGTTGATCAGCGCGTCCGCCGACGCGTTCAGGATCGTGTAGGTCGTCCCCTTGGTGTCGATCCAGTTGAACTGCGCGGCCACGGCAAGGAACGCCTTGTACAGGCCGGTGCCGGCCAGGGGCCAAAGAATCGGCAGGAAGATCGACGAGATCAGGGCGACGAACTGGTTCAGCAGGTTGCCCTTCGGCGCCTCCGAGTCGTCCCCACCCTGTTGGGTGATCGGGCCGAGCTCGGCGTAAACCTTGGGCACGTTGTTGCCGATGACGACTTGGAACTGACCGCCGGATTCAACGGTCGTGATGACGCCCTTCAGCGACTCGACGGCCGCTTTGTTCGCCTTCGACTGATCCTTGAGCTGGAACCGCAGCCTGGTGGCGCAGTGCGAGACGGACGCGACATTGGATTCACCGCCCACCTCTTTCAGGATGTCCTGGGCTAGCGACTTGAAGTCGACGCTGGCCATGCCTTCCTCCTTTGGAATAGCGAAGTTCCCGGGAAACAAAAAAAGACCTGGTCGACCCCCTTGGGTCAGACCAAGTCTTGCCTCTTGCGAGTGACAACCTTGTGGCCGGCGTTGCCGGTGGGGACATCTAAACTGAAGATGCCAATCCTGTCAAACCCGGTGCGTCGGCCTGAGCGTGCCCCGGGGTGGGGACGCCGACCCGGCGTCGCGCCTCACCCCGGTTGAGCTTCGGTATCCGCGGCGATGGCGGCGGGGCCAACTTTGGCCTGGCCCATCGAGATGGGCGTCCGGGGAAAGCAACCGGGCCCCCGCGATCGTGGTCGCGGGGGCCCGGCATCAGGTTTCGTGTCAGGCCAGCTTGCTCGTCTCGTCTTGGATCTTCAGGGCAACTTGCTGCAGCTTCTCCTGGTGCGCCCGAGCGTGGTGCGCACAAAACAACAGCTCCCCGACGGCCAGCGTTACGCGCAGGTAGGCCTGCGCCCCGCAGCGATCGCAGCGGTCGGCCGCTGTCAAGGCTGAGTCTTCGAGGTACGTGG
>JBDHZK010000002.1:0-58476 GCA_039811865.1 Propionicicella sp. | reverse complement strand
CGTAAGCCCTGGTCAGCCCCGACAAGGTGATGCCGTTGACGATGCCGCCCATGGCGTGCTCGCGGATGCCGAAGTGCAGCGTCCGACCGAACTTGTTGCCGCTGAACTCGTGGCTGCTGCGCCCCTCGGGCAGGAACGAGGGCTGGCCCTTCATGGTGGTGTTGTTCGAACCGGCCAGGTCGGCCGACCCTCCCCACAGCTCCGGAATCGTGGCCGCGATCGCCGTCAGGACGTCGCCGGACGCCGCGCGGGTGGCCTTCTTGCCGGGGGCGAACTTCGGGAAAGCCTCGTCGAAGCCTTCCGGCAGCCCCTTGGCGGCCAGCCGGTCATAAAGCGCGGCCTTGTCCGGGTTGGCGTCGCGCCACTTGGCGAAGTTTGCGTCCCACACCTCGTGCGCGGCCTCGGCGTTGGCCTTGGCCTGGTTGCGCGCGTGAGCCAACACCTCGGGGTCGACGTTGAAGCTCTTGGTCGGGTCCATGCCGAGGACTTCCTTGAGCCCGGCCACCTCGTCGGCACCCAGCTTGCTGCCATGGACCGAGTGGTCGCCTTGCTTGGTCGGCAGCGGCCAGCCGATGATGGTGGTGACCTTGATGAACGACGGCTTGTCGGTGACCTTCTGGGCCTCCAGGATCGCCCGATACAGCCCCTCGACGTCCTCCTTGTACTCGGTGAAACCGTTGGTCCAGTCGAGGCTTTGCACGTGCCACCCGTACGCCTCATAGCGGGCCGCCACGTCCTCGGAGAACGCGATTTTGGTGTCGCCCTCGATCGAGATGCGGTTGTCGTCGTAGATCAGGATCAGGTTGCCGAGGTTCTGGGTCGCCGCCAGCGAGGACGCCTCCGAGGAGACGCCCTCCTGCATGCAGCCGTCACCGGCGATGGCGTAGACGAAACGATCGAACACCGATTCACCCTGCGGCGCGTCCGGGTCGAGCAGGCCCCGCTCACGCCGAGCGGCCATGGCGAACCCGACGGCGTTGGCGATGCCCGTCCCGAGAGGGCCGGTGGTGCACTCGACGCCCAAAGTGTGGTGCACCTCGGGGTGGCCGGGGGTCAGCGATCCCCAGGTTCGCAAGGCTGCGATGTCCTCGATCTCCAGGCCGAAGCCGGCCAGGTAGAGCTGGTTGTACTGGGTGAGCGAGGAGTGCCCAGCAGACATTACGAACCGGTCCCGACCCACCCAGTGACTGTCGGCGGGATCGCTTCGCATCACCTTCTGGTAGAGCAGGTAGGCGATGGGAGCAAGCGAGATCGCGGTGCCCGGATGGCCGTTGCCGACCTTCTCCACGGCGTCCGCGGCGAGAACCCTGGCGACGTCGACCGCTTTGTCGTCCATCTTGGTCCAGGTGAGTTGGTTGTTCATTTGGGCCTTTCCTTCTCGGTTGGGTGCGTTGTCGGTGGGCGGGGTCAGGGCTGCTGGCGTCCCCAGAAGCCGTCGGCGGCGAAGAGTTCGTCGACGATGTCATCGAGGAGGTCGGCCTCGACCACGACGTCCAGGACCGTGTAGCGGCTCCGGATCATCTGCGAGCGAAGGTAAGTCTCCTTGAAGCGCTGCCAATCGAGATCGATGTCCGACGGGTGCGCCGGGGCACCGGCGGCACGCAGCATGGTCTGCAACTGCGCGGCCGGCAATAGCTGCGCCTGCAGCCTGGGGACCAGATCCCCCCACTGCGCCGCCAGCGATTCCAGTCGCCGTCCGAGGCCGTCCGCGTCGACGTACTTCGCCATCGTCTGCGCGACAGCCGCGTTTCCCAGATTCTCACTGGGGTGGTACTTACGGACCCGGGTCTCCAGGTCGACCTTGCTTGGCCAGGCGGCGACCGCTTTGGCGACGTCGAGATCCGCTAGGTCTTTGTTCAAGAGCACCTCGAACAGCGCGGCGATCGCGACGCTGCCCACCCCGACCTTGAAACCATGGGACAGGCGGCGGGGTTTCACGTCGACGCCGTGACCCTCCATCTCCCAAAGGTGACTGAACTGATGCTCCGCCCCCGAGGCCGGCCGGGACGACTGATGAGCCTGCATCGCCAAACCGGACATGATCAAGCCTTCGGCCAACTCGGCGGTTGCCGCGGCGTCGCCCGCGGCCAGTGCCTCCGGCCGGGACAAGGACGCACGCAGGGGGCCCTGCACCAGATCCCAGACACCGGCATCGATCTTCTCGATGTCCAATGCGTCGGCCAGAATCCAGTCGGCACCGGCCGGCACCTTGCCGAGCAGGTCGCCATAGCCGGATGCCGTCATGACATTCGGCGCGGCGGCGAGAACGTCGATGTCCGCAACGGCCGCAGTGGGCGCCGGGCAGTTCAAGGTGTTCTTGTAGCCCTTCACCGCGATCGAGCTCCCGAAGGCGGTGTAGCCGTCCATGGACGCCGCGGTCGCAACCACCATGTACGGCCGGCCCAACTCACCGGAGGCTCGTTTCACGATGTCGTTCAGGGTGCCCGCGCCGACGGCCACCGCTACTGCGTCGACCGGCTCCAACGCATCTCGCAGAATCTCACAATTCTCATACTTTGCGTAAAGTTCGGGCTCGCCAGGGAAGACATAGGACTCCACAACGGTCGCTCCGCCTGCCTTCAGCGCTTCGACGACGGCGTTGCCGGCCACCTCCATGGTCCGCTCGTCGCCGATCACGATGGCGGCGGAATCGGGAAAGTTGCTTTTGAACACGTCCGCGATCCCCGCGATCACCCCGGGTCCGATCTGGACGGCCTTGGTGTCCGTGGAGTCGGCGAGCGCCCGCTCGATCAGGTCTGACATTTGCGCCTCCCAGGCTGGATGGAACTCTCGTTTGCCATTGCACCGAGGGTCGAGACGGGGTCTGCTACCCCCAACGTGCCTCCGACCGAACCCGGTGCAACGGTTCGGTCGGAGTTGCTGAATCGATGACGCTGTCTTTGGCTAAAAGCTGATTCCGGGGCCCGACTCAGTCGTCGGATTCGGTCCAGCCCAACTCATCCCAAGCCCATTGAGGAATCAGGCGATCCACGCGATCCATGACGATCGCGGGCTGCTTGTCCCGCGGACGATTCAAGAGATCTTCGGGCTTGGCTTCGCCGGTGAAGACCAGGGCCGAGACCATGTCCGTATCCAAGGCCATCTGAATATCGGTCTGCAACCGATCACCCACCATTACCGAGTGTTGCACCTTGGCATTCGGAAGGCTGTCCATCACGGTATGGAGCATGATGGGGTCGGGTTTTCCGAGATTGCGTTGGCACTTCATCGCCGTGCAGGCCTCGATGGCCGCGACGATCGACGCGCAGTCCGGTTCACCACGGCCACCCGGGAACGGGCAGAATCCGTCCGGGTTGGTCTGGATAAGGAATGCACGCTTATAGAACCACATCGCGTCGAAAGCGATCTGCAACTTGCGATACTCGAAGGTCCGGTCGTAGCTGGCGACGACGATGTCGATTTCTTGCGGGTCCTCACTCAACGTGAATCCCGCGTTACGGAGAGCGCGACAGAGCGGCTCCTCGGCGATCGGGAAGAGCACCGCATCCGGATAGTTCTTCTTCAGCCAGGCGACGGTGGTGACGATCGTATTGTAGATGTCTTGTACCGGGGTCGGCAGGCCAAGCTTGCTCAACTTGGCCGCGTACATATCCGGGTCTTTGGTGGGATTGTTCGACAGGTAACGGACGGGAATCTCCCGCCGGCGCAACTCGTTAATCATGCGAGCCGCGCCGGGCAGGAGATGATCACCAAGGTAAATGGTGCCGTCCATGTCGAACACATAAGCGTCGTAGAACTCCGTCGGGAACTTCAGGACGTCAGTGTTCGGCATGTTGATTCGATCCTTACGCGGCGGCGGTGCCGCTGACGATCAGCGCAACGATCCACACGATTGTGTTGGAGATGAAGATCGCGAACGCTGGCGGGTCGATGTGGGTGGTGCCACGGTTGTAGAAGAAGCGCGCGCCCCATTCACAGATGAACGCCGACATCACACCGAACAGGCCGCCAACGATCACCGCACCGACGGCCGCACCGTAGTTGAGCGGGACGGTGGTGTTGAACACCGCCGCGTTGAATCCCCCCGCAGCCGAGGCCGGGTGCTGGCCCGTGAAGATCGGGTAGAACATGATGGCGCCCAGACCCGCGATGTTGGTGATGTGGTGCGTGACCGGGATGTTGTAGCCAATGTTCAGGAAGAAGATCGTCACAGCCGAGATCGCGAACGGGAACACGTTCGCGTTGCCACCGATTCCGGGGACGGTATTGGCCAGCATGATGGCGGAGAAGGCAGCCAGCAGGCCAACGAAGAAGCCGAGGGGCAACAGTTGCGCAGGAGTTTCCATGAAGCGCAACCAGCCGGCGTCATCCCGCGGCGCGAACTTGCTGTCCTTGCCGTACTTCTCGGGGTTCAGCAGCGACGAGCCGTGCTGTGGGTCCGTTGCGTTCGCGCCGAAGATCATGCGGACCAAGAGGGCGGACGTGAAGACGGTGATGGCCACCGAGTCACCGTGGGAGCCGTACCAAGGAATCAGCGAGAACAACTTTTGCAGCACGAAGCCGACAGCTCCGAACAGGGCGCCGACCAATAGGACGTCCGGCTTGCCCAGGCGAGCCAGGGGCTGAACGATATCCTTACCGCTGTCGCTATACCCCTTCTTGGCCGCATAGGCCGCGCCGGCTACGGCGCCGCCGAAGGCGACATGGGGACCGGTGAACGGACCGAAGGCAAGATTGCCGAAAACGGTCCCGCTAACGGCCGAGGCAACGCCCGCGTCCGGCGCGTGGCCGCCAGAGAAGGCAGCGACGCCCAGCCCCAGCAGCACCGTGAAGCCGGTGATCACGAACGAGAAGTTGCCGCCGATCGCCGCGCCGAAGAAGCCGCCCCCGAGCGCCGCGATCAGGCCAAATAGCAATTGCATGAAATCCATTTGGGTTCCATCGCTTTCTGACGAAAGTAGAGTGCTGGAGTTAGCAGCCCCGTCGCTGCCAACCCTTGAGGCTCAGCAGCTGGAGATTGCCTCAGCCTCGCCAGGATCGACGCCCTGGTCGTAGGAATCGAGCGCCGTCACCTTGGGCCCCGACGGCGACGATGGGTCGAACGTGTAGCCCAGCCACTCCTTGACCAGGCGACGTGCGAGTTCGATCCCGATGACGCGCTGGCCCATAGTCAGCACGTTTCCGTTGTTGGACAAGACCAACCGTTCGACCGAGAAGCTGTCGTGGCAAACGGAGGCCCGAATGCCCTTCACCTTGTTGGCCGCCATGGCCACGCCGATCCCGGTACCGCAGATGACGAGGGCTCGATCTGCCTGTCCACTGGCGACGAGCTTGGCGGCTTTGACGGCCACGTGGGGGTAATCGACGTCCTCGCCCGGGGTGATCCCGACGTCCGTTACGGAGTCGACGCGAGAGTCCGACTCGAGGTCCTTCTTGATCTTTTCCTTGTAGTCGACACCTGCGATGTCAGCACCCACAACGATACGCAGTCCCATAGTGCTCCCCTCTCTGGCAGCGCCGCGATCGACATTGACGCGGAGACCCGTTGCGCTGAACGTACCACGCACCGCCCTTGTCCTACCACGATTAGTGGGGATTCGGGGCGGCCGGTCGGGCCTGGCTCGGACGCCCTCGGCTTACTCAAGACGGCGGGCCAAGGCTCAGCATCGTGGCGTCGCCCAGCGCTGCGCAAGAGCTAGGAGTCGATCGGACCGGCGATCTGAACCCGGACCCCAGACTTGCGGAGCTCGGTGATGATCCGGGCGTCGGTCTCGTCGTCCACGACGACGAGGTCGAAGTCGGTGATGCGGGCGAAGGCGTGCAGGGCGCGCCGGTCGAACTTGGTGTGGTCGAGCATCAGGATGGTCTCGCTCGCCGAGCGCATCATGGCTCGCTTGACTTCGACCACGTCCTCGTAGGGATGGAAGCACTGGCCGTCGGAGATGCCGGAGGCCGACAAGATGCAGTAGTCGGCGCGAATGCCGCCGAGCACGTCGATGGTCGTCTTGCCGAGGAACGCCTCGGCCCACTGCTGATACTCGCCCCCGGTCATGAACAACCGGACGCCGGATTTTCGCTCCACCTCGCGCGCGACCAGCAAAGAGTTGGTGACCACGGTCAGTGGCGCCACTTCGAGTTCTCGGATCACCCAAAGAGCGGTTGTGGAGTCATCGAGGATCACCGAACTGCCGGGGCCGATGCGCCCAGCCACCGCCTGCGCCATAACCTGCTTCGATTCGGTGTTCTTCGTCAGCCTGAAGCTGGCTCCGGCCTCGTTCAGCCCGTTGGCAACCGCGGAAACGTGCCCACGGTGCCGTTGCAGGACGCCGGCCTCCTCGAGCGCTTCCACGTCGCGATACACCGTCATCGGGGAAACGCCGGTCAACTCGACCAGATCCTCGATCGTCACGGTACCGATGCGGACCACCTGCTCCGCGATGAGCATGCGTCGCTGACGAAGCGCGCTCAGCGAACCACGCCCGCCCTGCTTCGTGCTCACCGAGCCTCCTCGATCCGCGAACTTGCCCACCTCTAGATTGGACGCACTGCGGCGGAATCTCCGACAGTTCCACGGAATACTTTCCGGACAACGCAAAACGAAGAGCGATTTGCCGTGGTTCTCTTGACATCACGCGCGTTCGGTGCCGCCGGCGTCCCTCCGCGACGCGGCCGAACTCGTGAGCAAGCCGCGCTCAACCCTCGAGTTCGAGGTTGCGCCGTTCTGGGAGGAACAGAGCGGCGGCGGCGCCGATGAGAAACGCGGCGCCGAAAACGCCGAAGACGACCTCAGACCCACCCAACCCGAGCAGCGGCGGCACCGAGAGCGGCGCGATGATCGATGCGATCCGTCCGAAAGCGGCGGCTGCCCCGGTCCCGGTGCCCCGCACCGAAGTTGGGTATAGCTCCGGGCCGACGGCATAGAGGGCTCCCCAGGCGCCCAGGTTGAAGAACGACAGCGCCATCCCGGCCGCCAGGATCTGCCATTCTGCGGTGGCGAAGCCGAAGAACGCCGCCGCGGCAGCCGATCCGGCCAAGAACGTGGCGAGGGTGGGGCGGCGTCCCCATTTCTCCACCAAGATCGCCGCGACCGCGTAACCGGGCAACTGCGCGAGCGTGATGTAGAGCGTGAACTCGAATGAGCGCACCAGCGGAAACCCGCGTCCGACCAGCAGGGTCGGAATCCAGATAAAGGCGCCGTAGTACGAGAGGTTGATGCAGAACCACACCAGCCACAACGCCGCCGTTCGGCGCCGCAGCGCCGGCGACCAGATCGACTCGGTGCCGGCCGTGCGGGCCGCCGGGGCCGGGCTCTTCCCGGGCGTCACCCCGGACGCCTGCTCGAACGCCCGAACTGAGCGCTCCGCCTCCTCGATGCGCCCCTTTCGCTCCAGGTAACGAACGCTTTCGGGCAGCCCGAAGCGCACGGCCGCGGCGTAGGCGGTCGGGACGACGCCCACCAACAACGCCCAGCGCCAGCCGTCCGGGCTCAGCGGGATGACGAAGTAGCCGATCAGCGCCGCCAGGATCCAGCCGACCGCCCAGAATGCCTCGAGCGCGACCACCACGCGACCGCGAATCGCCCGCGGCGCGAACTCGCTCACCAGCGTGGACGCCACCGGCAGTTCGGCGCCTAGTCCCAGGCCCACCACGAACCGCAGGGCGATCAGGGCGGCGACAGACCCCGCCAACGCGGACGCGCCGGTGGCGATGCCGTAGACCAGCAACGTGAGGGCGAAGACCTGCCGGCGTCCGATTCGGTCGGCCAACAGACCCCCCAACGAGGCGCCGATGGCCATGCCGACGAAGCCAATGGACCCGATCCAAGACAGCGTGTCCGCGTGCAGTTGCCACTGCTTGGCCAGGGCTGCCATCACGAACGAGATCAGCCCGACGTCCATCGCATCCAGGGCCCAGCCGATGCCGGAGCCCACTACCAGCCGCGTGTGCAGGCGGGAGAAGGGCAGGCGGTCCAGGCGCTGCGCCCGGGTTAGTTCGGTATCTTCGCTCGGCATCCTAAGTCTCCCAATGAGCAATAGCCGTTGGGCCGAAATGTACACCGCCGGGCCATGCTGGCAAGGACATCGGTGCTGCAGGGACGGCCAGAAGGGCTCAGGGCGACGACGTACGGCACAAAACTGTCGGTGTCGCGGGTAAGAATGCCCGCATGCTGCTGCGCCAGATCGTAGAGACGTCGGCCACCGTCTCGGGGACGAGTTCGCGGCTGGCCAAGGTCGCCGCGTTGGCCGATTGTCTGCGTCAGGCAGAGCCCGGCGAGCGCGAAGTAGCGGTGGCATACCTGGGCGGCACGCTGCCGCAGCGCCGCACTGGGCTCGGGTGGCGCGGCCTGGTCAAGCTACCGGCGTCGGCCACCGCGGCCCAGTTGGGCGTCCTCGACGTCGACGCGCGGCTCGGCGAGATCGCGAGGCTGTCCGGTCCCGGGTCTCAGGGGGCGCGGGCGGCGATCACGGCCGAGCTTTTCTCCCTGGCCACGGCGGCCGAGCAGGAGTGGTTGCGCGGCGTGATCACCGGCACGGTGCGTCAGGGTGCGCTCGACGCCCTGGTGCAGGAGGCCTTGGCCCAGGCGGCAGGCGTCCGCCTGCTCGCGGTGCGGCGCGCGGCGATGCTGGCGGGCGGGACTGCGGCGATCACTGCCGAGGCGTTCGAGGGAGAGGCCGCGCTGGCCGGCGTCTCGTTGCGAGTGGGGCGTCCCGTGCTCCCAATGCTTGCCTCCAGCGCTCCCGGAGTTGGGGAGGCGCTGGCGAAGGTCGGCGGCGGAGAGGCGGCGATCGACGTCAAGTTGGACGGGATCCGCATCCAGGTCCATCGCGCCGGGGACGCCGTCGTGGTGGCTACGCGCAGTCTCGACGACATCACCGACCGCTTGCCCGAGGTCGCCGAGGTGGTCCGGAGCTTCGCCGCGTTCAGCTTCGTCTTGGACGGCGAGGCGATGCTGACGGACGCCGCCGGCAAGCCGCGTCCGTTCCAGGAGACTGCGGCCCGAACGGCGTCCGGAGGCGGCGCGGTGGTCAGGCCGTGGTTCTTCGATGTTTTACATGTGGACGGCCGCGACCTGCTGGACGCTCGGGCCGACGTGCGGTTGGCCGAACTCGACGCCTTGGTGCCGGCGCCGTACCGGGTCGCGCGGCTGATCACGGCGGACGAGTCCCAGGCGCGCGAGTTCGCCGCTCGGGCGCTGGCCGATGGCCACGAAGGCGTGATCGTGAAGAACCTTGCCGCGCCGTACTCCGCCGGCCGCCGGGGGTCGTCCTGGGTGAAGGTGAAGCCGGTACACACCCTTGACCTGGTCGTGCTCGCCGTCGAATGGGGCAGCGGCCGCCGCAGTGGCTGGCTGTCCAACATCCATCTGGGGGCGCGCGACCCCCGTACCGGCGGCTTCGTGATGCTCGGTAAGACGTTCAAGGGGATGACCGACGAGATGCTCGCCTGGCAGACCGTGCGTTTCCGTCAACTCGAGACCTCATCCGACGGGTACGTGGTGCGAGTCCGTCCCGAACAGGTGGTCGAGATCGCCTTCGACGGGCTCCAACGTTCCCGCCGCTACCCCGGCGGGGTGACTCTGCGGTTCGCGCGGGTCGTCCGGTACCGCGACGACAAGTCCGCGCAGGAGGCGGACACCATCGACGCCGTGCTGGCCTTGGGCGCGAGCTAGTGGCCTGCCGTTCGGGGACGCCCACCGATTCGCCGATCGGGTGCTCGGCTTTGGCATCGAGGGCGGAATAGCCAGGTTGGGGCCCTGGCTGGACATTATACCCCAGTGGGTATTTAGTGGAGTCGGGAGGTTCCGATGAAGCACTTGGTCATCCTCGGGGGTGGCACCGCTGGGACCATGGCGGCCAACAAGCTTCGCAAGACCGTCGCGGCATCGCAGTTGGCGATCACCGTCGTCGATCGAGACGACGCTCACCACTATCAGCCCGGATATCTGTTCCTGCCGTTCGGCCAGTACACCAGGGACGACATCGTCCGGCCACGGCACGGCTACATCGGCCCGGGAGTCGACATCGTCTCGGCCGAGATCGATCGGGTGGACGCGACGGCGCACCTCGTACATCTGATCGGAATGCCACCGCTGTCCTACGACTACCTGGTCATCGCGACGGGGACGTCCCCCAGGCCCGAGCTCACACCCGGATTGACCGAAGCGGGCTGGGGTGAGACCGCCCACGAGTTCTATACCCTGCCCGGCGCACTGCGACTCGCCGAAGCGATGCGGCACTTCCGGGGCGGACGCCTGCTCGTGCATATCACCGAGATGCCGATCAAATGTCCCGTAGCGCCCCTGGAGTTCACCTTCTTGGCCGACGCGTGGCTACGTGAACACGGCATCCGCGAGCGCACCGAACTCGTGTACGTAACTCCGCTCGACGGCGCATTCACGAAACCGGTGGCATCTCGCGAACTGGGCACCGCGCTGGCCCGAAGAAGCATTGAGCTGGTGACCGACTTCGCCGTAGAAGGGGTCGACGGACGCGCCCGCACCATCCGTTCCTACGACGGGCGCGAACTCGACTACGACTTGCTCGTCACCGTTCCGCTGAATTTGGGCGCGGAGTACCTGGCCCGGTCGGGATTGGGCGACGAATCGAACTATGTCGAGTGCGACCAGCACACGCTACAGGCACGTTTCGATCCAGACATTTTCGTTCTCGGCGATGCCGGAACGTTGCCCACTTCCAAAGCGGGATCAGTGGCGCATTTCAGCGTGGAGATCTTCGTGGGAAACTTTCTCGAATTGCTGGCCGGGAAGCCCCTGACGCATTCTTTCGACGGCCACGCGAACTGCTTCATCGAGTCCGGCGACGGCAAGGGGATGCTGCTGGACTTCAACTACGACACCGAGCCCCTGACCGGCGTCTTCCCGCTTCCCGGCATCGGGCCGTTCGCGCTGCTGAGGGAAACTCGCGCGAACCACCTTGGGAAGCTCGCGTTCAAGTGGGTCTATTGGAACCTACTACTGCCCGGGCGCCCCCTCCCGCTCCCGACCGCCATGTCGATGGCGGGCAAGCGGCCCGCCACCGAGTTGCCTCGACCGGCCGCCCCCGGGCCGACCCCGCGTCCCCGCCTCACGGCGGAGGCTCGATCCGCCTCTGCTACTCCACCGGAATCGCTACCCGGACCGATAGTCCCGAAGTTCTAGGAGGGAAATGCCGACCACAAACATTGCCGGACGCGCGATCGAGGTCAACGACGAGGGGTTCCTGACCCGCTACGACCAGTGGGACGAGGCCCTGGGGGCCGAGCTCGCGCACCTGATCGGCGTCCAGATGACCGAGGCGCATTGGGCGCCGATCCGCTTCTTGCGTGGCGACTATGTGGGTCGACAGGAAACCGCGACGCTGCGCAGGGTTACGACCGTCGGTGGGTTCAATATGAAAGACCTGTTCGCGCTGTTCCCGGGAAAGCCCGCCAAGAAGATGGCCTACGTCGCGGGGCTGCCCAAACCAAAGGGCTGCGTTTAGCATCGGAATCGAGAAGAGAAATGACCGAATCACCGATCGTCCCGTCGTTCGGCGCCCCAGCCGGGGAGTCCGGACGCAAGCTGTGCATCATCTGCTCCAAGGGAAATCTTGATATGGCCTATCCGGGTCTGATCTTGGGGGCCGCCGCGCTGGGCGAAGGCATCGAGACCCATCTGTTTTTCACATTCTGGGGATTCGACATGATCACGAAATCCCGGATGGACAAGCTGAAGTTCACCATGATCGGGAACACCGCGATGCATCTGCCGATGGCGCCAAACTTGCCGTTACCTGCGGCGCTGGGGACGCTTCCCGGCATGACGACAATGGCAACTCGGATGATGCGTCAGCAAATCGCCGATCTCGAGGTGCCGACGGTTCCGGAGATGCTGCAACAGATCGTCGACATGGGGGGGCACCTGTGGGGTTGCAAGATGTCGTTCGACATGCTCAAGCTGAACGTCGCCGATCTGTTCGATTCGGTGGAAGCAGTAATCAGCGCATCCGACTTCATGGAGCTTTCCGAGGGTGGCCAGATCATCTTCGTCTGAGCGGCTTGACCGTAAGGCAGAGGGCGCGGCCGTGGTGGCGATAGCTTGGGCGCATGACCAACCCCGCTGAAGGACCGGTTACCGAGGTCGCCCAGTTCTTCGTCGCGCCGGGTGGCGAGGATTCGTTCGTCGTCGACTACCACGGCGTCAAGGACAACATCGCCACCTTTCCGGGCTGCCGCTCGATGCGGCTCACCCGTGGCGTCGAAAACCCGAACACGTTCATTCTGATGGTCGAGTGGGACTCGGTGGCGGCGCACGAAGCCTTCCGAGCCACTGAACGCTTCCCAGCCTGGCGGGCCGGCATCGGGCCGCACTTCACGCAGGCGCCGCACGTCGAGCACTACTACACGGTTTGAGCAGTCCGGTTCCTCCCTGCAGCCCTCCCCCTCGGTCCTCGCCGATCGCTCCGACCGATCAGCGGTTGATGACGGCCTGGATTTCACCGATGGGTAGTTGGCGACTGCCGGCACGGTTCATCGCAAACGTGCCGGACTGACCCACCGCCGACCACGACACCTGCCAACGCGTCATCGCCGTTACCGTGTAACTACCCTGCGGCAACGACGGACGCCGGTAGGTGTAGCCGCAATCGGGCGACGGAGTCCCCGGCTTGACCGCGACGGTGTAGGGCGTCATCGCCACGCAACGCACCGTCGCGCCGTCTCCCATCTCGAAGGAGGTCGACGTGGGCCTCGCCGACAAGGTCACGGTGATCCCTTGCTGAGTCGCCGAGGAGTGGACCGACGCAGGGACGTCCGTCCAGAGCCAGATCGGATACCCGACGGCGAGCATCTTCCACTCATTCACCGACGGATCCGGCCCGAACTTCGGCGCCAGTGCCGGCAGATAGATCTCGGTGGCCACGCTGATAGCGATGGCCTCCAGCGACACGGTCTGCTGCGGTGGCGCGGGCTCCCCCGCCGCCGGCGCACCACCGATCCTGCAGAACACCCCGACACACGACACCGGCTTCCCCGACGTGGTCTTCCCCGAACTCGTCCCAGTCGACACCTTGCGACCATCGCCGTCGTAACCCACCGCCCCACCACGCGACGTCTGGACGATCACCGTGTCCACACCCACGACTACGTGGCCGCCCTCTGACCGTGTGCCAATGATGCTCACATCCGCCCGCGCTGGGCTTGGGGACAGGAACGCAAAGATGACCGCGACACAAACGGAAACGATCAGTCGCACGCCGACCGCCGCTCGATCTTGTTCTCGAACATGAGCAGCGCCGAACCCCGCAGCTTGAAGAACGCACTGTGGAGTTCGATATTCCCAGACGTTACCCGCCCCGAGCCGTCCTTGACCCGACTGCCCGTCCCGTCAACGCAAACCGCTATTGCGATGACCGAGTCTTCTAGATGGACGCCAGGGCTGGGTCGCACCACGAGCCTTGGGGCAGGGCCAAGAAAGCGAAACCCCGAACTCTTGTACGCGCGTAGCAGTTCGGCTACCTCGCTCCTGTAGGTTCCCGTTATCCACCGGTCGAACTCCGCCGGTAGCGTTGTCGCACCGCCTTGAGCGCCGTACTTGAGGAGGGCCGCGTACTGAGCGCGAAACACGCGCTCCGCCTCTATGAACAGGGCTTGGTCGCTGGGCGTCGCGCTGGCAGTTGGCGCCGGTGTAGTCGCGGTGGCCGGTGAGACGGTTGACGAGCCCGGCTGCGCAGCACAAGCGGTGAGCAACACCGCCGCGGCGGCGAGGCTAGCCGCCGATCTATGGAGGGTCAGCATGATGTCCTTACCTTGGGGAGGGTCCAACCATGGTGCCAGCACCGGCGCGGCAGCCCCGATCGATCTTGGGGCTTGTCCACAACCCAAATCTTTACGTGCAGGTGTTAAGGCGAATCCGCATTCCCCAATCAGCCAGGGGACGCAAGCGAGTAAGAACGGAGCGGGGAAACCTCGCTACCCCTTTACCGGAAAGCATCCCAAGGCATTGGGCGGCGGCCCGGTAACCACGGTCGACTCGCCGGGCGACGACTACTGCGGCTGGACGAACACCGCGACCGTGTAGCCGGGCACGCTGGCCGTCCCCGAAGCGGCGTCCCACGTGGCGGCCTTGACCACGGGATCGGCACCGTTGGCCTGGATGCCGGAAAGCTGCGCGGGCTGCCCCTCCATGCCGGGAACCCGTTGTGCGACCTGCGCCGGGGTGGCGTTGATGATGACCACCAGGCCCTTCAGTTCTGGATCCGAATCGGGGCCCACGGTGTCGTCGATTCGCAGGGCGATTACGCCGGGCCGCCCGACCGAAGTACCCGAGGCGGGGAAGCTTACCTTTTGATTGATCAGCCCCGTTTCGCCAAGCCGGAACAGCTTTGTGGAATATCTCAGTTTCAGCAGTTCCTGCGCGGCGGCGGACGCGGCCGAAATGTCTTTGGCTGTGGGCTTCAAAGCAGGGTCGGCAAGCAGCGGTCGCTGGAACTCCCAGTGCCTGGCGTTGTCCGACTGGGGCGGCAGCCCAGCGCCGTAGCCACTGGTCTGGCCGGTGAAGTCGATCCGGTTGAACCAGTCCCCGGAGTTGAAGCTGTTGCGGTCCAGACTCTTGCTGCGGAGCAGGTCGGTGCCCGCGTGCCAGAATGCCGGGCTTTGACCGAGCGCGACCGTGGCCAAACAAACGGTGTTGAGCCGAACCCGGTCAGCCATCGGTGTCGACTGGGGCAGCTTCAGCGCCAATGTGTCGAACAGAGTCTCGTTGTCGTGCGCGTCCACGTACGAGATGACCTCGTCGGGGGAATCGGCGTACCCCGCTCCCCCGCCCAGGTAGTCGAGCTGGTCGCCACGGATCACTTGCGCCGAGGCGTTGCTGCGGAAGGTGAACGACCTCAAGTTGCCGGCCATCCCGAGTTGGACCAGGTCCATGTCGTAGGCCATGCCGACGCGTTGATCGGTCTCGTTGCCGTTGACGCCGGCACCGTTCGGCGCCACCAGGAGTCCGGTGCCGAATCCCTGCCGGCGTGGGTCCTCGTCGAACGGCCCGCCACCGCGAACGGCATCGCGCAGCCGGTCGGAGAACGTAGCGATGTGAGTGCCGCCGAGTTGCCCCTGGGTGGCTTGAGTGAATCGGGCGTTGTTCACGACCTCGCCGAAGTTCCATCCCTCGCCGTACAGCGTGATCCGCTTGCCGTCGATGCCGTCCTTCGCCTCGGTCAGTGCGTCGAGACCGGCCCGGACTGCGAGCATATTCGCCCGGGTGTGATGGCCCATCAAGTCGAACCGGAAGCCGTCGACGTGGTACTGCCGGGCCCACCAGACCACCGCGTCCACCATGATCTTCTCGGCCATCGCGTTCTCGGTGGCTGTGTTGTTGCAGCACGTCGACTGCGCGACCGCACCGAGGGCGTCCAGGCGGTGGTAGTAGCCGGGAACGACCCGGTCCAGGACGGAGGTCGGCGCCAGACCCGCCCCGGTGGTGTGGTTGAACACGACGTCCTGAACGACGCGAAGCCCGTTGGCATGCAGGGCACCCACCATCGTCCGGTACTCGGCGATCCGCCCGCGGCCGTCGGCGGCGGACACTGTGGAGGCGTAGCTCCCTTCCGGAGTCAGCCAGTGCCAGGGATCGTAGCCCCAGTTGAATCCGTCCCGATCGGCCACTTCCCGGACGCAGCGCTGCTGTTCGGGACTGTCCGCGGGCTGGGCCCGCAGATCGCAGTTCGGGCGAGCCTGATCCGCCGGATTCTCCGGAACCGAAGTGAAGTCGTAGGTTGGCAGTAGGTGCACGGTGTTCAACCCGGACTTGGCCAGGTTGACCAGATGCTTGGTCCCGGCACCCGCATCGGCGAAGGCGAGGTACGAACCGCGGTGCGCGATGGGAACGGACGAGTCGTTGATCGAGAAGTCTCGAACGTGTAGCTCGTAGATGCTCTGGTCGACCGGGCTGGCCAACACCGGGGCCTTCGCCTTGACCCAATTGGCTGGGCGAGTGTCGGCGTCGGCCGGATTGACGATCACCGATCGCGACGAATCCAGGGTGAGCGCGGTCGAGTAGGGGTCTGTGACACGGTCGACGATCACCCGCCGAGCAACCGGCGAGTAGAGCTTGAGCTCGAATAGGTAGCGGTTGTTGTTCCAGTTCGGCTGCCCCACAACCGACCAGGAGCCGGTCGCATCGCGATTCATGGGAACCCGCTTGGCCGAGGTGACCGGCGCGTCGGGGGCGGCGTTGGCCGGCCACAGGAGCAGGGCCACGCCTTGCGCGGTGGGAGCCCAGACTCTGATGGACGGAGCCTTCCCGTTCCAGGTGACGCCATAGTCGAGCTTGCCTGCCGCGTCCGCGTACAGGTCGTCGAGGACGCCCGCGATCTGTACGCTCGAGGCGTCCACGATGTTTCCGCTCGCACCGTACGCCGCGACGGCCAACTGGCCGCGAAGGATAGCTTCCGCTTTCGCGGAGGTGGTCGACCCCAACCGAAGAGCGCGGTAGCCGCGCAGGTGCGGATAGGCGTCCAGCACGGATTTCGGCAAGCCGGCCGGGTCTAGTTCGAGATTGCCGGCCGAGCCGCCGAGCGTTTCCGCGTCCATACCCAGGCCGCCCGCCGGCGCCCAATGCAACTGCCAACGCAGTGTGGCAGGGTCGCTCCCGTTGATCCCTGATTGAGCAGGCCAGGCGATCAGGTTGCGGGTCACCCAGACGGCGCGAGCCGTGCCAAGGCTCGGGACGGCTGCCGCCGGCGCCATCTTGACGGTAACCACGTGAGTGGTCGGTAGGTATTCGAGCGTGACCATGGTTGGGGAAGAGGGTACTTCCATGGTGATATTCGCACCGTTGGGCGCTCCGTTCTCACCGAAACTTGTGACCCAGCTGAGCCCGTGAGTGATCTTGAACTCGTACTTCCCAGGCGGGATGGCGCTGGACGACCATGTGTAGGTGCCGTCGTTGTCCGGGTCGGTGAGCCAGGGCAGCATGCAGTCCGGGGCCCAATCGGTGCCACAGCCCAGTTCGCTTTGGAAACTCCCAGGCGCGGTGACGATCGGCCCCTGCACATCGCTGGTGACCAAATGCCTGACTGGGTCGAAGAAGAATCGGACCGGGCCGTTCGGCGCGTTCACGCTCAGATTCGGCCCATTCGGGACGCCCCCCGCTCCATAGTTGGTCGCCCAGCCCCTGTCCAGCGCCGCCTTGTACTCATAACTACCCGGAGGCAACGTGTAGGTGCCCTTCCAAACTCCGTCGCGGGGATCGACGTTGAGTTGAGCCTGCGCACAGGCAGGCTGCCAGTCGGCAGGGCAGCCCATCTCGGAGTTGAACGAGCCCGCCACCGAGACCGCACTCGGCGGGGGCTGTGGCAGCGATGGATCCAACTGGCCGGGCTTTGCCTTCGGAGTGCCCACACTCGCGTAGGTCGAGTTGGCGGACAGGTTGCCGGATCGATCCTTGGCGACGGCTCGAATCTCCAGCAGGGTTCCGGCCGGGTAGGCGCCGACGTCGGCAAAGACTCGGTAGGGAGGCGCGTCGTCGGTGCCAAGGGGCGTCCAGGCGACCTGCCCCACCTGCCGGATGGAGAAGCTGACTTGCGCGAACGAGTTCTCGACCAGAACGGCGCCCAACTCTGTTCGACCGCCGATCACCTCGCCCGCGGTTGGGGCGACCATTCTGATCGCCGGCGCCCCCTTTGCCTTGGGCAGAAGCGAGGACGCGCGGTAGGCGATCGCACCCAACGCGGGCACGAATAGCTGGAGCCGCCCTTCGCCATCCGACTTGAGCTGCCGTGTGGTTCCGTAAATGGGCTCGAAGGTCGTGTTCGGCGAGTAGGTCTGGATCGTCGTCGACTTGGTCTGCGCCGCGTTGTTCAGCGCGACCACGTATTCACGACCATCGGTGGAGATGCGGCTGAACGAGTAGATGCCAGGTGCATTCGACGCGAAGCGGGGGATCTGCGCGCCGTCGGACAACCCCGGGTTGTTCTGGCGGAGCTTGGCCAGGTCGGCGATCAATCGGTAGAGCGGGTGCAACGAGTCGTAGCGGTCCCGGCTGCCCGATGCTGAGCCGAGCACCTCCTCGTCCCGGTACTGCGCGGTCGAAGTGGCGAACAGATCCTGGCGAGCGTCCTGGTCACCCCCGGACCCGATGAACCCTTGCTCGTCTCCGTAGTAGACGACCGGCTGACCCCGCGTCAGGTAGAGCAGAGCTGTGGCCAGTTTCGTGCGGTCGAGCAGGTCGTCGCGAGCGCCCCCGCTGGCGAGCTGATAAGCGACCCGGCCCAGATCGTGGTTGCCCAAGAACGTCGGCAGTTGGTAGGCATTGGAGTCGGTATCGGTGTAGTAGTCGTCCGCGGCGAATAGGTCGCGGATCCCCACCGTCGGCTTCCCCTGGGCGAAGCCCAGAGCAGCCGCCTGGAAGCCGAAGTCGAGCGCGGCGGGGAGGCGTCCGGTGGTCGTGTACTTGGAGATGGCCGACGGGTCGGAGTCGTACACCTCACCGAAGGTGAAGAAGTCCCTCTTGCCCTTCGACAGTGCGTGCGCCAGGATCGCCGGGCTGAACCGCTCCCAGAAGCCGATATTGACGTGCTTGACGGTGTCGACGCGGAATCCGTCCACGCCGAAGTCGACCCAGGAGTTGTAGATGTCCGTCATGCCCTTGACGACG
Organism: Propionicicella sp.; assembly: GCA_039811865.1. Classification (GTDB taxonomy): domain Bacteria; phylum Actinomycetota; class Actinomycetes; order Propionibacteriales; family Propionibacteriaceae; genus JBDHZK01. The sequence goes on along the minus strand of JBDHZK010000002.1, from coordinate 39,884 downwards.
TCTTCGCGCTCGGTCCACAGGTCATCCAACCCGGCGAAATCGCCGTAGAGCTTGGACTCCGCAGCGTCGCCCAGGTTGCCACGGTTGTGGTAAACCCTCGGATCGTTCAGCCAGGCAGGCACCTTCACCGTCTGATCCGAGGCGTTGGGGAACTTGGGCTCATAGGGAAACGACTTGGCGACGTCCACGGCCGGGAAGTCGGACTTCCCCACGTAGGAGGCGTCGTCGAACGGGTTTCCCTGGGCGTCCAGGTACGGCTTGTTCTCCTTCGACACGTAGTCGGACCCGCTTTGAATGACGTCAGCAGTGTGGTTGGTGATGATGTCGAAGAAGACCTTCATGCCCTGCTTGTGGGCCGATTCGATCAGTTCGGTCAGCTCGGCATTGGTGCCCAGATGCGGATCGACCTGGGTGAAATCGGTGATCCAGTAGCCGTGATAGCCAGCGGATGGTCCACCAGGACCGACCTGCACCGGCCGGTTCTTGAACACTGGCGACAACCAGATCGCGGTCGTCCCGAGGCCCTTGATATAAGGCAGCTTCGCCTTTAGCCCGGCCAAGTCACCGCCGTGGTAGAACGCCTTGTCGCGCGGGTCGAGACCGGTCACCATCCGGTCACCGACCAGGCCACCGGCATCGTTCGCTCTATTGCCGTTGGCGAACCGGTCGACGAGCGCGAAGTAGAACCGCTCCCGGGTAAGGGCGTTACGAAGGCTTTGCCCCGCGAGTTGGCGATCAGCCGCGGACGCCGCACCCGAGACGTCGGTGGGGGCCACCCCGAGGGCATGCGTGGCGTCGTCGTACCAAAAGAGCAGCCGGGTCGGCCCGGCGATCACCAGCGGCAGGTTGAGACCCGACCGCACGCCGTCGGCGCCGTAGGTTTCGTCCATCTTGTGATCGGCGGCAAATTTGTACTCGTAAGTGCCTGCCGGAAGTGCGACCTCGAGTCCGTAGCGCGTGCCCTCGAGCAGCCGCAGGTCGGTGCGCTGGCAGTCTGCCTGCCAGTCCGTGGCGCAGCCGACCAACTTCTGCATGGTGCCGATCAGCGTGATCGTCCGAGGGGGATCGGCGTGCGCGCTATGGGTCAAGAGTCCCGAGCACAACGCCGTCACCAGGACGAGCAAGACCCACGCTCGGCGCGCCGCCTTGACATCGCGCATCATGGCCTCGTCCCGTGAGTCCCAAACAGGGCCAGCGTAGGGGCGATGCCTACACCCTGGAAGTATTCGGCCAGAGGAGATGGTCCGCTCGATGGCGCGAGCCGCTTCGAGCGGCGCCGCCGCTTCGATCCGCAATCGGGCCACGCTCCAAGACGGTCGGGGCCCAGCCGCCCCCAACGCCTCCTTGAATAGCTCACATGTTCTATTTTTGCGTCCAATCGAATCCTGCGCAAGCCTGGCCCGCCGGGTCCGAAGCCGCTTGAGGCTCTCGGCGGCGCCGGGCAGTCTGAGCTCATGGACCGCAACGAAGCCCTCAGGCAGCGAATGGCAACACAGCGGCTGACCACGTCGCCGTTCGCCGACGTCGCAGACGCGGTCCGGACCATGCTGTGCGTCCAGGCCCAGGACGCTCCCTTCTCGCGCTACTCCCTTACCTTGCGGTCCCAGGGCGGGGATGCGGCCGTGCGGGCTGCGATCAATGAGGGCCGGATCGTCCGAACCCACATCCTCCGCCCGACCTGGCATTTCGTCGCCGCCGAGGATCTGCGCTGGGTTCAGGCGTTGGTCGCCCCGAAAGTCTTGCAGGGCCTGCGCGGGCGCCACGCCCGACTCGGCCTGGACGATCCGCTGCGCCAGCGTGGACTGGACGTGCTGATCACGGAGCTGAGGGGCAGGCAATTGACCCGCGGCGAGTTGGCGCCCGCCCTGTTCGAGGCAGGCCTGCCCCGGGACAACTCCGCAGTGAGCCACATGCTGCTCACAGCCGAACTTCAATCGGTGGTCTGCTCAGGGCCCCTGCGCGGCCGCGAGCACACCTATGCCCTGGTCGATGAGTGGATCGCGCCTACGCCGCGGCTCGACCGCGAAGTCGCGGTGCGGCGGCTGGTGGCCCGATTCTTCGCCGGTCACGGGCCTGCCGACGTCAAGGATCTGACCCGCTGGGCCGCCGTCACCCAGGCCGAGATCAAGCTCGCATTGGGCGACCTGCCGGAGTTGTTGCCTCTCGACGTCGAGGGCCTCGAGCTGTGGCACGACCCAGCTTCCCTCGCTCAATCCGGACCACAGCTCCGCTCCCCTGACTCGGTATTCCTACTCCCCGTCTTCGACGAGGCGTTCCTGACCTACCCGCGCACGGGCTTTCGGCGCGCCCCCGGTCATCCCAGCGGAACGGCCATCGAGCGCTTTGCGGAGGCCTCGACCGGCGTCGTCATCGCCGGACGCCGCGACGTCGGGACGTGGCGGCGGCGCCTGACCCGAGGGCGAGGCGAGATCCGGCTCGAGTTGACCGACACCCTCAGCCCTGGCCTGCGCGCCGAGATCGCTGCGCAGAGCCAGGCGGTGGCGCAATTCGGCCTCGACTGAGCCGGGCCTGGGGACCAAATCCCAACAACGTGTTGATTCGGGCCGCTTATCCGGCCCAGATCAACAGCTAGCCAGCCCTGGGCTCGGATCGCCAAGACCGCGTCAAGCTCGGCCGTTCGAGCGTTAAGAACGCGTCAAGATGTCGCTCCCGGGATCGCCGGTCGGCGCAGGTTGGTGGCGTGACCAGCGCAACCAGCCTCACCAAACGCCTGCTCGTCGGAAACCCGATGCGCTCGGACCAGATGGGCGAAACGCTCCTACCGAAGCGGCTCGCCCTGCCGGTGTTCTGCAGTGACCCGATCTCGTCCAATGCCTATGCGACCCAGGAGATCCTGCTCGTCCTGGCGTTGGGCGGCGCGGCGGCCGTGACCCTGACCCCGTGGATCGCCCTTGCCGTGGTCGCCCTGCTGGGGATCGTGACGGTCTCCTACCGACAGACCTGCCACGCCTACCCCAGCGGCGGGGGCGCCTACGCCGTGAGCAAGGCCAACCTCGGCAACAAGGCGGCCCTCGTGGCCGCCAGCGCACTGATGGTCGACTACGTCATGACCGTCGCGGTCTCGATCGCCTCCGGCGTGGACAACCTGACCTCAGCCCTCCCCGCGCTACGGCCCTACTCGGTCGGGTTGTGCCTGGCGATGATCGCCGGTATCACCCTGATGAACCTGCGCGGCGTGAAGGAGAGCGGGTCGGCCTTCGCCATCCCGACGTATGGCTTCTTGGTCTCGGTGTTCGTGATGCTCGCCGTGGGGTTCTGGCAGGCAATCACCGGACATGCGCCAGTGGCTGAGTCGGCATCCTTCGGTTTCACCGCGGAGCGGGCGACCGGCGCGGCGATGTTGATCCTGGTGCTGCGCGCCTTCGCCTCCGGCTGTACCTCGCTGACCGGGGTGGAGGCGGTGAGCAATGGCGTTCCGAGCTTCCGCAAGCCGAAGTCGCGCAACGCCGCCACGACCCTGCTGATGATGGCGGCCCTGTCCATCGCCATGATGCTCGGCATCGCCGTGCTCAGCGCCTGGAGCGGCATCCACATCGCCGAATCGGTCGACCACCTGACCGGAACACCAGCGGGCTACGAGCAGCGGACGGTGCTGGCGCAGCTTTCGGCGGCGGTCTTCGGCAACGATTCGATCGGCTTCTTCGCCGTGCAGGGCTTCACGACCCTGATCCTCGTGCTGGCCGCGAACACCGCGTTCAACGGCTTTCCGATCCTCGCGTCGATCCTCGCGGCCGATAGATATCTGCCGAAGCAGTTGGCCCGCCGCGGGGATCGGCTCGTGCACTCCAACGGCATCCTGATCCTCGCCGGGATCGCCGCCGGTCTGATCGTCGCGTTCGACGCCTCGGTGACCCGGCTGATCCAGCTTTACATCCTGGGCGTCTTCTTGTCGTTCACCCTGAGCCAGGCGGGCATGGTCGTCCATTGGCGGCGCGAGCTGCGGCGTCCGGACGCGCGCCGGGCCAAGATCGCCGGCGCCCTGGCGATCAACCTGATCGGAACCATCGCGACCGGCGCGGTGCTGGTCATCGTCTTGTTCACGAAGTTCACCCACGGCGCTTGGCTGGTCGTGGTCGCCATTCCGATCTTCTACTTCGCGATGATCCGCGTGCACCGCCACTACGAACGTGTTCGCAGGTTCCTGCGGCCGAAGGCGAACGGGATCGTGTTGCCGAGCCGGATTCATGCGATCGTCCTGGTCAGCCGCCTGAACGAGCCGGCGCTGAAGGCCCTGGCGTTCGCCAAGGCGATCCGGCCGTCCACGATCACGGCCCTGCGCGTGGACACGAACCCGGCCGAAACGGCCGCGCTGGTGAACGAGTGGGCCGACCGTGAGATCCCCGTGCGGTTGGCGGTGGTGAACTCGGAGTACCGCGACTTGGTCTCGCCGGTCGTCCGGTATCTAAACCAGATGGAGATCGGGCCACGAGATGCGGTCGAGGTCTTCGTCCCCGAGTACGTGGTCGGACGCTGGTGGGAGCACATCCTGCACAACCAAAGCGCACTCCGGCTCAAGACCCGCCTGTTGTACATGCCCGGTGTCATGGTCACGAGCGTGCCGTTCCAGTTGCGTTCGGCCGAACGCTACGCGCTCGACCGGCCAGGAGCGGAAGCCGAACTTCTCCGCGCAGAGGCGCAGGAGCGAGCCGAGCGTCCTCCTGTCGCCGCGCCGCCGGCTCCCCCGGCTCGGCACGTTGACCCCGGTCCGTCGCCCACGGTCGAGCGCGAACCCCGGCGGGCGCTGGTGACAAACTGACCCGCATGAGCGGCCTTGGCAGTCCGGACGTCCCGCGGCGCGGGTTCGCGTCCGGACTGCCGGCGTCCCGGCAGGCGTGGGGCTTCGCCACGGCAATCGTGGGGATCCCTACGCTGACGGTGGCGCTGCTCCCGTTCCGCGGCAACTTCGGCCTGGACACCGTCCTGCTGGCCTACCTCCTCGTCGCCGTCACGGCCTCGGCCATCGGCGGCGTGCTCCCCGCGCTGCTGGCCACCGTGGCGGCGGCGATGTGTGCCAACTTCTTCTTTGCCGAGCCGTATCACAGCCTCGTCGTACGTAGTCAGACCGAAGGCGTGGACCTGGTCGTGTTCACGGCCGTCGCGGCCTTGGTGACTTTGATCACCGAACTAGCGGCGCGAAGCGCGGCGACCGCGGAGCGGTCCAAGGTGGAGGCGCGCTGGCTGCGCGAACTCGGCAGCCGCGAACACGGGCACGGGTCCTTGAGCGAGGCGCTGGCGGACGCCCGCAGCGTCTTCGGAATGAACGCGGCCGCCCTGCGCGATGGCGGGACGACGCTGGCGGGAGTGGGCTCGCCCGCCCCGGACGACATCGAAGTGGTGGTGGACGCGGGCCAGGGGCTCACCCTGGTACTGAGCGGGCCGGCGTCCGTCGGCCAGGACCGCAAGCTGCTCGGCAGTCTCGCCACGACCGCCGGACGGCTTTGGCGCACCGAACAACTCGCCGCTCAGGCCAGGCGCGCCGAGGAGCTGGCCAAGGTCGACCAGGTCCGTTCGGCGCTGCTCGCGGCCGTCGGTCACGACCTGCGCAGCCCGCTGGCGGCGATCAAGGCGTCGGTCGCGACGCTTCGTCAAGACGACATCGAGCTCGAAGACGCCGAGCGTGCCGAGTTGCTGGCAGCCGTTGAGGAGCGCACCGACCGACTAGGCGACCTGATTGCGAACCTGCTCGACATGAGCCGCATCCAGGCGGGAGCGCTGGTGGTCCAACCTCGGAGCATCCGGCTGGAGGAGGCGCTGGTAGGAGCGTTCCGGCCGGGGGAGGCTCCGACCCGTTGGGACATCCCAGAGGACCTTCCCATGATCCGCGCCGACGCCGGCCTGTTGGAGCGGGTCTTGGCCAACCTGATCGACAACGCGCGCCGGCACGTGACGGGTGGACCGGGCGTGGAGGTCATCGCCCAGGCGAGCGGCACCAGGGTGCTCGTCCAGGTGATCGATCACGGCCCCGGAATCCCGGCGGCGCGGCTGGATGCGATCTTCACGCCGTTCCAGCGCTTCGACGACCGGAGCCACGCCGGGGTAGGCCTCGGCCTGGCGATCGCGAAGGGCTTCACCGAAGCCATGGGAGGGCGCATAGTTGCTTCCACGACGCCCGGCGGCGGGCTCACCATGACCCTCGACTTGGAGGCCGCGGATGCCCCGGTTGCTCATCGTTGAGGACGAGCCGGCGTTGCGCCGAGCACTGGCCATCAACCTGAAGGCCCGCCGCTACGACGTCGACGCGGTGGGCGACGGCGCCACGGCCTTGCGGGCGGCTGCAGCGGTACCCCCAGACCTGGCCATCGTCGACCTCGGCCTTCCCGACATGGACGGCGTGGACGTGATCGCCGGGCTGCGCGGGTGGACGTCCCTGCCGATCATCGTCTTGTCGGCCAGGGAGGGGCAGGCGGACAAGGTCGACGCCTTGGACGCCGGCGCGGACGACTATGTGACCAAGCCGTTCGGCATGGACGAACTGCTGGCGAGAATCCGGGCCGCGCTGCGTCGCGGGGGTGCGGACATCGCCGCCGAGCCGAAGGTGATCACGGACGACTTCACCCTCGACCTGGCCGCGAAGCGCGCATTTCGCGGCGGCGAAGAGGTCAAGCTGACGCCCACGGAGTGGCACCTGGCCGAGGCGTTGGTGCGCCGACCTGGGGTGCTCGTCCCCGGCACGCAACTGCTCGCCGAGGTCTGGGGCCCCAAGTACGAACGCGAGACCAACTACCTGCGCGTCTACGTCGCCCAGCTGCGCCGAAAGCTCGAGGCCGACCCGAGCCAGCCGCGCCACTTCGTGACCGAGCCTGGCCTGGGGTACCGCTTCGAGCCGTGAACTGGCGCGCCGACGCGTCACGGCCGGTTGCCACCCCTGGACGGGCCCCGGTCCCAACGTCACCAACGCCGACGAAACGACCGGTTCGCGCCCGTCGACGAGCTCATCGGCCGAACGAAGGGACAAACCCTTCGATCGGCTCAGGGAACCCGACCCGGGGCGTCTACTTCGTTTTTGGCGTCAGCGCCACGTAGAGCAGACCGCCCGTGATGGCGAGGTTCTTCATGAAGGAATTCTTGTTCGCGGCACGCGTGGCTGGGTCGGCGTCCTCCCAGAATCCGTGGCCCACGACATTTGTCGGGGCGAGCAGCGCGGCCAACGTCAGCGCCGACAGGCGCGGGAAGATTCCCAGCGCGAGGGTGGAGCCAGCGATCATCATGCCGAGCGCGTTCGCGCGGACCAGCTCTTCGGGCTTGACCGGCAGAGCTGCGGCCGCATCTGGGACGTACCGCTGGAGCGCGGTGCCCAGCTTCCCCGCAGCTCCGACCGGGTTCTGCAGCGTTTGATATCCGCCCAACAGGAACACCGACCCGAGCAGCGTCCTGGCAAACATTCGTCCAACCATGGCTTCCTCCTTTTGGCACACGCTATCGATGCCGTCCGACAGTTGGCCTCTGAGCGGTCCGCGGGCGGCCCAAACTTCCCACCCGGGACACGTGGTGGTCCCTGAGTACCGAGTGGTAGCCCGCTGACTCGATCTGGATCGCTAAGGTGACCGCGTGCCCGAACTCCCGGTCCTGGACGCCGCGGAGCAGCGCGTGCTCGGCTGCCTGTTGGAGAAGCAGGTCACCGTCCCGGCGAGTTACCCGCTAACCCTGAACTCGCTGCGCACGGCCTGCAATCAGACCTCCAGCCGCGACCCGGTCTCCCACTACTCCGAGGCCGAGGTGCAAGCCGCGGCCCGCGCCTTGAAGGAGCGCGGCCTGGTCCGCATCGTGTGGGCCGTGCAGGGTTCCCGGACTCTGAAGTACTACCAAAGCGTCGACCAGCAGATCGAACTGGACGATGCCGAGCGAGCCCTGGTCACCGTCCTGCTACTGCGGGGACCACAGTCTGCGGGCGAACTCAAGACCAGGACCGAGCGCCTCCACTCGTTCGCCGACAAGGCCGAGGTGGCCGCCGCCCTCCGGTCGATGAGCTCGCGGACGCCGCCGCTGGTGACCGAACTGGGCCTGCGCTCCGGTCAGCAGGACCGGCGCTGGACGCACCTGCTCGGTCCCGCACCGATGGACGACGCTGCCGAGCCGGCCGACACCGAGGTCGTCCTGGCCGAGGGGGCGACCCAGCGCAATGCGCGGGTCGTGGCGTCCTACGACGCGGCGGCTCAGGGTTACGCGGACCGCTTCGGCGACGAGCTGGCCCACAAGCCGTTCGACCGGTGGCTGCTGGGAAGGGTGGCCGCCCTCGCGGACGGCCCGATCGCGGACGTTGGCTGTGGCCCCGGACACATCGCCGCCCACCTGGCGAAGGCGGGAGCGCAGGCAGAGGGCTTCGATCTGTCGCCTGGGATGATCGCGGTCGCCCGATCCCGCTACCCCGACCAGACTTTCGAGGTCGCCGACTTCACCCGGCTGCTGCGGCCGCGACGAGCCGGCGGCTGGGGCGCGATCGTGGCGTGGTACGCATTCGTCCACCTGGCGGCGTCGGAGCTCCCCGGCGCGATCGCCCACCTGGTGAGCACCCTTGACCCAGGCGGCTGGTTGTCGCTCGCGGTGCATTCCGGCAGCCAGGTGCTGCACGCCGACGAACTGTGCGGCGCCGCGGTCGACCTGGACTTCGTCCTGCACGACTCGACCCAACTGCTCGCCGCCATGGCGGCGGCGGGACTGGTCGACGTCGAGTGGTACTTGCGCTCCCCCGGACCGGACGAGGCGCAAACCGAACGGCTGTACGTCCTGGGCCGACGCGCGTAGCGATCGCATGCCTGGGACGGCAGCCATCTCCCGGCGCTGAGTGACGTCGCGCCAATCGACCAATGGGGACGCACACTGGCGTGCGGCGCGATGGCCGCGGCATCTGGCGAAAACCCAAGCCAGCTGGGCCTCCCAGAAACCTCACAGGACCGGCGCAGCGGTGTGCGAGGTGTGTTACTCGCACGTGACGGCGAACGTAAGGAACGGAAACACGCCGCAGGCAGCCTGATGGTCTGGAAACGAGCCCCTGTCCCGTCTCCCGTCAGGAGCCCCAATGACCACCACCGTTCCCACCAAGTCCGAATCGCTGCTCGCACCCAAGGGCCGGGCGCACTGGATCGAGCACTACGACCCCGAGGACGCCGGCTTTTGGGCCGAGTCCGGACGCCGCATCGCCAACCGCAACCTGATCTACTCGATCTTCGCCGAGTTCCTCGGCTTCTGCGTCTGGGCGCTGTGGAGCATCGTCGTCCCGAAGTTGCCAGCGGCCGGCATCTCGTTGACGCTGGGCCAGCAGTTTTGGCTGGTCTCGCTGCCGGCACTCGTTGGCGCCACGCTGCGCATCCCCTACTCCTTCGCGGTCACCCGCTTCGGCGGCCGCAACTGGACGATCGTCTCGGCCCTGCTGCTCCTGATCCCGAGCTTCGCGCTGGTCTGGGCGGTGAGCGCGAGGGCGCCCTACGAGTGGCTGCTGGTAGCGGCCGCGCTGGCGGGCCTCGGCGGCGGCAACTTCGCGTCGTCCATGACCAACATCTCCTTCTTCTTCCCAGAAGCCGAGAAGGGCCGCGCGCTCGGCCTGAACGCCGCCGGCGGCAACCTCGGCACCGGCATCGTCCAGATGGTCGTCCCGATGATCATCGTGATCGGCGGCGGCCTGCACCCGGAGTACGCCGGTTGGCTGTTCGTCCCGCTGTCGCTGCTGGCGGCGTTCTTCGCCTGGCGGTTCATGGACAACCTGGGTGAGGCTCGCTCCGACTTCAGCGCATACGCCGACGCCGCCCGCAACCCGCACACATGGCTGATCTCGTTCCTCTACATCGGGACATTCGGGTCGTTCGTGGGCTACTCGGCCGCCTTCCCAACCTTGCTGGCCAGCCAGTTCCCCGAGCAGCCCTCGGCCATCGCGTTCGTCGGTGCGGTCACCGGTGCGCTGGCCCGCCCGCTCGGCGGGATCGTGTCGGACAAGCTCGGTGGCGCCTGGGTCACCGTTTGTTCGTTCGCGATCATGGCGCTTGGTGCGGTCGGAGCGATCTTCGCCCTCGGCGCGCACGCCTTCGGCCCGTTCGTCGCCGCGTTCGTCGTGATGTTCATCGGTGCCGGCATCGGCAACGGCTCCACCTATCGCATGATCCCGGCGGCGTTCCGCGCCGGTGTGGCCAGCACCGACCTGCCCGTCGCCCGGCGCGCCGCGGCCGCCTGCCTCGGGATCGCCGGCGCGATCGGCGCCTACGGCGGCTTCCTCATCCCGCAGGGATTCAAGTTGGCCACCACGACCTACGGCAGCCTCGTCCCCGCGCTGTGGCTGTTCATCGGCGTTTATCTCCTGATGGGCGTCGCCACCACCATCGCCTACGCCCGCCCCGGCACGAAGATGGCGCAGGCGGGAGTCTGAGGGACCGAATGGTCGACACCCACTGCCCCTACTGCGCCCTGCAGTGCGCCATGACCGTGACCCCGGGGAAGGCCGGGGTCACGGTCGGCGCGCGTGACTTCCCCACCAACCGTGGCGGCCTATGCCGCAAGGGTTGGACCAGCGCGGCCGTCCTGACCGCCCCCGACCGCCTCACGGCGCCCCTGGTGCGCAGGGACGGACGTCTCCTCCCGACCACCTGGGACGACGCGCTCGACCTGATCGCCGAGCGCGTCCGGGCCCTGGGCGCCGAGTTCGGCCCGGCCTCGGTGGCCGTCTTCGGCGGCGGCGGGCTGACCAACGAGAAGGCTTACCAGCTTGGGAAGTTCGCACGGATCGCGTTACGAACCCCCAACATCGACTACAACGGCCGATTCTGCATGTCGAGTGCGGCGGCGGCGTCCAACCGCTCGCTCGGGCTTGATCGCGGGCTCGCCTTTCCGCTCAGCGACCTCGGGGACGCCGACGCGATCTTGCTGCTGGGCAGCAACCTGGCCGACACCATGCCACCGGCGGTCACCCACCTGGCCGGGGCGAGGGCCGCGGGCGGCTTGATCGTCGTCGACCCGCGCCGCTCCGCCACGGCCGAGCTCACCGACGGCGCCGGAATGCACCTGCGGCCCGTGCCCGGGACGGATCTGGCCGTCCTGCTCGGCCTGCTGCACGTCGTCTTGTTCGACGACCTGGCCGACCTGACCTACTTGGATGCCCGGACGTCCGGGCTGGACGATCTGCGGCGCAGCGCGTTGGCCTGGTGGCCCGAGCGCGTCGAGGACATCAGCGGCGTTCCCGCGGGAACGCTTCGCGAGGCGGCGCACCTGCTGGCGGCCGCATCCCCGTCGCGAGGCGGCCGGGGGGCTTACGTCCTCACCGGACGCGGGGTCGAGCAGTCGACCCAGGGGACGGCGACGGTCACCGCCGCGATCAACCTTTCGTTGGCGCTCGGCCTGATCGGGACGCCGGGCAGCGGCTTCGGACCGATTACCGGTCAGGGCAACGGTCAGGGGGGCCGCGAGCACGGCCAGAAGGCCGACCAACTGCCCGGGTACCGCATGATCACCGACCCCGCCGCACGCGCCCACGTGGCCGGCGTCTGGGGAGTCGACGCGGACGTCCTGCCTGGCCCCGGCCTGCCGGCCGTCCAACTCCTCAAGGCGCTGGGCACCCCGGACGGCCCGAGGGCGCTGTTCGTCCACGGCTCGAATCTGCTGGTCAGCGCGCCGAATGCGACGGCGATCCGTGAGCGGCTGGCCGCTTTGGACCTGCTCGTGGTTTGCGACTTCCTGCCCTCGGAGACGGCGCGGCTGGCCGACGTCGTCCTGCCGGTGCGGCAGTGGGCCGAGGAGGAGGGGACGATGACCTCGCTGGAGGGTCGCGTGCTGCGTCGCCGCCAGGCCGTCGAGGCGCCCGAGGGCACCCGCGACGAGCTGTGGATCTGGGCCGAACTCGCCGCCCGGCTGGGCGCCCCGGGGGTCTGGTCGACCGACCCGGCCGATGTTTTCGACGAACTGGCGCGGGCCAGCGCGGGCGGCAAGGCCGACTACTCGGGCCTGTCGCACGCGGTTCTGGACGCCGAGACGTCCGGCCACCACTGGCCCGTGCCGGGCCCCGGCCACCCCGGCACGCCCCGGGTGCTGACCGACGTCTTTCCGACCCCGGACGGCCGGGCGCGCCTGATCCCCGTCGACCACACCGGGCCTAAGGACGCCGTTCGCGCCAGTGCCCCGATCTTCCTGGTCACGGGGCGATTGCTGGCCCACTACCAGTCGGGTGCGCAGACCAGGCGGGTCCCCGAACTGGCCGCCGCCGAGCCCGACCCGTACGTCGAGTTGCACCCGCTGCTCGCCGACCGGATCGGCGCTGCCGAGGGTGAGGCGTTGGCGGTGACCAGCGAACGCGGCACCTTCGTCGCGATCGCCAGGTTCAGCGAGGCGATCCGGCCCGACACCGTGTTCGCCCCCTTCCACTTCGCGGGGATGGGGAACGCGAACCGGGCCACCAACGACGCCACGGACCCGATCTCAGGCATGCCCGAGTTCAAGGTCTGCGCGGTGCAAGTGCGGCCGGCGGCCGAACTGGCCGCAGCCGATCGAGGCGAGGAGGCGGCATGACCCGCATCGTGGTGGTGGGCAACGGCATGGTCGGGGCCCGCTTCGTCGAGGACCTGATGAAGGCCGACGCAGCCCTGGAGTATCGGGTGACGGTCATCGGCGACGAGGCCGCGCAGGCGTACAACCGCGTCCTGCTGTCGGACGTCGTCTCGGGCAAGCGCGACCCCAACGCCTTGGCGCTGCCCGTCGTGAACGACCCGCGGGTGGTGTATCGGCGCGGCGAACCGGTCGGGCAGATCGACCGCGAACGCAAGCTGGTGATCACCGGCGATGGCGGCCGATACCGTTACGACAAGCTCGTTCTCGCGACGGGAGCGCGGGCGCGCCTCCCGCGTCTGCCCGGCTTGCTCGGCGGATCGTTCGCCCGGGGCGTCCACGCCCTGCGGACCCTCGCCGACGCCCACAACATCGTCGCCGCAACGCTCGGCGCCGAGCACGCGGTTGTCCTCGGCGGCGGCGTGCTCGGGCTCGAGGTCGCCTGCGGACTGGCGAAACGGGACGTCGCGGTCACCCTCGTCCACCCCGGACGCGGGCTGATGGAGCGCCAGCTGGACGCCGCGGCGGGCGCCGCCGTCCTGGGCACGCTCGACATGCTCGGCGTCGCCCACCGGCTGGGGGTGCCGGCCGCGGGCGTCGTCCGCCGCAACGGGCGGATCGTCGCACTGCGCCTGGCCGACGGTGAGGATCTGCCGTCCGACTTCCTCGTCCTGACCACCGGCACGTCCCCGAACACCTCGCTGGCCGAGGCCGCCGGCCTGGACGTCGACCGCGGCATCCTGGTGGACGCCAACCTGACCACCCCGGCCGATCCGGACGTCCACGCCATCGGCGACTGCGCGCAGCCGCCCGAGGGCAGCCTGGGCCTGGTCGCGCAAGGCTGGGAGCAGGCGCGCGTCCTGGTGCACAACCTGACCGGACGCGAGGCGGCGCCGCTGCCGGAGCGCAGCGTCGAGGATGTCGTCCGCGTCAAGGCGCCGGGCCTGGACGTCGTCACCATGGGACGCTGCGGCGCCCGCCGCACGCCCCAACCGGGCGAGCGGGCGCTTTCGCTCAGCGACGCCGCGTCCGGGCGTCACGTCGAGGTGATCGTCGCCGACGGACGCCTCGTCGGCGCCACCTGCGTCGGCGCCGGCGACCTGGCATCCGACCTGGTGGCTGCCTACCGCAACGCCACACCGGTCCCGCGCGACCCGGCCTATCTGCTGCTCGCGCCGATGGTGCGACCAGTCGTGGACCCGGCCACCGAGGTGCTTTGCCGCTGTAACGGCGTCACCGCCGCCACCGTCGCCGCCTGCATCGAGGGTGGCGCGGCCAGCCTGGCCGCGGTCGCCGCCAAGACCCGAGCAACCACCGGTTGTGGTGGTTGCTCCGACAAGGTCACGCGGCTGCTCACCGCAGCTCGCGAAGTAACCCGGCTGAAACGTCGGCCCAATGTCCCCGAAACGCTCGCTTCGTAACGTCTTTCCCAGGAGGAACGATGTCCGCAAACACCCCGCGCAGACTCGTCGTCATCGGCGGCGGCATGGTCGCCCGTCGGCTCATCGACGCGCTCCGCTCTCGGGATGCCGAGGGCACCTGGAGCATCACGCTGCTTTGCGAAGAACCGCGTGCCCCCTATGACCGCGTCGCGCTGACGTCCTACTTCACCGGCCGCGACCCCGAGTCGCTCGCCCTCGGCGACCAGTCGTTGTGGGACGACCCGCTGGTCAAGATCGAGCGCGGCGTCAAGGCCGTCGAGATCGACCGCGACGCCAAGACCGTCCGCACCGCACACGGCTCGGTCCTGCCCTACGACTCGCTGGTGCTGGCCACCGGCTCGTTCGCGGCCGTCCCGCCGATCGCGGGCACGGACCTGCGCGGCGCCTTCGTCTACCGCACCATCGACGACGTCGCCGACCTGCGCGGCTTCGTCGAAGCCAAGCGCGCCGAACGCAAGCGCAAGCTGCGCGGGGCCGTCGTCGGCGGTGGCCTGCTCGGCCTGGAAGCCGCCGGCGCACTAACCGCCCTCGACGTCGAGACCACCGTCGTCGAGTTCGCCCCGCGCCTGATGCCCATTCAAGTGGACGAGGGCGGCGGCGAGGCGCTGAAGCGGCTGATCGAGGGGCTAGGCGTGACCGTCCGGCCAAACACCGCAACGGCCAAGCTGTCCGGCAAGCTCGGCGAGGTCGCCAAGATGACCTTCGCCGACGGCGGCGCCCTGGACGTGGACGTGGTCGTCTTCGCGATCGGCGTGCGGCCCCGCGACAACCTGGCCCGCGAGTGCGGACTCCCGGTCGGCGAGCGCGGCGGCGTGATCGTGGACTCCGGCTGCCTGACAGCCGACCCGTCGGTCTACGCGATTGGCGAGGTCGCCTGCATCGAGGGCCGCGTCTGGGGCCTGATCGCCCCCGGCTACACCATGGCCGAGATCGCCGCCGACCGGCTGCTGGGCGGCCAGGCGACCTTCCCCGGCGCCGACACCGCCACCAAGCTCAAGCTGCTCGGCGTGGACGTGGCCAGCTTCGGTGACGCCTTCGCCCGCGAGCCGGGCGCCCTGGAGGTCGTGGTCTCCGACCCGATCGCCGGCGTCTACAAGAAGCTGGTCATGTCCGACGACGCCAGGACGCTGCTCGGCGGCATCCTCGTCGGGGACGCCAGCTCCTACTCCACCCTGCGAGCCATGTTGGGCGCGCAGTTGCCCGGCGACCCCGCCGCCTACCTGCTCCCGGACGCTGCTCCACCGGCAATGGAGTTGCCGGACGACACCACGGTCTGCTCCTGCAACAACGTCAGCGCGGCGGCGATCAAGCAGGCTGTGAACCTCGGCGGCTGCTGCGACGTGGCCGCGGTCAAGGCATGCACCCGGGCCGGGACGAGCTGCGGCTCGTGCCTGCCGCTGGTGAAGAAGCTCGTGAACACCGAGCTGGAAAAGGCCGGCGTTACCGTCAGCAAGGCTCTGTGCGAGCATTTCGCCTTGTCGCGGGCCGAACTGTTCAGCGTCGTCCGGATCACCGAGTTGCGCTCGTTCAGCGAGATCATCGCCCGGCACGGACGAGGCCGCGGTTGCGACATCTGTAAGCCGGTGGTCGCATCGATCCTGGCGAGCCTGTGGAACGAGCACATCCTGGGTGGCGAACGCTCGGCCCTGCAGGACACCAACGACCACGTGATGGCCAACATGCAAAAGGACGGCTCCTACTCGGTCGTCCCCCGCATCCCGGGCGGCGAGATCACCCCGGAGGGGCTGATCGCCATCGGCGAGGTCGCCCGCGAGTTCGGCCTGTACACCAAGATCACCGGCGGTCAGCGGATCGACCTGTTCGGCGCCCGGATCGATCAACTGCCGGGCATCTGGGCGCGGCTGATTCGCGCCGGATTCGAGTCCGGACACGCCTACGGCAAGTCGCTGCGGACCGTGAAGTCGTGCGTCGGGTCCACCTGGTGCCGCTTCGGCGTTCAAGACTCCGTTGGCCTCGCCATCGCGCTCGAACTGCGCTACCGCGGGCTGCGTTCGCCGCACAAGCTGAAGCTGGGCGTCTCCGGCTGCGCCCGCGAATGCGCCGAGGCCCGCGGCAAGGATGTCGGCGTGATCGCCACCGAGAAGGGCTGGAATCTCTACGTCGGTGGCAACGGCGGCTTCACCCCCGCTCATGCGCAGCTTTTGGCCGAGGACCTGGACACCGAAACGCTGGTCAGGACGATCGACCGCTTCCTGATCTACTACGTGCGTACAGCCGACCGGCTGCAGCGCACCGCCCCCTGGGTAGCCGAGCACGAGGGCGGCCTGGACGCGATCCGCGCTGTCGTCCTGGACGACAGCCTGGGCATCGCCGAAGAACTGGACGCCGCGATGGCGTCCCATGTCGATACCTACACCGACGAGTGGGCCGCCGCATTGGCGGACCCGGATACGCTGCGGCGTTTCTCGTCCTTCGTCAACGCGCCGGACGAGCGCGACGACTCCCTTGCCTACGTCAACGAGCGCGGCCAGGCCCGGCCGGCCACCCAGACCGACCGGGACCAGGGCGTTCTCATCGCCGGATCAACCTTGGAGGTGCGCAGATGACCATGATGGAACGAAGCGACGGGCACTTGTGGCTGCCCGTCTGCCGGCTGGGTCAGTTGACCCCGGAGCGAGGGTCGGCGGCGCTGATCGAGGGCAAGCAGATCGCGCTGTTCCGGACGCACTCCGACCAGGTCTTCGCCGTTCAGAACCTCGACCCCTTCTCGGGCGCCATGGTGATGTCGCGGGGCATCGTCGGCAGTCGGGACGGCCGTCCGACCGTCGCGTCCCCGATGTACAAGCAGGTCTTCGACCTGGCCAGCGGGGAATGCCTGGACGCGGTCGGCAAGGAGCCCAGGCCCTTGCGCACCTGGCCCGTCAGGATTTCGGGCGACTCGGTCTTGATCGGCGTCGCCGATCACGCCCATCAGGCGGCCTGACGGGATCGTGGGAGTCCAGTTGAGTCAAGCCCTCGCCGGTACGGTCGTGCTGGTCACGGCCGACCGGCGCTCGGGCGACCTCTCCTCGGCGCTGGGACGGCACGGCGCGTCGATCAAGCACGCTCCCTCGCTGAGCATCGTTCCCCACATCGACGATGCGCGGCTCATCGCCGCGACCAGGGAACTTATCGCCAACCCGCCGGACATCGTGGTCGTGACGACCGGGATCGGCTTTCGCGGGTGGCTGGAAACGGCCGACGCCGCCGGGCTGTCGGCCGAGTTGGGGGAGGTGTTGGCAAAGGCGCGGCTGGTGGCCCGCGGCCCGAAGGCACGCGGAGCCATCCAGCAAGCCGGTTTTCAACCCGACTTCGTGGCCGACTCGGAGACGTCCGCAGAAGTGGCCGCCCACCTGAAATCGGTCGGAGTGCGCGGTCGGCGCGTCGCCGTGCAACACCATGGCGCCGGTTCGGACGGGCTGGACGAGTTGCTCACGGCCGCGGGCGCGGATGTCGCCAGCCTGGTCGTCTACCGCTGGGGTCCGCCGCCCGATCCGACCGCTTTGGCGCGCTCGGTGGCCGAGGCGGCGCGCGGTGACGTGGACGCCGTGGTGTTCACCTCCGCGCCGGGAGCGGCCGCGTGGCTGGATTCGGCCCGCCACCAAGGCCTGCTGGACGAACTCGTCCGCCGCTGCGCCGCCGGCACGCTGGTCGCTGCCGCCGTCGGACCGGTCACCGCAGGCCCGCTCCAAGACGCTGGGCTGTCGCCGATCTGGCCCGAGCGCGGCCGGCTGGGATCGCTGATCCGCACCCTGGTGGCTCACTTCGAATCCCTAGCCGACAAGGCAATTCCTACAGTGGCGGGGCCGTTGTTGATGCGTAGCACCGCGGTCGTCCTGAACGGGGAGGTGCGAGCCATCACGCCCGGACCGATGGGCGCCCTACAGGCGCTCGTCGCCGCCCAAGGCCAAGTCGTCAGCCGCGACGATGTGCTGGACGCCCTGCCCGGCACGTCTCGAGACCCGCACGCGGCAGAGGTGACGATCGCGCGCCTGCGTGACGCCCTCGGCACTCCCGAACTGGTTCAGACGGTGGTCCGCCGGGGTTATCGCCTGGCGCTGGATTCGGCCTAGTAGTTGACTCCTCGTGAGTGCGAGTATTCGCACGTACGTGGCTCTAGCTTCGGGGGGCGGGGATGACCGACGACGAACTCACCGTCTTGCTGCGGTATTTGCAGGCGTCCCGCGCGGCGCTGCTGTGGAAGTTGGACGGCCTTTCCGAGCGCGACGCCAGGCTGCCCCTCACCCCGACCGGGACGAACCTGCTCGGACTGGTCAAGCACGCGACCGGAGTGGAGCTCGGCTACTTCGGCGACGTCTTCGGACGACCCATGGGGCTGGCTCATCCCGTCAACGACGAGGATGCCGAGGACAACGCCGACATGTGGGCAACGGCCGACGAACCGATGACCGAGATCGTCGACGCCTACCGCCGGGTGTGGGTGCTCGCCGATGCCAGCATTCGCGAACTCGGCCTCGATGCGCAGGGAAACGTCGCCTGGTGGCCCGCCGAACGAAACCCCGTCAGCATGCGCCAAATCGTCGTCCACGTGACCTACGACCTGGCGCGTCACGCCGGGCACGCCGACATCGTCCGGGAACTGATCGACGGCTCCGCGGGACTTCGCGCCGACAACGCCAACCTGCCGGGACAAGACGCCGCCTGGTGGTCGGACTACGTCGAGCGCCTCCAGGGGGTGGCCGATGCGTTCGGCCCGGACGGGTCAGCTTCGCGTTAGGTGTCAATCTGTGACGATTATTCGGCACAGATTGACACGCTATTGCGCATCGGCCCTAGCCGACGCCTCAACCATCGGCACGGGCTTTGGGCGGGTACGTTCGAAGGCATGGACCGACGACAGTTTCTGGGCCTGGCCAGCACGCTCGGTCTGGCGGGCTGCGCCGAACCGGCCCCGACCACCACATCCTCCGGGCCGGCCCCACCAACCAGCACGACTCGCGGGCGCCGTCCGTTTCAGATCGCAGCGGTGGCCCGTTTCGACGAGCCGTGGGCGATGGCGTTCCTACCCGGCACCGACCTTCTGGCGATCACTCGCCGGCCGGGCGAGCTGCTGTTGCGTGACCAGCGCGGCGGCCGGACCACGCCGGTCACCGGTACCCCACGAGTCCTGGCCGAGGGCCAAGGCGGTCTAGGAGACGTTGTTCCCGGCCCGAACTTCGCTTCCGACAAGCAGCTTTACCTCAGTTGGGCCGAGGCCGGGCCGGACGGGACGGCCGGGGCAGCGCTGGGGCGCGCGACGCTGGTCACGCAAGGCAACCACAGTCGGCTGGAGGACCTGAGTGTCATCTGGCGCCAGGAGCCGAAGCTGACCGGACGTGGCCACTACGGCCACCGGCTCGCCTTCAGCCCCGACGGCAAGTATCTGTTCGTGAGTTCGGGAGAGCGGCAGCACTTCGATCCGGCGCAGGACCTCGGCGGCAACCTGGGCAAGATCCTGCGGCTCCTCCCGGACGGCTCGGCGGCGCCCGGAAACCCGTTCGCCGACCGCGGCGGCGTAGCCGCGCAGATCTGGTCATACGGTCACCGCAATCCGTTGGGCCTCGCGTTCGACGCTGACGGACGCCTGTGGGAGTCCGAGATGGGGCCGATGGGAGGCGACGAGGTCAACCTGATCCTGCCGGGGCGAAACTACGGCTGGCCCAAGGCGTCCAACGGGACCCACTACGACGGCCGCGACATCCCCGACCACCGGCCGGGGGACGGCTTCGAGGCACCGAAGGTGTGGTGGAACCCCAGCATTTCCCCAGGCAGCCTGATGATTTACTCCGGTTCGGCGTTCCCGCTGTGGCGTGGGGACGCCTTTGTCGGGGCCCTGTCCGGTCAGGCGCTGATCCGCGTGCACCTCGACGGCGTGTCCGCGGTCAAGGCCGACCAGTGGAACCTCGGCGCCCGCATCCGCGAGGTGAAGCAGGACCCGGACGGCTCCATCTGGCTGCTTGAGGACGGCGCCGGGGCCAGGCTGCTGCACCTGACCCCATGAAACCCACGATTCCTGGCGGCGGCTCGCTCGCCGCGGCGGTTCCTCGACGATCAGGTTTGTCGGCTCCGAGCGCAACGAATGCCGCAACCTCCGAACTCAAACACCCCGATCGGAGCACTGATGCAGGCGTACGACCTGGCCTTCGGCACCAGCGCGGCCGACCTATGGGCCTCCCCCGCGACCAGCGGCAGGCACCGGCCAGGCGCTAGGCGTCCTTGGGCTGGCCGGCGATCAGGGTGCCGGTCTTGAGCAGGTCCCACAGTCCGTAGGCCGCGATGGCCGGCTTGAGCCACCACCATTCACCGAAGCGGTAATCCTGGGCCGGCTCCAGCCAAGCGGCCAGGTCCGGACGCTGGCGCCACAGGTACGTCCGCGCCTTCAGCGCATGCGGAGGGTGCGACACGATCACGATGCGCCAGCACTTCGGCGCGATCTCGCCGAGGGCAAGGACGTTCCCCCAAGTGGTGCGGGAGTTCTCGTCGAGGACGATCTCGTCCGCGAAGCCGAGGTGACGCGCGTGCGCGGCCAGCAGGGCCGCTTCGCTGACGGGCCCGGCGACCGGGCCACCGCAGCAGATCAGCCGGGTTCTCGTGGCGTTGGGGTCCAGGGAACGAAGCGCCGCGCGCACCCGCCAGCGATTGATCGAGTTCGCTCGCCTTCCGGCATCTCGATACCCGAGGACGACCACGGCGAGGCCTCCGTCCGGCGCCCGTCCGGGGCGAAGACTCTTTGGACTGCGCTTGCGCGCGGGGAATCCGCGACGCGAGAACCACGCATTCGTCGCCTCGCCCCACAACCAAGCCAGGACCGCCGCAGCGACACAGGCCGCGCTGCGAATCAGCACGCCCCGGGACGAGTTGGGGTGTCCCCCTGGCTGCCGGTCGTCCGCGAAGAGGACCCGTTCGTGCGCGAGCACCTCAGCGCCGCTCGGCTATCTCCTTCAGGCGCCGCATCGAGTCCAACAGCCGATCGGCCGTGGTCTGTTGGGCTCGGGGGAAGCGCCGCTCATCGGTGAGGTTGGACCAGTCGTAGGTATGCCGGACGCTCGTGGCGTCGCGCCCGATCGGCTCCAGCTCCCAACGCCACAGATGACCGGGCGGTTGTGTCCCCACCTCGGCGGGAAGCCAGGCGATCCGACGCCCCTCCTCGAACTCGACGACGCGGTTCTCGCGGACGGCGCCGCTACGCAGGGTCATCCGAAACGCGTCATCCACACCGCGTACCCGCTGGCCCGGCTCCGCCGAGCCCAGGTTGTCGTTGCCGTCCCATTGCGGTTGCAGGGCGGGGTCGGCGATGAGTTCGAAGATGGCTTGCGCGGGCGCCGCAATCTCCAGCGTGGCGCTGACGACGCGGGCTCGATCCGGTGCGCTCATCCCATCATCGAACCACGGGCCGCCCAGGAACGCTAAGCCATCGCCCCGGACAAGCCAGCGCACCATCCGCTCCGGGCACTCGGCCGGCGCCCCAGCCCCCCGTAGTCAGGCAAGTCAGGGGCGCTTGCGGGCGCGGAGTACCAAGTCTTCATGGTGGTGAGCCCCCGCCCCACCCGCGACTTCGCGAGGTCGTGACTCGTTGGTGACGACCGCCCAGTCATCGCCCAGGGCAGCGCGCATGTCTTCCGGGCTGAGGTAGTCGTCCGGATCGAAGCCCCTGGCCAGCGCGTGTTCGCGGTCGATCCGCGCATGGTGGACGAACAGCAGCGTGCCACCCGGGGCGACCAGGCCTTGCAGTTTGCGCTCGGGGCCCGAGGCAGCCGACTTGAGCAGGGCCGGATAGAAGACGGAGACGAGATCGAATCCGCCTACCGCAAGCTCCACATCGGCGAGGCCGCCCTGCAGCCAACCGACCGCGGCCCCTGCGATGGCCGCTGCGCGGCGGGCCCGCGCCAGCGCCACCCCGGACGGGTCCAGCGCCGTCACCTCCCAGCCGCGCTGGGCGAGCCAGATCGCGTCCGCGCCCTCGCCACACCCGACGTCCAGGGCCCGGCCCGGCACCATGGTCTTGACCTCATCGACCAGCGCGACGTTGGGGTTACCGCTCCAGATCTGAGCGTCTTCGGAGTATCGGGCGTCCCAGGCGTCGGAGTCGCTGCGGGCGGGCGGAGAGCCGTGCATCAGCCGATGATGGCACCCACCCGCACAAGCGGTTGATTTGGTCCGCTTATCCGGACCAAATCAACACGCTGACGAAGCAGGGCCACTACCGGCGCGCGGCACAGGATTCACCGTGGGCGAAGCGGCCCGATGACCACGCTCTCAGGCGACCCTGGAGCTCTGAATCGGGCAGGACCAGCCCCACTCACCCGCAACGGCTCCCACCCCGGGCGCGAATGCTCGCGTCCACCTCGACATACGACTGCCGATACGTGCCGGAGTGGTCGGCGTCGAAGTACTGATGGGCGTTGTAGACAACTCCGGGGACGTCCACCCAGGGTTTGGGGTGGGTGCTCGGGAAGGACGCCACGCTCGACCAGTCGTAGCCGCCGACGAAGATCGGGTTGCTCGCATCCATTGCCCTGATCACACCGGCGGCTTGCGCAGATGCCGCCTCCCAGGCCGACGCGCCGCCGGGCAGATCATGCGGCTCGTTCATGAGGTCGTAGCCTGCGCGCGTCAGCCCTGCTGTCGCGGTGCCGAGCCGCACCCAAAAGTCGGCCAGCGCACTCGCCGGCAGCTCGGACGAGCCCAACGGCCAAACCTGACGTCGACCGTCCCGCCACCCCGCATAGCGGCCGAAGTTGTGCAGTTGCAGCACCACGGACAAGCCGGCGCCGGCGGCGTCCCGAAGGACCTGACGAAG
Source organism: Propionicicella sp. (assembly GCA_039811865.1). Classification (GTDB taxonomy): domain Bacteria; phylum Actinomycetota; class Actinomycetes; order Propionibacteriales; family Propionibacteriaceae; genus JBDHZK01. Next base: position 17,102 of record JBDHZK010000002.1, on the reverse strand, counting down.
GCGTCCCACCTCGGTCACGTCCAGCGCGCCTCCCGGATCGCGTTGCAGCCGCTCCCAGGTGAACGCGAGGCGGACGTCGCGATAGCCGCGCCCGGCGAGGTAACGCAGCGACCCGGCCGAGGGGTAGGTGTAGTCGATCCCCAGGGTCCCCGGCCGGGCGCTTGAGTACGTCCCCGAGTCGGTGAAGTCGGAGCCGAAGGTCGCCTCGGCAAGCCCGATCCCGCCGACGAGCCCGTCGCGCATGGCGGTCTCGAACTGGATCCCCTGCGAGCCGGCGTCGGTAAGCGTCGCCGTGCCGTCGCCGCTGCGGTAGAAGGCCAGCGGGTGGTCCCAAGTCCACCAGGGGGCGGCGGCCCACGCGAACACCGACAGGTGCGCCGCCCGGGCCCGGTCGAGCCAGGCGGACGCCAGCTGCGCCCAGTCGGTGCCGCGAGGCCAGCCGACCTCGCCGACGGTCCCCATCACCCCATGCTGCGTCAGCCAATCGCGAAAACCCGCCAACTCGACCAACGCCCGGCGGGTGACCGCGTCGGCGGCACAGTCCTGGGTGCACCCGGCGATCGCGGCGGCAGCCAACGAGGTCGCGCCAGCCAGGAACAGCCGCCGCCCGACTGGTCGCCACCGGACCCCGCTCAGTGGTTGACTCGCCAAACCTCGACCGCCTGCGCTCCCTGCCCCCAGGTCCGCACCTGGGTCGCATGCTTCAGCGCCTCGTCCAGGATTGCCGCCCGCTGGCCCGTGCGCATGATGTCGGTGACGACGACGTAGTCGATGTCACCGAACCTCCGGATGCGGGCGTTCACATCTTCGTCCACACCGAGCTTGGTGTACCAAACGATTTGCGACTGGGGACGTCCCACGTCGAGGACGAGGTCGGTCCAGGTCACGTTGTCGCACACGACCACCGCGTCCGCCGGGGTGCTTGCGGCCAGCCAAGCCGACGACTGCCGGTACGGGAAGTCGAAGTCATGGTTGAGGTACACCGAGTCGCGCCAGGCGCTCACCTGCAGCGCCGGCGGCACCAGGACGGCACCGGCGGCGGTGAGCGTCACCGCCGACACGGCGGCGACCGCGCGGCGCCACGGCCCCACTCGGCCGTTGGTCGCCCAGAGCGGGCGGAACGCCCGGCGTCCGATCTCGTCCAGCCCGAGCCCCAAAGCAATGGCCGCCAGCGGCAACAACCACACCACGTACGGCACGGGCAGATACCCAGGGCGGACAATCACCAACGCAGACAGCAGCACCGCGCCGAACAGCGGCCAACGTCCACGGCGAAGCAGCAGCAAGGGAGCCAGCGCCGCACCCGCCGCCAGGAGGTACCAGTCCGTAGCGAACCAGCCCGAAACGACCGCGTGCGCGTCGGACGTCGGGTCGAATACGCTGCCCGACCCGCGTCGGCTGAACAGTTGGAACACGACCCCGTCCCACAACGAGACGTGCCCGGGACCGGGCAGCAGTTCCCCCTTCAGCAGCGCGAACAGCGGGTAGAACGACAACGGCAGGACGAAGCTCAGGCTCGCGACCGCCAGGCACATACGCCCGGTCTCCCCACGGTGCCGCTGCCACGCCGTCCAAGCGATGAACGGCACCATCAGCAGCAGGGTCTCCTTGCACAGGACGCCGATCGCCAGGCTCAGTCCGGCGAGTGCGGCCGGGGCCAGGGCCCGCGATCGTCCGGCGAAGATCACCCACGCGAGCAGGACGAAGGCGACCGCGAGGTTGTCCAGCATCACCATGCGATGGAACTGGATCGCGATCGGCGACAGTCCGAAGGCGAGTCCGGCGATCACGGCGGCCACCGACGTGCCGCCGAAGCGCCGGACGAGCACCGTGACTAAAGCGGCGCTGAGGCCGGCCAGCACCACCATCAACTGGCGGCCCGTGGCGATGGCGTTGGGTCCTGGGAACAGTGCCCCGGGGCCACCCATCCACCCCGCCAGGACGATCCACCCGACGGGCGGATGGTCGTACCAGTACGTGTACGGGGAGAGCTGGCCATGCAGCACCGCCACCGCCTGCGACACGTAGGTGCCCTCGTCGTCGAAACGGATGGGCCCGGTGTAGGCCCCGATCGCCGTGACCACCAGGACGATCGCGCCGACGGCCAGGGCGAGCCACGTCGTCCGATGTGCCGCAAACACCCGTCGCACCGAGACGGTGAGCAGCCGCGAACGTCGTTCCGTCCCCGTCTGGAAGGCCTGGTCGACCCGCGTCAGCGCGCGTGCCGCGGGCGGCTGGAACAGCGCCGCCCGGACCTCCTCATCGGACGCCACGGGACTGACCGGATGCAGGTGAGTTGCCATCTCAGGCCGCCTTGCTCAGTTCGGACGCCGGCTGGGTCACGTGCGCGCCGACGTGCGCGGTCTTCTCCCAGCCACGCTCGTTGCGCAACTCCCGCCAGACCGCCCGAACGGCCGCCGCGGCCAGCAGCCACTGATACGGCAGCGTGCCCACGACCAGCCCGACGTAGTCGCGAACGCGGATCCGCACCCCGTAGACCAGCCCGAACTCGCGCAGGGCGACCACCTCGACCGCGACGCTCGCGACCAGCAAAGCAGCCGGGAGGAAGCCAAGCAACGCGACCACCACGGACGTCTTCGCCAACAACATGAAGGCCAGCGAGAGGGGGATCACCAGACCGCTGAACGCCTGGAGCATCGGCGTCATCAGCGTGTACCAGGCCAGCAGCCGCCGACCGATCGGCAATCGTCGCCAGATGCCCTTGCGGTAGACCTGGATGAAGCCCTGATCCCATCGAGTCCGCTGCTTGACGAGGCCCTGCAGGTCGCCCGGGGTTTCCTCGCGGGTGGCCAGCGCCGGGTCGTAGGCAACGCTTACCTTGGCCCCGACCGAACTCAGCCGGACGCCCAACTCGCAGTCCTCGGCCAGGCATTCTGCGTCCCAGCCGCCAACAGCACGCAGGAGCGGCGTCCGCACGAAGACGGTGTTGCCGCCGAGCGGGATGAAGTTGCGGTCGGCCTGGAAGTGCAGCCGACTGCGGAACCAGAAGAAGTACTCCAGGCAGTTTCGCAGGGCCCACCAGGAGGAGTGGATGTTCATCAACTGAACGCCGCCCTGGACGACGTCGGCCGCGTCGTGGTGGAAGCAGCGTTCGATCGCCGGCAGCAAGCCCGGCGCCACATCGTCCTCGGCGTCGAATACCCCGACGACGTCCCCGGTCACCTGCTCCAGGGCGGTGTTGAGCCCCTTCGGCTTGTTCTTGGGCCAGGAGTGGTCGACCACGACGCGGATCAGCCCCGGATGCCTCTGGGCGGCCTCTTGGGCTACCCGGGTCGTCCCGGGATCGTCGTGTCCGACGATCGCGAGGATCTCGACGTCCGGGTGCTCGGTCTGCGCCAACCGGTCGAGCGTGTGCCCGAGGACGGCCTCCTCATGGCGGGCCGGTACCAGTAGCGAGAAGCGCAGGCGCCGGACCGGCCCCGAGTCCCGCTGGAACTTGGTGTCGTCGTAACCGGCTGGCGTCCGCCAGGCGTACAGGGCCCAACTCAGCGTGAGCACGGCGGTCGCGCCAAGGACGACGGTTGTAAGTATGACTAGTAGGTTTACGGCGGCTTCGAACCACCAAGTGAGACTTTCCACGTATCCCCCCGGCAACGTGTTGGTCTGTTGAATTGTCTGTAATCAGATCGGCGACGGCTCGGCCGACCCAAGCTGGGCCGCGTCCCGACGCACCGGAAATAATGCCCGATGACTGGTTCACGATCAACCCGGCTCGACATTTCAATGGGGCTACCCCTTTTGGGGTGACACCCACCCCCAATCTCGACGCGACCGCAATGGTCAACCTGGCAAAGGAAGAGGGTGGCCGAACCGCTCACGCGGACGAAACCCCCACCCCGGCCTCACCCGGGCGCGCGGACAATCCGCAGCGGCCGCCATAGCTCCTAGCCAACGTCAGGATAGGCACGTCTCGGTAAGTTCGGCCGGCGGCGCCGAAGCAGCCAACCGGGCGCAGCCGTCATTGCGAAGCAGGAGGGCTTAACAGACGATGCATCTCGATACGCGTCCCCCATCGGATCACATTCCTGTTACGCCATTTCTCCGCTCGCAATGACGTCCGAACCAACGCCGCCGACCGGCGGTAACCACTCGCACATCCCTCGCACCGCCGATTCGCAGCCCGCTCAGGCAAGACGCGCGAGCTCCGCGCGCCGACGAACGAGGGCCCCCCGCGAAACTTGGACCGCTCAGCGCACACACATCAGCATCCGCCCCGGGACGCCGGCAAGCGAGCAAGCCGAGACACCGACTCCCGCGCGCTGATCCGGGCAGTCACGACCCTGGACGCCAGCGACGGGGGCGCGACGTCTGCGGCTCGCCGCGACGACCGGGCCGGTCAACTACGGTTGCCGGATGATCCGGCACGAGGACGTGGACCTGTTGGTGATCGGCTGGGGCAAGGCCGGCAAGACGTTGGCCGGGGTGATGGCCCGGGCCGGATGGCGAGTCGCGCTGGTCGAGCGAAGTTCGTCGATGTATGGCGGGACCTGCATCAACATCGCCTGCGTGCCCACCAAGGACCTGATCGTCAGTGCCGAACAGCGCCGCGAATCGGACGATCCGGCGTCCTTCTTCGCCGACGCGGTCGCGGCGCGCGACGGCTTGACCGCCCGGATGCGGGCCGCCAACCACGCCATGCTGGCGGACAAAGTGCTCCTGGTCGACGGCGTGGCGCGCTTCAGCGGCCCGCGAACGGTCACCGTCAAGGCCGGCAATGAGGAACTGACGCTGACCGGCCGCTTCGTCGTGGTCAACACGGGTTCGCGACCTCGCCCGCTGGACGTCCCGGGCGCCGAGCTAGCGCTGGATTCGACCACCATCCAGCACATCGAGCCGCTGCCCGGGCGCCTGGCGATCATCGGCGGCGGCTTCATCGCGGCAGAGTTCGCGGGCATGTTCGCGCACTTCGGGTCCGGAGTTGTCGTTCTCGGCCGGGGCGCTTTCTTGCCGCGGCTCGAACCGGAGATCGCAGTCGCGGCGGCCGAAGTGCTGGCGAACCAGGGCGTGGAGGTGCGCACCGGCGTCCGCGTGTTGGGTCTCCGGCGCGAAGGGCACGAGTTCGTCGTCTCCACCGAAACGGGCGAGGTGCGGGCCGATGCCGTCCTCAACGCGACCGGCCGGGCGCCAGCCACCGCGGGGCTGGACCTGCATCGCGCCGGCGTGGCCACCGACGAACGAGGGTTCGTGCTCGTCGACGGGCACCTGCGAACGAGCGCCGAGGGCGTCTTCGCCGTCGGGGACGTCAACGGGGGCCCTCAGTTCACCTACATCTCCTGGGACGACCATCGCATCGTCGCCGACCAACTCCTCGGCGAGGGCCGTCGCCACACCGGAGACCGCACGGCCGTCCCCACCGTCACCTTCCTGACCCCGCCACTCGCGCACGTCGGGATGAGCAAGGCCGAGGCGTTGGCGTCCGGACGAAGGCTGCTCGCCGCCACCGTCAAGGTGAGCGACGTGGCAGTGGCGCCGCGCCCGAAGATCGTGGGACGCCCCGAGGGCTTGGTCAGCTTCGTGGTGGACGCGGACAGCGACGAGATCCTCGGTGCGACGCTGTTTTGCGTCGATGCCCAGGAACTGATCAACCTGGTCAGCCTGGCGATGAGGACCGGCGCGACCGCCCAGATGTTGCGGGACGGCATCTGGACCCACCCGTCGTCCACCGAGCTGATCAGCGGCGCGCTGGCCGCCCTGGAACCTCTGATCGGCTGATCCCGGCGACGCGTCCCACCAGCAGTCCTCCCCTCGGTCGATCATGAAGCCTCGTAGGTGTGCTCATCCCGCCCGCGAGGCTCTGACCCCCGCTGATCACCTTGCGCCCAACCCTTGACTTCGAGTGCTTCAGGTTTCCTAGGCTCGGGTGGTGGCTGTTGGGCAGAACTCGCGCACGTACTCGATCCGGGACGTGGCTGCGCTGACGGGTCTGCCGGCGAGCACGCTGCGCTACTACGAGTCGATCGGGGTCACCCCGCAGATCGATCGCGGCGAGACGAGCGGGCATCGCGTCTATTCCGAGGACGACCTCGACCTGCTGACTTGGGTGGCGTGCCTGGCCGCGACGGAGATGCCGGTGGCCAAGATGCGCGAATACCTCGCCAACTGCCGGGCGGGCGCCGATTCGGCGGCCCAGCAGATCGAACTGCTTCGCACCCAGGACGCGCACTTGGCCGACCAGGCGGCGCAGATCGTCGTCCGGCGGCGCTACATCCAACTGAAGATGACCTACTGGGACGCAGTGCGGGCCGGCGATGCCCGGCGGGTCGAAGAGCTCGCCGAGCAGGCCGCCGCCTTGGCCGAGCGGTTGCGCCGGCACTGATCACGGACCGACAACACTGAATGGAGAGCTGATGAAGTTCACCCAAAGCGGCGGCCGCAGCGGCCCCGGCCCCGAAGCCTGGTTCACCGGAACGGTCTTCATCGACCCGATCCGCAACCCCGACGAGCAGTCCGCCGTCGGCTGCGCCCACGTGCGCTTCACGCCCGGGGCCAGGACCGCCTGGCACACCCACCCCAAGGGCCAGACCCTCTACGTGACCGACGGCATCGGACTGGTTGCGACCCGTGCGGGCGTGCGTGAGATCCGACCGGGCGACGTCGTCTACATCGAGCCGAACGAAGAGCATTGGCACGGCGCCACGCCGGATCGCTTCATGGCTCACGTCGCCGTTCAGGAGGCGAACGCCGCCGGCGAGGTGGTCACGTGGCTCGACCACGTCACCGACGACGAATACCAACAGTGACCGAAGCCCACGACCAAGCCCCCGGCGAGTTGGCGCCGAAACCCGACAAGGAGACAACAATGCGCGGCACCCTGCTCTACGGCCCGAACGACGTCCGCGTCGAGGAGCGCGACCGACCCACCATCGAGAAGCCCACCGACGCCGTCCTGCGCATCGTCGCCGCCTGTGTCTGCGGCTCCGACCTGTGGCCGTACCGCGGCATCGACGCTGCCCGCGACGAGCCCACGCCGATGGGTCACGAGTACGTCGGCGTGGTCGATGAGGTCGGCGCCGACGTCAAGAACGTGAGCGTGGGCGACTTTGTCGTCGGCTCCTTCTTCGCCTCCGACAACACGTGCGAGATCTGCCAGGACGGCTACCAGTCCCGGTGTGCGATCGGCGAGTTCGCCACCCCGGGCGGCGCCCAGGCGGAGTACCTGCGCGTCCCGCTGGCCGATGGGACGCTCGTCGCGACGCCCGGATACCCGGACGCCGACCTCGTCCCCAGTCTGTTGACCGCGTCCGACGTGCTCGGCACCGGCTGGTTCGGCGCCGTGGCGGCACAGGCGGGTCCGGGTAAGACCGTTGCCGTGGTCGGTGACGGGGCGGTGGGCCTGCTGGCGGTCCTCGCGGCGAAGCAACTGGGGGCGGAGCGGATCATCGCGATGAGTCGGCACGCCTCGCGCCAGGCCTTGGCGCGCGAGTTCGGCGCCACCGACATCGTCGAGGAGCGCGGGGACGCGGGCGTCGCCAAGATCAAGGAGTTGACCGGCGGGCTCGGCGCCCACTGCGTCGTGGAGGCGGTCGGCACCCAGGAGTCGATGATGCAGGCCATCCGGTCCACCCGCCCTGGCGGCCACGTGGGCTACGTCGGCGTCTCGCACGGCGTGGCGCTGCCTGGCGAAGAACTGTTCTTCGCCGAGGTGCATCTGCTCGGCGGGCCTGCGCCAGTGCGGCGGTTCCTGCCCGAGCTGATCCAGCTCATCTGGGACCGCAAAATCGATCCGGGCAAGGTCTTCGACCTCACCCTCCCCCTGGACGACGCGGCCGAGGGCTACCGGGCCATGGACGAGCGCCGGGCCATCAAGGCGTTGCTCAAGCCCTGAGGACGTCCCGAGAGGGTTTGGGGGGCGGTTTCGATCCATCTGTTCGACGCGGAGCTAGGTTGGGCGGATGGATCTTGAGCGGGCGCGAGCGCGGCTGCGTCAGGAGCGAGCGGCGATCACGCGGAGAATGGGCGGACTCGACGCGGCGTTCAACGACATCGTCGAGGCAGCCAGGGACAGCAACCTCGACGACGAGCACGACACCGAGGGATCGACGATCGCCGCGGAACGATCGTTGGTCTCCTCGCTCTCCCGAGATGCCGTCCAGCGGCTGGCAGCGATCGATCAGGCGCTGGCCAGGGTCGACGACGGCACCTACGGGATCTGCCTGGGTTGCGGCGCGGAGATCGGGGACGACCGCCTCGACGTCCTGCCTGCGGCCCCGCTGTGCACGACCTGCGCCAAGGCCGCGGCGCATCGCTGATACCCCACGGACGGCGCGACTGCCAGGCCCGTCCAGACCGGCGAAGTCACTGGCTTCCGGATGTGCCGACAACCCTGAGCCACCGCGGCATGGGCGATCAGGAGGTCGTCCTCACTCGGGAGGCAGGGCCTGTGTCGGCAACGCTCGCCCCGAACTCGGCTCGGCGTGGCCAGCGTAGAGTTGCGCGATGTCCCCCGCCTATCCGATGCGCACGGAGCGACTCGTGCTGCGGCCATTGCGTGACAGCGACATCGACGTGATCCTGGCCTACCAAAACGACCCCTCGGTTTCTGCCTTGCAGGGCTGGGATCTCCCGGTGACGCGGGAGCGGGTCGAGCGGCACGTCGCGCAGCAATCGAGCTGGAGCGACATCGTTCCGGGCGAGCCCCGCCAGATCGGGATTGAAGCGCAGGGCGAGCTCGTCGGGGACGTTTACGTCCGACTCGACGAGCACGGGGGTGTCGCCGAGATTGGGTTCACGCTTCGGACCGAGCACCAGCGCAAGGGCTACGCCTTCGAGGCCGCATCGGCTGTGGTAGCCGATCTCATCGAACGACTCGGATGCCACCGCATCCTCGGCCAACTGTCGCCAAAGAACGTGCGGTCGGCAAGGCTTCTGGAAGCGCTGGGAATGCACGTCGAATCGCTCGCGCCCAGGTCTCACTGGTGCCGTGGGGCCTGGGACGACAACCTCGTCTACGCGATGAGCGACACGGACTGGCAGACCGCCCGCGGTCAGGGTTGAGGATCGAGTCAGCCCGAAGCTCGATCGCTTCCCACGCGATCCCAACGCCCGCTCGAGCGCCGGGCCACGGCCCTCTTCCACTCAGATGCCACCGCACGCGGGCCCGACAGGTCGAATCCGAACGTTCCCCCGCCCCCATTTTCGACGAATCCCATCGGCTCGGAAAGGGGTCAGTGGGATCATCGTCCGTCCGGCGCCCCAGCGCTACTCCCCATGCTCGACCGATTAGCGTCGAGGGGGCGACGACAAGCCCCGCCGTCCGGAACCGGAAGACCGTCATTGACGTGGAGCGCGCAAAGTTCAGGTAAGAAGCGAGGACCAGTTCATCGCGAAGTGCAACAATGTGGGGGCGAGCAGTGAGTTCCACCGCGAATAGAGCCACCACAGAGGCAAGTGCCAGAGCATCGGAATCAACACCATCCAATACGAACTCGCCAGGAATTCTCCCAGACCAAGTCCGGAGTTCATCCAGTGGAAGGGGATGTGCGAGAGTCCGAATAGCACACCGCTCACCGCCACACCCACCCAGCGTCGGCGCCACAGAGACGAAAGCCGAGGGGTTACGAAACCGCGCCAGAGCAGTTCCTCGTTGAGCCCGATCACCAAAAGGTAGTAGGGAATGCCCCAGGTGAACCATTCGGCGCGCACGTCCGGGAGAGCGAGTCGTCGGATAAGGCCGATAAAGAATGCGACGGCTATGACGATCCCAGCGACGACGACACCAGCGCGCAGGGAGGCCCAGAGTTGAACACGGCCCAGACCCAACCCCCATGCGCCCTGCTTCCGGATCACGACCACCCCGACCAGCAAGACCGTCCACACGGCCAGATCCACTAGGCCTTGTGCGATCTGCGAAGGCTCGTCCGACGGAGGCTGGGTCAGCGAGCGCAGGCCCTCGAAGAAGAGCGCGGCGTAGGAGAGCACGACGAGGGCGAACGCGAGCAGCGCGTCGGTCCTCGTGAAGCGTGCAACGTTAGCTCGATATTCTTCGCAAGGCGACCACCAGGACCCCTTGGACATTTGCGGACCTCCCCTGGACCCGACTACGAGCAGCTCAATGGGTTGATTCTTTCACTCACCACTTACGCTCTCGCCCGGGACCCGCCCGAGTGGCACCCCTCTCGGACCAATGGCCCCGCGAACGCAATCCACCGCGGGCGACGTACCAGCGGCGCCCATCATAGGTAGACAAGCTGCGAATCTCGACCCCCTGGGCCCGAGCATGGACAGCGCGACGAAATGCGTATGGTGCATCGACTCGACTCTTGACTTCGAGGCGGTACAGCGTTTAGTGCCGGCAGGTTGGCTCGAGTTGCCAACTCCGTTGAGATCGCGTCGAGTCCCCGCTATTCTCGTCGCCGGCGCCGGGGGCGGAAATATCCAAACCGTGCGTTGCTAACACTGGAGAGCGCCCGAGAAGCGTTGATACAACCGGCCCACCCGGAGGGCGTCAACGCGAAGGTCTCGCCTTGAAAGGCGGCTCGGAAGTGGTGGCTGTAGCGCATCCGAAGTGGAATTGCTTTTCGGTGTCGCCCACCTCCTGGGTCACCCTCGCGGCAAACGACGGTCACCAGGTCGTGCCGGGGGGCCTCACGTCCAGCGAGGGCCAGTAGGCGTCCGGACCACTGGGCCCAAACCAACTCGCGCAGGGCCGTGCCCAACTCGTGCACCGACTCCTCGGTGAAGTAGTCCCCGTCGTGGGTGTGTCCGATCCGAGTGCGGGATGGGCATGCGGGCGATGCCGTGTAGCCGCAGGGTGGCGTGATCGACGAGGGCGATCAGGGTGAGACCTCGCTTGGGTTTCCCATCCGCCAGGATGGAAGTCAGCAACGCACTGCAGTCGTCGGCGCTCTGGAGCATCTCATTGAAGTGGTCATGCCTGAAGCATGGTGCTGGCCACCGACACTTGCGGCACCCACCCCCCGTCGCTGTGGATTACCTCTGGCCGGAGCAAGAACGCCCGCGTGCCTGTGGACAACGCTGCAGGGACTACCTTTCCCCAAAGCAGGCGCTCGCATAGTGCTATCGAGGCTCCATGGCAACACTTGGACTTGCAGAAACGTCACCTCAAGGTTACATTCGGGAGTGTCACCTTAAGGTGACACTCCCGAGGAGAAATCATGGATGTGGAGAAGCTGACCCGGCGGCGTCCGGTGCTGTGCCTGGGATTCTGCGCCATCCTGCTGCTGCTTTGCTACCCGGCGACGGTGGCGGCGCTCCTCGGCGGGTCGGCCAGGCTAGCCACCCTGTTCGGGCTGCTGTGCTGGGCTGTGGTCGTGCTGGCGTACGTATTCACCCCGGCCGGCCTCTACGGCTCCAGAATCACGCCGACCGACCGTTCTCGCCTTTGCGACGAACTCACGGTCGCCCACCGTCACACAGCATCGATGGCGGGGCTGGCCGTCACCCTTGCGCTGACCGCCGGGGTCGCGATCGCTGGTGCCCTTGGCGTCGAGATGGTCGCCGCCCACGTGGTCGCCATCCCGGTGCTGACCCTGGGCGTCCTGTCCACTGGAGTGGTCTGGGCTGTCCTCGAGCTCCGGGCCGAGTCCGATGCCTGACGGACGCCTGGTCGTCCGGCTCCGGGATGCCCGTACCCGCGCGGGCCTCAGCCAGGCGGAACTCGCGGTCCGCGTCGGTGTCAGCCGCAAGACGGTCAACACGGTCGAGAACGGCGTGTTCGTGCCGTCCACCATTCTCGCCTTGCTACTTGCCCGGGAACTCGGCGTGCGTGTGGAGGACCTCTTCGGTCTGAACATGTGAGCCACGATGCTCTGCCACAACGAGTTCGTCGACGGCGGCGCGATGATCGCCGTCCAGCAGAGACTCCAGTTCCGCACTCTGGCGGCGATGTCGTCGGGGTGTGGCGCAACTCGCACCGGGACGCGTTCACGAACACCGCCGAGGGGCACTGATGGTCTTCGAGTCGAGACGTTCCCCTACGAACTGAACCTGAACTCGACCACGTTCGTGGCCGATTGACAACTGCTGTCGCTCCGCGGATCACCAACATCAGCCTCCGGGAAACCCCCAATCAGCGCCGGGAATGTGCCTCACTGAGCCCTCCTAAGCTACGGTGCGTAGCGGCACGTAGTTTTCGAACATGCCGGCAGCGCCGGCCACGACGAAGCGCGGCTGGGCTTCCAGGGACAGGTAGACCCGGATCTCGACACCGTCGCCCTCCAAGGGCAATGCGGCGAAAGCCAGACAGGGTTCCGAGCAGACGAGCGTCGGACGTCCGTCGCTACAAGTCGAGCAAGAGGGCCAGCGTCTCGCGCAGTTCGCCGAGGATGACCGGGCCAACATTGCCCGTCCTGGCACTGACCCGGGTCACCGCTACCGACCTCACGTGCTGACACTGCGCCGATGACACGTCACCGAGCCCGTTGGTGTGGTCGGGTTCGATCACGATCTCGGACCCACTGTCGCGGACAGTTCTCGTCAAAGGAACCACCTGAACCACGTTGGGATCGCCTCGAACTACGCGAGCAGCAGTCACCACCACCGCAGGACGTTGCAGTCGAGCCTCACTGCCCGCGGGCGTCCCCAGATCGAGGTGGACAACGTCACCCGGCGTCAGCATCGAGCCATACCGTCTCATCGTCGGTCAGCGGGATCGCGAGATCCCGACCGATCGCTTCCTGGCGGAGTGCACGCAGGGCGCACGCAACCGTCTCATCGATCGTCTCGTGGCGCTGCGCAGCGAGCTTTGTCACCCTCGCGTGCGTCTCGCGGCTCACCCGGATCGTTGTCGTACCAGTCATGACGCAAAGTCTACTCCACAGTAGACCAATCGGGCTACAGTCGTGGCCGAGAGTCTTCGCGAGGCCTCCGACACCCGATCAGAACTACACGTTGAAGCGGAACTCCCCCAGCAGCACACGGAACGCCAGCACGAGGGAACAACGCCCCAGGCACGACCAGGCCTCTTCGACGGGTTCGCCCACCTCCGACCCAGCCACAGCATCGCGACCACAAACATGACCCTCAGCCAGAGTCCGGCTCGCGTTGGGTCGATGGCCATGAGGACAGGCGCCACGCTGCTCACGACGAGGGCGACACCGCTCCACACGCGGGCCCAGCGGCCACTGGCCGCAATCGTGGTGGCGAGGGCAGCCGAGATGAAACCGAAGCCGGCGACGCTCAATGCGGCCGAGTGAAGCCCTTCCTCGGTGGGACCGGAGGGGTACCCGGCCAGCCATGGCGAGTGTGACCAGACCGCACTGGCGATAAGGCCGACCCCGAAACAGCCGATGCAGATCCGTACCCACCGTGTCGGCGGCGCGGCCGATCGGCACACCTAGAGGGCGAAGACACCCAGCAGCGCCAGCCCCCCTCGTCCGAGCCAGGCCCTGGGCGTCGCCTGCGCAGCCGAATCGCAGATCGACTGGCTCACGACCGAATCAGCACTCCCACCAACCCTCGGGCCAGCGTCGTCTTTCCGGCCCCCGGAAGCCCGGAGACCACGACCAATCGGCTCATACGGTCCGCAGCGGCTGGATGCTGTCGAGCGAGTCGCCAAGCGCGTCCGACTCGACCTCCAGGTCGTAGCGAGCCTGCAGGTTGATCCAGAACTGCGGATCGACCCCGAAGTACCGACCGAGCCGCAGCGCGGTGTCAGCCGAGATCCGGCGCTTGCCGTGCACGATCTCGTTGATCCTGCGTGGCGGCACCCTGATGGCCACGGCCAACTTGTGCTGGGTGATGCCGAAGCCGTCCAGGAAGTCCTCCTGGAGGACCTCGCCGGGATGAATGGGCGGGTAGAGTTTCTCAGTCACGGTGCACCTCAGTGATGGTCCTCGATTGTCACGTCATTGGGTCCAGCGTCGGTCCAGACGAAAGAGATCCGCCACTGCTTGTTGATCCGGATGCTGTACTGCCCCGCCCGCTCACCCTTCAAGGCTTCGAGAGGTTGCCGGGCGGGACGCGCAGAGCGTTGAGATCCGGCGCAACGTCGAGGATGTGCAGTTTTCGGCCTTGTGGATCCGCGGATCGAGCCGCGGAACCGGTTCACGCAACCAGACCCGTTCGGTGTCGCGGTCGCCGAACGATCTGATCACACGACCAGCCTGCCAAACCTAACGCGACGCGTCAATAACGCTACACGTTAAACCGGAATTCGGCCACGTTTAGTAGCCGATCGACATCATCCGTGACTCAATGGCCAGGCCCCGCCGAGATTCGGCTCGTCGCCCACCCCCACCCACTCGAACCCCACGTCTGTCCATCGGTAGAAGCGTGCATCGTAGGCCCGATGGTGGTTCGCACACAGGAGTCGGCCGTTTTCTCTGCTCGCCCTGCCTCCTCGCGCATGGGGAACAAGGTGAGCTGCCTCCAGCACCTCAGGCAGTCGTAAGCCGCAGATCGCGCACTCCGGAGGACCAGATGCAAGAAGGCGTCTCCTGAAATCATCCTGGCTCGTACGCTGGCGGGCGAGAACTACGGAGTCAGCGCGCGAGACGTCCCAGTCATCGGTTGGAGAACCTGACGGCGGACTTGCCACGCAGGCATCGAGAAGCTCGCACAGCCAGGTGTTGTGCCAATCATTGCGGCGCGTTCGCCGACGTCGACCGCGGACTGCGGAGATCCGTCGTGAGGCCATGTGTGCCAACCGATAATCCAACAGTAGCTCCAGGGCCGTAGCCCCAGGAATCCTCAGCTGGATCCCGCCTCGATCCAGGCCGGAAGGCTGGATCGAGACACCAGCCCGCTCCGCCGCCCAAACGATGTCTTCGTCCGGCTCGCCCCCCACGCATACCTCGGCGAGTCCGCCACCAGAACGGTCCAAGTCGACCACCAGCACCTCGACCAAGCCCACGGACACTGCCGAGGCCCGACAATGCCCTCTGGGGGTTCGCCCATTACTAGGTAAGCACGACACCGAGAAGTCATCCCGTTCCCTCAGGCCCGCCTGACTCGCAAAGAGCTCAAGCACCGCCAGCACTTCAGGAGCTCCCGTCAGAGCAGCAAAGACCTCGAATGCCTCACGACTTGAGGTCAGCGGCCGGCCAGTCCCGCTAGAGGGTGGAGGCAACTTATCAATGCCGTGGCCCGCGGCGAGCAGCGCCTCCCGGTACGCCATGACGAGATCATCGACGTCTACGCCCTTTCTCACCGGCCGAACCGTCACGGAGAAATGCTAGCGAATCACTTGGGACTGCATTCCACCACGGCTGAGCATGCTGACGTCGACACGATGATCGCGCGCCGACATCCTTGCGAGATGTCAGACCGAAACGCGGAATTCGATCACGTTCCGTATCCGACTGGCATCAGGTTGACTGAGTTCCTGCAAAGCTGCTGCTCCGCCGACGCCGACAGGCACGGGTCGGTCATCGTGGGCAGGAACTCAGTGACGTCCTACGTTGGGACCCCGTGACGCCCATCCGAGGGTACTCCCTGGTTGGGATGGCGGCCCGGCCGTACCGTCCTGGGTATGACCAAACAGGAGGCTACGGATAGCAGCTGGCGTTCATCACGCCCGGCCCGGACGCCGGCAACGAGCGGCTCGAGACCGACCACACCCACGGAGGACGCATGGAGCGCACCACACTCGGCCAGACCGACATCACGATCCCCCGCATGTGCCGGGGTGGGATGAGCTCCGGAATGGTCTTCCTAGACTCCCACCAGTGGGTGATCAGGCCGGACACATCCAGGGGGCATCGCGCGTGCCCTGGAGCTGGGCGTGAACTTCATCGACATGGCCAACGTCTACGCGCGCGGCACCAGCGAGCAGTTCATCGGCGAGGCCCTGCGGCGACTGGGCGTTCCGCGCGAGGCCGTCGTCCTCGCCTCGAAGGTCTATTTCAACGAAGGGCGCCTGTGCTGCGAGGCGATCGAGCGCGAGATCGCCTGCACCCTGGAGCGGCTCGGCACCGACTACCTCGACCTCTACATCATTCACAGCTTCGACTACACGACGCCTATGACTGAGACGATGGAGGCCTTGGACGGTCTGGTCCGCTCCGGGCGGGTGCGGGCGCCGGGCGCGTCGGCGATGGATGGCTACCAGTTGCACAACCTACAGGCGCTCGCCGATGAGCACGGCTGGACCCGGTTCGCCAGCCTGCAGAACCACTAAATCCTGCTCTACCGCGAGGACGAGCGGGGGCTCATCCCGGTCGCGCAGCAATTCGGCATGAGCCTGACGCCTTTCAGCCCGTTGGCCTCCGGTCATCTGACGCGCCCCACCTGGGACTCGGACTCGGTGCGGACGGCCACCGACGCCACGATGCATGAGAAGTATGACCGCGGTCGCGAGCTCGACATGCCGGTCGTCGAGCGCGTGGCCAAGGTCGCCGCGGAGCCGCCCGATGCAACCGACGGATCTCAGCCCAGTCCCCCGCACTCATCACCCTCACAGGCTCGGGCAGGGGGGCCGTTTTCAACTGTCGCCACGGGGTCAGTATTCAGGCGTCGTAGACAGCAGGCGACCAGATTCCGTAGCGGAGCGTCAGAGGACGCGCTCAGAGCACCCGGAGAGTGGGCGATCCCTAAGCCTCCCGAAAGTCCTTCAGAACGAGCGCTGTCATCGAGGGGAGGAACTCAGTGATGCAACTCGGCCACACCGTGGATGGCGAACGGATCTGTCGCCACGATCTCTTCGACGCACCCACGCTCGCCCTGCGCCAAGATGACATCTCCCGGTCCCGGCTCCTCGCGCCCAGACGCCGGGCAGGCCCCTGCATCGTAGTTATTGGCCAGGTACTCGCGGTGGTCGGCAAAGTGTTTCTTCGACGAGGTCCGGCCCCGCGACGTAGGCCAGGTACAGGGAGAACAGGTGCGCCAAGTCTTGGACCTACTCTGCCCAGTCAGTCGGCAATGAGGTGGGCTCGCTCCTCATGCCCTACCGGAACTACACGTTGAAGCGGAACTCCACCACGTCGCCGTCGCGCATGATGTAGTCCTTGCCCTCCATCCGGACGCGGCCGGCGGCGCGAGCGGCGGCCATCGAACCGGCCGAGATCAAGTCGTCGAACGAAACGATCTCCGCCTTGATGAAGCCCTTCTGGAAGTCGGTGTGGATCACCCCGGCCGCCTCTGGCGCGGTCGCGCCCTGGCGGATCGTCCAGGCACGCGATTCC
>JBDHZK010000001.1:0-89622 GCA_039811865.1 Propionicicella sp. | reverse complement strand
CGGCGGCTACCACCAAGGCGGCGGCTACCCCCAAGGCGGCGGCTACCCCCAAGGCGGCGGCTACCCCCACGGCGGCGGCTACCCCCAAGGCGGCGGCTACCCCGGTGGCTACCCCCAAGGCGGCGGCTACCCCCAAGGCGGCGGCTACCCCGGTGGCTACCCACAAGGCGGCGGCTACCCGCAGGGCGGTGGCTACCCACAAGGCGGCGGCTACCCCGGTGGCTACCCACAAGGCGGCGGCTACCCCGGTGGCTACCCGCAGGGCGGCGGCTACCCACAAGGCGGTGGCTACCCGCAGGGCGGCGGCTACCCACAAGGCGGCGGCTACCCCGGTGGCTACCCACAAGGCGGCGGCTACCCGGTCCCTCCGGATCAGCAACCGCCCTGGCACGGTGGTGGTCAGCATCAGCCCCCGGTGGTTCAAGACCCCGGGTACCACTCCCCGCCGGCCCACACTCCCCCCGTTCACACTGGGTCCGACCCCGGCTTCAAGGACGGAGGCTGGGCTCAGGATCCGGATCGTCCCCAAACCCCCACCGCTGGGTCAGGAGGTCTGGGCGAGCATCACTCGGTCAAGGAGAACCTCCAGAACGTGGTGCAGGACTACCAAGCGGGACGGGCGGCAGCCCAGCACGCGCAGGACATCGCCCGGGACTTCGCCCCGCCAAAGTCGGCCAACGACTAGGCCTACGCCGAATCACCGAAGGGGCCCTCATTCGAAGGGCCCCTTCGGCCGTTCACGACAGACGTGATTGGGCGAGACGCGTCCCCGCCGGTGACAGCGATTCACCGCGCCCGAAGCCTTGGCATGCGGACCCTGCGGAAACCAACGGCAAACGAATCGGCCCCCGGATCTCCCGGGGGCCGATTGTTCAGCCTGACTCGCCGTCCTCAGGGAACGGTGGGGGTGGCAGGGACGAACTGTCCGGTTCGTCCAGTTGCTTGTTCAACTCATCCAGCCACGCGTCCAGGTTGTCCAACGACTTGTCCAACTTGTCGATCTCGGCTTCAAACTCGGCGATGCGATCGTCCACCTGCTTGTCGAGATCACCAGCGGCCCCCCCTTGAGCCGCGGAGAGCGCTCGGTTGACCGCTTGAACAATGTCAGCCCCGATGGTGTCCAGGTGCTTGACGCTGGTGATCTCCACGTGTGAAAACTCGAGGCTGCCGAACACGAACGCTGAGACCAGTTTGTTGTCGGAGACACCCTCGAACTTGGTGGCCGCGTACTTGGCGTCGTCGACCGGCGGCGGGGGGGTCGGCGGCGTCCAGTTGGCGCGCTCGTTCACTTCGGCGACGTAGTCCCGCTCGGTCATCGGTGTGCCCCCAGCAGCTTCCGCAGTTCCGGATCGATCCCTTCGGACTGCTGAATCGCAGCAATCGTCTCGGTGGTGGCTGTCTTGAGAGCCGCCCCGACGGCCCGATTGACGGCCTTGGTCAGGGCGGTGGCGGTCACGCCGTAGTCCTGACCGAGGGTCACCGACTTGAGCCGCAGATCACCACCAACGACGGCACTGACCAAGCCGTCATCGGAACTGGCCGAGTACGTGCGCTGGACGATCTCGATCAGCGCATCGGCCGCGGGGTCCACGTCTAGCACGGGCGCGACGTCGGCCTCATCTTCGGGTTCGTTGCTCATCTCACCTGCCTGGGATTCGAAGTTGCTGCGATGCTATCGACGTGACGGACTACCTCCGGTGGTACCGCGAAGCGATCTTGCCCCTAATGCGAGCCGGCGAGTCCCCATTGGCGCTGGAGTCAGCTGGCTATATCAAGGGCGAGGAGATCTTCCTGGAGACCGGCCAACGACGTCCCGCCGAGGGAGTTGCCGCCGGCGTGTCCTTCCTGGGGCTTCGCGGCACGCTGGCCGATGAGGCACGCGCTGCATTGGCGCGCCAGGCTGCCGGGAATCTGTTGGTCACGACGTCGCGGCTGGCCGTGATCCCAAAGCTGGAGCCGTGCGAACTCTCCTGGGCATGCGGCGTGGAGCGGATATCGGTGGCCCGGCCAGCCCCTCGACTCCTGCAGCGAGGACGCGTGGTGCTCGCGTTCGACGACGACTCGGCCTTGGCCGTCATGCTGGGAGTGGTCGACACCGGGCCAGCTACTCGGCTTCTGCGCGCCCTCGGCGGTGCTCGTCAAATCGGCCCCAGCGACTAACGCCGTGAGCACATTGGCCTAATCCTCTACGGAGGCCTTCTTCTTGGCGCGCTTGGGTGCACGAATGGACGCGGCACCGCTGGCCTTACTGTGCTCGATCACGCCTTCAGCGACCTCGCGCATCGACTTGCGTAGGTCCATCGCGGTCTTTTGGATCCAGCGGAAGGCCTCCGGTTCGGTCAGGCCGAGACCTTCCTGGAGTAGGCCCTTGGCTTGATCAACCGCCTTCCGAGACGCGAAGCGCTCCTCCAGATCCGCAACCTCTGCCTCAACCGCCCTGATCTCGGCGAAGCGCGCGATGGCGATCTCGATCGCGGGCACGACGTCCGAAGCGTCGAACGGCTTCACCACATAGGCCATGGCCCCCGCCTCGCGGGCGCGCTCAACCAACTCGCGCTGGCTGAATGCGGTGAGCATCACGACGGGAGCGATCCGCTCCTCGGCGATCGTCTTCGCCGCCGTGATGCCGTCCATCTTGGGCATCTTCACGTCCATGACGACAAGGTCGGGCTTCAACTCCCGGGCCAACTCGACCGCCTGCTCGCCGTCCCCCGCTTCACCCACAACCTGGTAGCCCTCATCGGTCAGGAGTTCCACCAAGTCCAGCCGGATCAGCGCCTCGTCCTCGGCGACCAAGACGCGAGAACGCGGGGCTGGCGGATCAGCTTGCGGGGTGTTGGCCGAACTCACCTTCGGTGCCTACTTTCCATGGCGGACAAGCAATCAGGGGAACAGTTTCTCGTGCGGACAAGCGACGCTAAGCCTACGCCGCCGCACAGGGGGCGACCAACCTGTGGCACAATCCTCTACTGGCGACGTTGGGCGATTGAGCTCGCCGCTCGCCGGGGTGGCGGAATGGTATACGCGGACGGCTCAAACCCGTCTGCCCGCAAGGGCGTAGGGGTTCGACTCCCCTTCCCGGCACAACTGAAAATGGGCATCTGACTAGGGGAATAGCTCTGGCAGAGGTGGGGTCGTGGCACAGTTTGCGACTTCCGTGCAACACCCCACGCACACGCACGGAGCCACCGAGGTCTCACAAAGCACGTGTCGAAGCGCCGACCGAACCCACTCATGCAATGCCCCCGCATTAGGCGCAACAATCCCCCGCCGGACCCCGGTAACTTAGCACCAGCGCCAGTCGTGCCCTGTGGTGCCAACGCCAAAAGGCGGGCACGACTGGGCCGGAGTGGGCACGGATTGGCGCCGATCGTCGACTCCATCACAGGACCCAAGACCCCCGATAACTTGGCGCCGGACGGTGGACGGCCCCCGGGTATGCCCCTCGGGGGCTGTCCTGGGGTCGGCGCAGGCGGATCTAAGCTGTCAAGGGGTGCAGAATCCCCTTCCCGGCACAAAGAAATCGGCGGCCCGCATGGGTCGCCGACTTCTTGTTGCCACCGTCACGGGATCGAATGCACCCGCAGGGCGTTGGTGGTGCCAGTGGTGCTGGAGGTGGTGCCGGACACGATGACGATCCGGTCGCCGCTTTCGACCAAGCTGCTGCCTGTCATCGTCGCCTCCACCTGCCGCACGGCTTGGTCGACCGTGTCCCAGACCGGAGTGACGAAGGTCCGGACACCCCAGATCAGGGCGAGATCGCGGCTGACCTCCTCGTCCGGGGTGAACGCGATCACCGGAATACGAGAGCGCAGCCGGGACAACCGACGAACCGTGTCGCCGGAGCGGCTGAAGCCGACGAGGTAACGCGCGCCGACGCGTTCGGCCACCTCGGCCGCGGCCTTGGCGATCACGCCTCCGACCGTGTGCGGGTCCCAGTTGATCCGCGAGATGTGCTCGAGGCCGTGTTCCTCAGTGGCCTCGATGATCCGCGCCATGATCTTCACGGCCTCGACCGCGTACTTGCCGACGGCGGTCTCGCCCGAAAGCATGACCGCGTCCGTGCCGTCCAGGACGGCGTTGGCTACGTCCGACGTCTCGGCCCGAGTCGGCCGGGGGGAACTGATCATCGACTCCAGCATCTGGGTCGCCACGATCACCGGCTTCGCCCAACGCCGCGCGGCGTTGATGATCTCCTTCTGGGCGGCCGGGACCTGCTCGGGCGGCAACTCCACGCCGAGGTCCCCCCGGGCGACCATGAAGGCGTCGAAGGCGTCGATGATGGCTTCGAGGTTCTCCAGCGCCTGCGGCTTCTCGAGCTTGCCGATGACCGGCAGCGTCCGGCCCTCTTCCGACATCACGGCGTGGACGGCGTCGATGTCCTCGGCGGAGCGCACGAACGACAAGGCGATCATGTCGACACCGTTGCGCAGTGCCCACCGCAGGTCGTCGGTGTCCTTTTCGCTCAGGGCGGGGACGCTGACCGCAACGCCGGGCAGGTTGATGCCCTTGTTATTGCTGACCGGGCCACCGACAACCACCTGCGTAGTTACGTCGGTATCGCTCACGGCGGTCGCCGTGAGTTGGATCTTGCCGTCGTCGACGAGGATCGTGTCGCCAACCTTGACGTCCTCGGGAAGTGTCTTGAGAGTGGTGGAGACCCTGTGGACGTCCCCGGGGCAGTCGTCGGTGGTGATCGTGAACTCGACACCGTCTTCAAGGATGCACGGTCCGTCCGCGAACCGGCCGAGCCGAATCTTCGGTCCTTGCAGGTCCGCGAAGACGGCGACCGTGCGATTGCAGGCCCGTCCTGCTTCGCGGACGATCTGGAGCCTTCGGGCGTGATCGGCGTGATCACCGTGGCTCATGTTCAGTCGGAAAACGTCGGCTCCCGCCTCGACCAGCTGCGTGACTTTCTCCAGCGTGTCGGTGGCCGGCCCGAGCGTGCAAACGATCTTTGCTCTACGCACACCCAAACCCTAGTCCGGCATCGTCGGTACTCAGGGCTATTTCAGGCCCTTGGCCACCTCCAGCGCCCATTTCAGATCATCTGGGGAATCGGAGGTGAACGACACATGTCGACCAGTCGCCGGATGCGTGAAGCCGAGCTCACAAGCGTGCAGCCACTGCCTGTCCAGGCCCAGCTTTTGCGCGAGTGGCGGATTCGGTCCGTAGGTCGGGTCGCCGGCGCAGGGGTGCCCGATGGCCGCCAGGTGCACCCTGATCTGGTGGGTGCGCCCGGTTTCGAGCCGGATCTTCAGCAGAGTCAGGTGGCGAAGCGCCTCGATCGTCTCGTAGTGCGTGACCGCATGCCGTCCCCCCGAGACCACCGCCATCTTGTACTCGGCTCCGGGATGACGGCCGATGGGCGCATCGATCGTGCCCACAAAGGGGTCGGGGTGCCCCTGCGCCAGCGCCTGGTAGACCTTGGCCACCTCGCGATCGCGAAACGCCCGCTTCAACGCCGTGTAGGCGGGCTCGCTCTTGGCGACCACCATCAGGCCGGACGTGCCGACGTCCAGCCGCTGCACGATCCCCTGCCGCTCGGCCGCTCCCGACGTTGAGATTCGGAAGCCCGCTGCGGCCAAGTGTTCGACCACCGACGGACCCTCCCAACCAAGGGACGGGTGCGCCGCTACCCCTGGGGGCTTGTCGACCACCACGATGTCCGGGTCGTCGTGGACGATCTTCATCCCCGCCACCGCTGCGGGAACCACTCGCGCCACCGGGACGGACTCGACGTCGACCTCGAGGAGCGCACCCCCCCGAATCCTGTCCGACTTACCGACCGGCAACCCATCAACCCGAACACCACCCTGGGCAGCCAACTCAGCGATGCGGGAACGACTCAGCCCAGTCATCCGGGACGCGGCCGTGTCCACCCGCTCGCCCGCCAACCCATCTGGAACCAGGTGGATGGCGGTCATGATCGTTCGGACCCGACGTCCTTCGTGCCCTCCGCATCCACTTCCTTGACTCCGCCCCGGGAGTCAGGACGCTCGCCCTCGGGCGCCACTCGGGCGCCCGCCATCGTGACCGGGGAGAAGAAGGAGTTGGCGATGATCACGACGACCGCCGCAACCAAGCACATGTCGGCGACGTTGAAGATCGCGAAGTAGGGCAGCGAAATGAAATCGACGACCTCACCGCGAAAGGGACCGGGCGGCCGAAAGAGGCGATCCGTGAGGTTCCCGGCGATGCCGCAGGCCAGCAATCCGGTGGCGACGGCCCAGAGTCGGTTCCGCACCCTGGGCGACATCCACAGCAGCACGAATGCCAGCGCGCCGATAGCCAGACAAGTGAGACCCACCGTGAGGTTCTCGCCCAGGCTGAATGCCGCCCCGGGGTTGAAGACCAACCGGAACGTGAGGAGGCCACCAAGTAGCCGAACAGGATCCTGAGGATCCAGCCAAGCCAGCACAGCGGCCTTTGACCCCTGGTCCAACGCGTAGCCCAGGATTGCGATCGCCCCGATCAGCCAACGAGCCCGCGCTGCGGGGATGACCGCGTCGGGGCGAGGCACCGCCGCTATCGCCGTTCCTCGCGCTGCTTGCAGGCCACGCACATCGTCGCCCGGGGAAAGACTTGAAGCCGAGCCTTGCCGATCGGACGTCCGCAGGACTCGCAACTGCCGTATTGGCCGTTGTCCAACATCCGCAAGGCCAACTGGACCTGATCCAGCATCTCGCGGGCATTGTGAGCCAGCGACATCTCCTGATCGCGTTCGAAGTTGGACGACCCCACGTCCGCCGGGTCGCGCCCGGCGCCCTCGGCCGTGTCGCGCAATAGCCCGACCAGCTCGGCTTCGGCTACGCCGATCGCGTGGCGCATCCGGGCGGCCTCCTCGTGTAACTCCTCACGGATCTCCGCGAGCTCCTCCGGCGTCCAGGGGTCCTCACCAGGAAGGACCGGGATCACCTGGTCCTCCTCAGGATCGGCCGAGGCCGCTGGTTTGCGAGCCGAAGGCATCGGCCACTCCTTTGAGTTGCGGTTTGAGGTCCGCACAGTACCACCGGGCAAAAACGCACTGGCGCCCGGGTTACCAAAAGCGTACGAACGAGGAAAGCCGCCCCCACTGTGCTGGGGGCGGCTTTCGCAAAGGTCAGTGCTACTCGTTATTCAGCAGCGCGTCTAGGCGCGGGGTTCCAGAGTTCTCCGGGGGCGCGCTCGGCGCGGTTTCCGGCTCGAACCGGGCTGCCTCCAGATTGGCGATGTGCTCATTCAGATGATCGCGCAGACGCTGGCGATAGTCGCCCTCGAACGACCTCAACGAGTCCACGTGCGCGGCCAGCGCCTCGCGGTCCGACTCCAGGGAACCTAGGATCTCAGCGCGCCTGGCCTCAAGTTCGGCCTCGACCTCGTCCCGGCGGCTTTGCGTATCCGCCTTCAACTGCTCGGCACCTGCCCGGGCCTGCGCTTCTGATTCCTCGCCTCGAGCGCGCGCCTCTGCCACCAGCCGCTCCGCCTCGGCGCGGGCATCCCCGACGACCTGCTCGGCTTGCTCGGTCGCCAACTGGACGAGGCGAATCACCGCTGGGGACGCCTCCGCGCTGGTGGTCACGATGAGCGACTGCGGGGCAGCCGGCTCACTGCCGGCATCGGCCTGGCTGGAGGCAGCCGCGGCGGTCTCCATCAGGCCCTCGACCTGGAGGTGCAGCTCGGTGTTCTCCAACTCCAACTCGCTGATGCGGGCGTCCCGATCGTCGGACTCGACCGGCTGCTCTGCAGGCGTTTCCAGACGACCGCGCAACTCGGCGTTCTCGGCCTCGAGTTCGGCAATTCTGGACGAGGCATCGGCACCGTCGCCAGCCGCAGCCGGCTCCGCCTGGGCAGCGTCCCGCAGCGCTTCGACCTGCTTGCGCAGGGTCTCGTTCTCCTCGGTCAGCTGCGTCATGGTCGCCTCGACCTTGTCGACGAACGTGTCCACATCCTGCGGCTCATAGCCATTTCGGCGAGCCAAGTGGAATCGGGTCGTGCGAACCTCGTCCAAGCTGAGCGTCATTACTTGCCTACCCCCCGTTTCGGGAACATGTACAGAACGAAACTGGCGCAACCACAGCGCATCCCGGCTCGGCACCGGGTTCCCCAGGCTACTCCTGCCCGCCGCCGTTGGCCAAAGGATCAGACGAGCGCCATGGCGAGGCTCAACGCCATGAAGAGCAACAGCACGCCGAGGTCCAGAACGACCGAGCCCAACCGCAATGGGGGGACGAATCGTCCGATGAAGCGCAGGGGCGGATCGGTCAGGGTGTAGACCGTTTCGGCGATCAACAGCATCAGCCCACGCGGACGCCAGTCACGAACGAACAGCGGGATGAAGGACAAGATGACTCGGCCGATGAGGACCATCGAGTACGACCACAGGACCCAGTAGGCGATTGCTCGGACCAGACCCACGATTGCCCCCTGCTAGCTCTGGTTGAAGAACCCCCCGGCGATGCGCTCCTTGTCCTCGGCCGCGACGTTCACGTTCTGCGGCGACAGCAGGAACACCTTGCTGGTAATGCGCTCTATGGTGCCACGCAGGCCAAAGGTGAGCCCGGCAGAAAAATCGACGAGACGCTTCGCGTCCGCGTCCTCCATGTCGGACAGGTTCATGATCACCGGGACGCCGTCTCGGAAGTTCTCGCCGATGGTGCGGGCCTCGTTGTAGGTCCGGGGGTGCAGCGTGTGGATCCGGGTGAGGTCGGCGATGCGGGGGGCCGGCGCCGACGCTGTGGCCGCGATGGGCTCCGGCGGAGCCGCGCGCCGCGAGTCCAGCGTGGTGACGGATGCCTCGCCCTCGATCTGACCGCTGGACTGCGACCACCGCTCGCGGGGCTGCTGACCGCGCGACTGGGCGTCCCGCGGCTGAGTGCGGGCGTAGTCCTGAGTCAACTCGGCGTCCGGGTCGTCGTAGGAGCCGTCCGACATCAGGCCAAGCCAAACGGCTGCCTTCTTCAGTCTGTCCGCCATCGTTCGTCCTCCAGCTATCCGGCGAGTCGCTTCGACATTACAGTCCGAGCCGCGGCGCGCCGAGCATCCGGCCCCTCGACACGCGCCGCGGGATCGAGCCGATCAGGTCAACCAGGCCAGACCCGCCTGGCGGCCCGCTTGAGCGCCGTCGCGGCGGTGCGAGAACAGGTCGGGACTCGTACGCGTGCACGGCCCCACCCAGCGCAGTGAGCACTCGAGGGCCTCGAGTTGAGCGATCGCGGCGGCGCCGAGATCCAGCGAGGTCGTGCCCCACGCAGTCTTTGCCACCGCTTCGGGCAGGCGGCGGCCTACCCGTTCCGCCACGTCGTCGCCCACCTCGTAGCAGCGACCGCAGATGTGCGGCCCGATCCACGCCGCAATCTGCTCGGCGCCAGCGCGGCGCATGGCCTCGACGGTCTCGGGTAGGACGCCGGCAGCGAGCCCCTCGCGCCCCGCGTGGGCGACGCCGATCACCCGACTGGCGGGGTCGGCCAAGACGACGGGCAGGCAGTCGGCAACTCGCACGCACAAGGCCACCCCGGTCTCGGCGGTCACGATCGCGTCGGCCACGTCGATTCGAGGTTGGCCTGGGACGGCGTCCCCGAGCGCGGACTTCGGCCCCCAGCTTGCCAACTCCTCGGCGCCGGCGACCACGACCTGCGTGCCGTGCACCTGATGCACGACGTACAAGGACGCAACCCCCAGCTCGGCTGCAACGCGATCGAAGTTCTGCGCGACGTCCGCCAGGGCGTCCTCGTCCGTTCGGCCCAAATTCAGCGACGCGAACCCGCCCCGGCTGACTCCCCCGTGCCGATCGGTAAAGGCGACCCCGACACCATCGGTGCCGGGGTCGTTACGGAAGGCGAACATCGCCTACTTGAGGAAGTCTGGAATGTCCAGTTCGTCATCGGAACTGCGTGGGCGCTGAGGCCGCGGGCCGCCGAACGGGGACGGCGCACCCTCGTACGGCGACGGCGCCACCGGCCGCGAGACGGGCTGAGCGGGCTGTTGCTGTTGCTGGGGTTGCGGCGCCGGTGCCGGCTGGGTTGGTTGGCGCGGACCGACCGGCTGGCGAAGCTCCTGCTGCCTGGCGACGCTCTGCTGGCGTCGGGTGGGTAGCCCTCCGTCGAAGCCGGCCGCGATCACGGTGACCCGAACCTCGTCGCCGAGGGCGTCGTCGATCACCGTGCCGAAGATGATGTTCGCGTCCTCGTGGGCTGCGGCCTCGATCAGGTTCGCGGCGGCGGAAACCTCGAACAGGCCCAGATCGGACCCACCGGCAATGGACAGCAGCACGCCATGCGCCCCGTCGATGCTGGCCTCCAGCAGCGGAGACGACACAGCCATCTCCGCGGCGGCCCGGGCGCGGTCCTCGCCGCGGGCCGAGCCGATGCCCATCAACGCCGAGCCGGCGTTCTGCATGACCGCCTTGACGTCGGCAAAGTCGAGGTTGATCAGTCCCGGAGTGGTGATCAGGTCGGTGATGCCCGAGACGCCCTGCATCAGTACTTGGTCGGCCTGCTTGAAGGCGTCCAGGATCGCGACCTGATGGTCGGTCATCTGAAGCAGCTTGTCGTTCGGGATCACAATGAGCGTGTCGACCTCATCGCGCAGCGTGGCGATGCCGTTCTCCGCCTGGTTCGAACGTCGCCTGCCCTCGAAGCTGAACGGCCGGGTGACGACGCCGATCGTCAAGGCGCCCAGTGATCGAGCGATTCGGGCCACGATCGGCGCGCCACCGGTGCCGGTGCCACCGCCCTCGCCGGCCGTGACGAAAACCATGTCGGCCCCCTTGAGGACCTCCTCGATCTCATCGGAGTGGTCTTCGGCTGCCTGGCGGCCCTTGTCGGGGTCGGCTCCGGCGCCGAGCCCCCGGGTCAGTTCGCGTCCGATGTCCAGCTTCACGTCCGCGTCGCTCATCAAGAGCGCCTGCGCGTCGGTGTTCACCGCGATGAACTCGACGCCGCGCAGCCCGGCTTCGATCATCCGGTTGACAGCGTTCACGCCGCCGCCTCCGACGCCGACGACCTTGATGATGGCCAAGTAATTCTGGGATGCAGTTCCCACCAAAGTACCTTCGTGCTAGGAGCGTTCGCCGTTGTCAGAACCAGGTTTCGAGTTGGGTTGGGGTCAAGGGGAAGCTACTGACCCAACGCCGCGTGCCCCCGAGGCTATGAGAACCCGTTGGGGGGTGTCCAAATGCGGCTGAAACGGCGGCGTGTCCCTCAACCTCAAGTTCAGACTCAGGCGATTCGAGACGCTCACCGGGTCACCGGGGCGGTCGGGGCCGAGACGTCGATCACGCGGGCATTCGTCTTCAGGAGCGCAGCGGCGACCTGGCCCTTCAGCTCGGACTGGTCGGCGCTGCCCCAGATGACTTGAACCCCGGCGTTCAGGTTCAGCGAGATGGAATCCGGGGTGGGCGCTAGGACCCGGCCCACGCGGTTTCGCAGCGCGCTGGGAAGCGCACCGCTGACCGTCGCGATGTCTTTGAGCAGCCGGACGTCCACGCTTCCCGGCTGAGCGACCAGCATCCCCTTGGGATTCACCGGGAGCGTCTGAAAGATGACCCCCGAAGCATCGGTCAGCCAGTACTCGCCGACCGGGCTCAGCACCGCGAACGCGGCGACCCGCTCGGTCACCTTGATCGCGACCGTGTCGGGCCATTGCCGGGTGACCGTGACACTGGCGACCGAGGGTAAAGCGGCGACCCGACGGGCGATGGGGCCGGGGTCGATCGTGGCCAGTGGCGACCCCAGCGGGACGCCTGCCACCGCGGCCACGGCGTCCGACGTCACGATGACGCTCCCGCTGATCGAGGTCTTCCGGGCAGCGAAAACCGACGAGAACCCAAACAGCCAGCCGGTGGCGCCGACCAGCACCAAGACGAGCGCGATCACACCAGCTCGTCGCAGCCTGACCCGACGCAACTGCCGCCGGCGAAGGTCGATCCTGCCGGTAACGTCCGCAACCCGTTCGCGCCGGCCCTTGTGGGTCTTGGCGGGCGCGGGGTTGGGCTTGCGCGTGCTCGCGGGCTCCGATGAGTCAGTCTGCACGCGCACCCGCCCGAGGCATTCGGAGTTGCAGGAGCCGCGCCAACGCCGGACCCAGAAGATGGACGTCACCGGCACCGATGGTCAAGACGAGATCGCCGGGCCTGACGATGTCGGCCAGTGCCTCCGCGCCATTGTCCTTGTCGGCGATGTAGGACACCTGGTCGCTCCCGGCGAGGGCGGTCGCCGCATCGGCGACCAACCTGCCCGTGATCCCGGGAATCGGATCCTCCCGGGCTGGATAGATGTCGAGGACGACGATCCGATCGGCCAGCGCCAGCGCGGCACCAAACTCGGCGGAAAGGTCCCGCGTCCGGGTGAACAGGTGTGGCTGGAAGCAAGCCACGACCCGCCCCTTACCGGCCGCCGTCCTGGCCGCCGCCAGCGTGGCGCTGACCTCCGTCGGGTGATGGGCGTAGTCGTCGTAGATCCGGACGCCGGCGGCGGTGGCGGTGTGCTCGAAGCGCCGGTGAGTGCCACCGAACGTCGCCGCGGCGGCCAACAACTCCGCCGCGCCGATCCCTAGCTCGCGACCGACGACGAAAGCGGCTGCGGCGTTGAGCAGGTTGTAGCGGCCCGGGACGCTCAGCCGGAGCGGGCCAGTGAAATCACCGGCCACCAGGCGCGCGGTCGCGGTCGTCCCCTCGAATTCAAGGTCGATCAGCCGGACGTCGGCGGCTGGTTCGGTGCCAAAGGTCACCACCTTGACCGCCTTGGACGCCAGCCGTCGCGCCAGCGCAACGGTCCCGGGATCGTCCGCGCTGAGGACCACCAACTCGACCTGGCTCGCGCTGGCGAGCTCGACGAAGCCCTCGGCGTAGGCCTCCTCGGTGATCCAGTTGTCCAGATGGTCGGCCTCGATATTGGTAACCACGACAACCTGAGCGGGGTACTGCCGGAAGGAGCCGTCGCTCTCGTCGGCCTCCACCACGAACGCTGGTCCGCGGCCGGTGTGGGCACTCGATCCGGTCAACGCCAAAGGAGAGCCGATCACATACGAGGGATCGGCACCGGCCACGGTGAGCGCGTGCGCGATCATCGCGCTCGTAGTGGTCTTGCCGTGGGTTCCCGTCACCGCCACGCCACGGTGACCGATCATGAGCGAGGCAAGCGCGGCGCTGCGGTGATATATCCGTAGCCCCAGCGAGCGCGCCCGCGCAAGTTCGACGTTGGACTCCCGGATCGCGCTGGATACCACCACAGTCTCGGCGGCGCCCAATTGCTCGGCGGCATGGCCCACGAACACGCTCGCGCCCCGCTCGCGGAGTTGGTTCAGGGCAGGGGAATCGGCCTGGTCGCTCCCGCTCACGGCCAGCCCCCGGTCGAGGAAGAGCTGCGCGATGCCGCTCATCCCCGCTCCCCCGATCGCGATGAAGTGCACCGCTCCGAGCTGCTCGGCCGGCAGCACCTCTACGGGTGTGATCAAGGGCATGGCTATCGGCCCGCCGCGTCGAGGATCAGGTGTGCCAGCGCTCCGGCGGCGTCGCTTGGGACGAGATCGTGCCCGGCCGCGGTCATGGCGGCCAGTGCGGGAGCATCGGTCACCAGCGGGAACACCTCGGCCAGCAACCGCGCCCCGGTCAGGTGGGAGTCCGGCACGAGCCTGGAAGCGCCGGCGGCGACGAGCGCGTCGGCGTTGCGCGCCTGCTCGCCGTTGCCGTGGGGCAGGGGCACGAAGACCACGGGTAGGCCGACCACGGCGGTTTCCACAACCGTTCCGGCCCCGGATCGCCCGAGCATGAGATCGGCCGCGGCGTAGGCGTCCTCCATCTTCGCGACATAGGCCACGGGCCGGTAGCGCGCCCCGGTGGCCGGATCGTTCTGCGGCTCGGGCGCGTCGGCGAAGTTCTTGGGGCCAAGCACATGCAGCACCTGGACGCCGCGCGCCAGCAGGTCGGGCAAAGCGATCTCGGTGGCCAGGTTGATGCTTCGGGCACCTTGGGATCCTCCGCTGACAAGTAGCGTCGGCAGCGCGGGATCAAGGTCGAACTGAGCGCGCGCGGCGGCCCGCGCGGCGGCCCGGTCCAGCCGGGCGATTCCCGCTCGGACAGGGAGTCCCAGGTAGCGAGCGTGGCGCAGCGGGGTCTTGGGAAACGACACGGCCACGTGGGGCGTGAAGCGCGCGGCGATCCGGTTGGCCAGACCAGGCACGGCGTTGCCCTCGTGGACGACGATCGGCACCCGCTGTTGCCGCGCGGCCAGGTAGGCGGGCAGCGACACGTAGCCGCCGAATCCGACGACCACGTCCGCACGATGGTTCTGGATGATCCGCCGCGCCTCGCGCACGGACGCCAACAGCCGTCCCGGCACGGCGAACAACTCCGGCTTGAGGGAGCGCGGCAGCGGCACGGGCGGGATCTGCTCAAGCCGCAGGCCGGCCGCGGGGATCACCCGCGACTCAAGCCCCTTCGGCGTACCGATCACGACCAGATCGACGTCCGGCACGAGTTCGCGCAACCGCTCGGCGGTAGCGATCAGAGGCGAGGTATGGCCGGCGGTGCCACCACCGGCCAGCACGACGTGAACCATGCGATTCCTCCGCTCAGGCGCGGCGGCGGCGTTCGATCACGGTGGTCAACCGCGGTTTCGGGCCCTTGCCTTTGCGCTTCTCCAATAGGCGGCGGGCGGCCGGCTCCTGTCTGGCACACGAGATCAACACGCCCAACGCGCACAGGTTAGCCAGAAGGGCCGAGCCGCCGTACGAAACCAGCGGCAGGGGGACACCCAGGACCGGGATCAGGCGCAGCACGACGGCCACGTTGACCAGCGCCTGGATCATGAACCAGGCCGTGACCCCGGCCGAGGCGTAGCGGCAGAACAACTGATCGGAGCGCAGCGCGATACGCAGTCCGGCGTAGCCGAGGGTGAGGAACAGGGCGAGGACGGCCAACGTCCCGAACAACCCCATCTCCTCGCCGATGATCGCAAACACATAGTCGGTATGCGCCTCGACCAGCATGCCCCACTTCTGCCGGCTGGCGCCCAGGCCGAGACCGAACCAGCCCCCGGACGCCAGGGCGTAGATACCCCGCAGCGGCTGCTGGTTGACGCCGTCCAGGTTGGAGTCCGGGTTCATGAATCCGAGGATGCGGCCCATCCGGTTGCCGCTGCTCAGGACGAGCCCGGCCACCGCGACGGCCACCACGCCACCCAGGCCACCCAGAACGCGCCAGGGCGCACCCACCATCCACAAGATCGCGACCAGGATCGCCCCCATGACCATCGCGGTACCGAGGTCCTTCTGCAGGATCACCAGACCGATCAGGACCCCGCTGACCGGCACGAACGGAACCAGCAGGTGCCGTGGCTGATCCAGCAGCTTGTCCTTGCGAGAAAGGATGTCGGCCCCCCACACGATGATGGCCAGCTTCGCGAACTCCGACGGCTGGATCCGGAACAGCGACGTCCCGAACTGCACCCAGTTCTGATTCCCCTTGCCGGCGTCGTAGCCCAGAGGCGTGAACGTCAGGAGCAGGAGCACGAACGAGACGCCGATGCCGATCCAGCCCAGCCCCCGCAGTACGGAAGGTTTGGTGCGGGCGATCCACCAGGCCGCCAAGAACCCGGCGACCAGGAACACGACCTGACGTTTGGCGTAGTAGTAGGAGTCTTTCTCGGTGAGCGAGGCGAAGACGCTGGACGCGGAGAGCACCATCACCATGCCAAGCGAGAGCAGGAGCACCGAAGAGATCAGCACCAGGTAGTAACTGGCCAGCGGCCGGCTCAGCATCTGGCCGACGAAACCCACCCGGTCGGCCAAACCCTTCGCGATCCCCCTCGGATTTCCGGCGACCGGCTTGTTCGGGGTGAGGATCGCCACCGGGTAACTCCTAACGCTGACCGTCTGTCTGCATCGCGTCGACCGCGGCGGCGAAGGCATCACCGCGAGCGCCGTAATCGACGAACATGTCCTTGCTGGCACAGCCGGGAGCCAGGAGCACCACGTCCCCCGGCCGAGCCAGGGATGCCGCGGCGGCTACCGCCCGTCCCATGGTTCCAGTGTCGGTCGAGTCGAGGACGATCACCGGGACCTCGGGTGCGTGTCGGGCGAGAGCCTGCGCAACGACCTGCCGGTCGATACCGAAGAGCACTGCCCCACGCAGCTTGGCCGCGTTGGCCGCGACCAGGTCGTCGAAAGTCGTGCCTTTGGCCTGTCCGCCGGCGATCCAAACCACCGACTCGAAAGCCCGTAGCGAAGACTGCGCGGCGTGCGGGTTGGTGGCCTTGGAATCGTCCACGTACTTGACGCCGCCGACTTCGCCGACCGTCTGAATCCGGTGGCCGCCCAGCTTCAAATCGTGGAGGCCCTGCGCCACCGCGGTCGCCGGGACGCCGAAGGACCTGGCCAGCGCGGCTGCCGCCAACGCGTTCTCGACGTTGTGCGGCGCAAAGGGGACGACGTCACTCAGCTTGGCCAACTCCAGGGCGGAGTCGCGGCGCTGGGGGATGAAGGCCCGGTCTACGATCAGGTCGTCCACGACGCCCAACTCGGCCACCTTGGGGATGCCCAGGGTGAACCCGATCGCCCGAGCACCCTCGGTCACCTCCGCGTCCTCAACCATCTTCAGCGTGGCCGGATCGGCGACGTTGTAAATGGCCGAGTGCGTCACGCGCGAATAGATCGTCGCCTTGTCAGCGGCGTAGGCCGCCATCGGATCGTCCGCGGCGACCGACCAGCCGGCCGGCTCCGCGTACCACTCCAGATGGTCGGGCTGCAGGTTCAGAACCGCCGCCGAGTGCAGAGCGAGGCTGTGCGACCAGTGCAGTTGGAAGCTGGACAGTTCCACCGCGAGGACGTCGTAGGTGACGTCGTCCAAGACCGCCTCCATGATGGGACGACCCACGTTGCCGACGGCGGACGTTGTCAGCCCAGCCGCTCGCAGCATCGATTCGAGCATCTGCGTGGTCGTGGTCTTGCCGTTTGTGCCCGTGACGGCCAGCCACGGGACGACCCGATCGGGCTGGGAGAGCCGCCAAGCGAGTTCGACCTCACCCCAAATGGGAATCCCGCGGCTGGCCGCCTGCGCCAGAAGCGGAGTCGTCGGTAGCCAGCCCGGCGAGGTCACGACCAGGTCGACGTCGGCGGGCAGTTCGGCCGTCGAGCCTGGCCCCAGCCGGACGGCCGCATCCAGATGCTCCAGGAGCGTCGCCTTGTCACGGTTGGCGGGGGTGTCCGCGTCGTCGAGGACGAGCACGCGTGCGCCGAGTTCGAGCAGGCCGTCCGCCGCGGCGAACCCGGAGGTCCCCAGACCGGCGACGACGACCCGCGCCTGCGGCCACGGCGACAACCGATCCGCCTTGGCCAGCCAAGCGCCGGCGTTCACTGCCCGACCACCCATTCGGCGTAGAAGATCCCCATCCCCACGCTGGCGCACAGCCCCGCGATGATCCAGAAGCGGATCACGATGGTCACTTCTTGCCAGCCGATCATCTCGAAGTGATGCTGCAGCGGTGCCATCTTGAACAGACGTTTGCCCTTGGACAACTTGAACCAGCCAACCTGAAGCATCACCGACAACGTGATGATGACGAACAGGCCGCCGAGCACGATCAGCAGCAGCTCCGTCCGGGTGCAGACCGCCAGCCCGGCCATCGCCCCGCCCAAGGACAGTGAGCCGGTGTCGCCCATGAAGATCTTGGCCGGCTTGGCGTTCCACCACAGGAAACCGAAACACGCGCCGGCCAGCGACATCGCCACCACGGCCAGGTCATGGGGATCTCGGACCTCATAGCAGCGCGCCGAGATCGTGGAGATCGAGGCACACGACTGGTTGTACTGCCAGATCCCGACCAGCCCGTAGGCGGCGAAGACGGTGGTGGATGCGCCGGTGGCCAGACCGTCCAGGCCATCGGTCAGGTTGACCGCGTTGGAAAATCCGGTCGCCAACAACGTGATCCAGGCCACGGCCAAGACAGGGAGGAGCGGCAAGAACTGCAGATCGCGTAGGAACGAGACGAACGAACTAGCCGGGGTGATGCCGCGTTCGTTCGGGAACATCAGGGCCAGCGTCCCGAAGACCACCCCGACGCCGATCTGGCCCGCGAGCTTGGCCTTGCTCCCGAGGCCGAGCGAACGGGCCTTGGAGATTTTGATCCAGTCGTCCACAAAACCGACCCCGCCCAGGCCGACGAACAAGAACAGGACCAGGATCGCCGGGTAGGTCGGGGGACGCCAGGTCGCCAGGTGTGCGATCGCGTACGCGAGCACCACAGCCACGATGATGACGATGCCGCCCATGGTCGGGGTGCCGCGCTTGGTGTGATGGGACGTCGGCCCGTCGTCTCGGATGAACTGACCGTAGCCCCGCTTGACGAGCAAGCCGATCGCTACCCGCGTCCCAAGCAGCGTGCCCAGCATGGCCAGGCCGCCGCCCAACAGGATGGTCTTCATCGCCCGTCTCCCCTTCAGCCCGCGGCCAGCAGGTCGTCCGCGACCGTGTTCAGTGCGAGGCCGCGCGACGCCTTGACCAGGACCACATCACCCGGGTTCAGCCTCCCAGCCAGGTACCCTGCCACATCGGATTTGGCCCCGACGGCCTGCCCACGGGTTGTGCCTTCCGCAGTGCCCGCCACCAGTTCGGGGCCGAACTCGCCCACTCCCACCACTTCGTCGACGCCCAAGATCGCCGCCAGGGCCCCGATGGTGCGGTGCTCTGCTGCGGCAGCCGCCCCGAGTTCGAGCATGTCGCCCAGGACGGCGACCGTTCGCGCCCGCGGGTGCGTCCGACGTCGGGCGC
Organism: Propionicicella sp.; assembly: GCA_039811865.1. Classification (GTDB taxonomy): domain Bacteria; phylum Actinomycetota; class Actinomycetes; order Propionibacteriales; family Propionibacteriaceae; genus JBDHZK01. The sequence continues at coordinate 70,877 of JBDHZK010000001.1, read as the reverse complement.
GTCCCACCTGCGCCAGCGTGTCGAGTGCGGCCGCCATGGAATCGGGGTTGGCGTTGTACGAGTCGTTCAGGATCGCGACCCCGTCGCGACGCTCGACGATCTCCATGCGCCAGCGCGACCTCGGCTCGGCCGCGCTCAGTGACGCAGCCACGGCCGGCAGGGCGACGTCCGCGCACAGCGCCGCGGCGGCCGCTGCCAAGGCATTCGCGACCGCGTGCTGACCCAGGACGCGCAAACTGACCGGTGCCGGCCCGGCCACGCTCGGGCCACTAGCGGTCCAGAGCGTGAACGAATGGCGCTGCAGGTCGTCGGCCGTGACGTCATCGGCCCAGACGAGCCGGTCGGCGGCCGCGGCGGGACGCCCACGCGACGAAAAGAGCGCGACCTTGGCCGCCGTCCTGCCGGCCATCGCTGACACGTGGGCGTCGTCGGCGTTGAGCACCGCCCAGCCGTCGGCGGGCAGCGATTCCACGAGTTCACCCTTGGCCCGCGCGATCGTGGCGACGTCCCCGAACTCGCCCAGGTGGGCATGCCCAACGTTCAGGACGACGCCCACCCGCGGTCGGACGATCGAGCACAGCCAAGCGATGTGGCCGATGCCCCGGGCCCCCAGCTCGGACACCAGGAAGCGCGTTGAGGCGTCCACCTGGCAGGCGGTCAAGGGGACGCCGATCTCGTTGTTGAACGATCCGGCCGGCGAGACCGTGGCACCGGCGTCCTCGAGCACCTGGGCCAGTAGGTCCTTGGTGCTCGTCTTCCCGGACGACCCGGTGATGCCGAGGACGCACAGTCCGGGCTCGGCGCGCCGCACCAGTCCGCGGGCCAAAGCGCTCAACCCCCGCACCGAGTCGGGCACCACGATCTGGGGGATCGGGGCGTCCAGCACCCGCGTGACCAGCGCCGCACCCGCTCCGGCCGCGGCGGCCGCCGCGACGAAGTCGTGTCCGTCGACGCGCTCCCCGGGGAGCGCCACGAACAGGGCTCCGGCGTCGGCTTGTCGCGAATCGATCACCACGCCCGGGCCGGTGGCCGCGTCGTCCGCAGCGGGTGGATGGACGTAGCCCTCGGCCAGGTTCGCGACCTGGCCAGCGGTAAGTAGGTCCATCACTGACCCCCTTCCGGGCCGGCCATCCCCGCCCACTGCTCCCCCACTACCCGCACGTCGTCGAACGGCAGGGTGGTGTCCCCGATCTGCTGGCCTTGCTCATGGCCCTTTCCCAGGATCGCGACCCAATCGCCGCGCCGGGCCAGGCCGAGCGCAGTGGTGATCGCGGAGCGGCGATCCCCGCCGTCCAGTACCGTCTGGCCCCTGGTCGCCGCAGCCTTGGCCCCAGCCAGGACGGCCGCGCGGATGGCCTGCGGGTCCTCGCTGCGAGGGTTGTCGTCCGTCACGACGACCACGTCTGCCCCCCGAACCGCCACTGCGCCCATCGGGCCGCGTTTGGCCGCATCGCGGTCTCCCCCGCAGCCCAGCACGGCGACCTTGCGCCCAGGCAGCGCCGCCAGCGCCGCAGCCACCGCCTCGGGTGTGTGCGCGAAGTCCACGACGACGTTCGGGCCGCCCGGCAAGTCGACTCGTTGCATCCGGCCGGGGACCGATGCGGACTCGAGCCCACGGACGGCGTCGGCCGGCTCAACCCCGCCGGCCACCAGCATCGCCAGCGCGGTCACCGCGTTGCGGACGTTGAACTCGCCCGGCATCGCCACGCCGAAGCGCAGGGCACCTCGCGGGGTTTCGAGGTCGATGTCGCTGCCTCCGTCGGGGCGGGGCCGCCAGCCGCGGATCCGGTAGTCGGCCGGGCGTGAGTTGCTCGTCGAGAAGAGGCGCACCTCACCTTGGGACGTGATGCGGTCGGCCAGCTTCGCACCCCAGCGATCGTCGATGTTCACCACCGCCACCCGCGTGCGCTCCGGGGCGAACAGCGCTGCCTTGGCCTCGAAGTAGTCGTCGATGCTCGGGTGGAAGTCGAGGTGGTCGTGGCCGAGCATCGTGAATGCGGCGACGTCGAACCGGACCCCGGCCACCCGATCCATCGCCAATGCGTGCGAGGAGACCTCCATCACCACGCAAGAGGCTCCACCCTGCTCCATGACGGCCAGGATCGCCTGCAGGTCGGACGATTCCGGGGTGGTCACGGTGGTCCTCGATGCGGCCAGGGCATGGCCGTCCAGCCGAAAGCCGAGGGTCCCCAATGTTCCGGCCACCCGGCCGGACGCGGCCAGGCCGGCCTCCACCATGAACGTGGTGCTGGTCTTTCCGTTCGTCCCCGTGATCGCGAACATCGTCAGACGCTCGGCCGGCCGACCGTAAACCGTTGCCGCAGCCTGGGCCATGGCCAGCCGCGGGTCGCCGACCACGGCCACGGCCACTCCGGGGGCCAGTTGGGCCGCGCCGTCGGCGTCGGTCAGCACCGCTACCGCTCCGGCCGCAAGCGCCGTCCCCGCGAATCGGGCCCCGTGGGTGAGGCGGCCAGGCAGGCCGACGTAGAGATCCCCTGGTCGCACCCGGCGAGAGTCGAGCGTCACCCCGGTGACGATCGGATCCCCCGCCTCGGCGGCGACAGCCCTCCCGAACAGGTCTCGAAAGCGCACCCCGGCCAGGCCGGTGGGGCGCATCGTCGGGCTCACGTCATCCATCGCTCGACACGCTATCTACTTCCCCGCGAACCGCGCCCGGACTTGGTCAGGCGTAGGTGATCTCGCGTTCGATGTCGGGCCCGTCCGAGGGCTTCACGCCGTAGCGCGGCAGCGCGATGCGCATGATGTCCCGGTATGCCGGGGAAGCGCTGATGCTGCCGTGATGCTGACCCTCTGCCGGCTCGTCCAGCACCACGTAGGTGAGCAGTTGCGGGTCCTCGATCGGGCCTGTGCCGATGAACGAGGTCACGTAGCCGGAGTAGCAGTGGCACGACTGCTGGAACTTCTCGGCCGTGCCCGACTTGGCACCGGTGCGGAAGTTCTCGATGGGGAAAATCTTGTGGGCCGCAGCGCTGGTCACGACCGCCTGCATCATGTCTCGCACCGTCGCCGAAGCCTCCGGGGAGATGATTCGCCGGGGTTGCGGCTTGGCGATCGCCACCGGGTTACCGGCGCCGTCGGTGGCCGACTTGATCAGCGAGGGCGGATTGTAGACGCCCCCGTTCACGATGCCGGCGATGGCGGCCGCCTCCTGGATAGCCGTCACGCTGAGGCCCTGACCGAAGGCGATCTGGTCCTTGACGCCATCGCGCATGCTCGCCGGCGGGAGTTGCCCCGCCCCCTCGCCAGGCAGCGGTAGCCCGGTCTTGGCGCCGAGCCCGAACGACTTCAGGTAGTCGAGCAGCTTGTCCTTCCCGATTGAGCGGGCCAGCTTCAGCGTGCCGATGTTGGACGAGTAGGCGACCACGCCGCGGGCCGTCAGGTAGAGCGTGTCGTGCGGCCAGGCGTCCTTGATGGAGCCGCCGTCGGACGCGATCCTGCCCGGCACCTCCACGTGCGTGTCGGCGGTCACCAGGCCGGCGTCGGCGAGCGCAGCCATCGTCAGGACCTTCTCCACCGAGCCGGGCTCGTAGGCGTTGGTGATGGCGTTGTTGCCGAGTGCGGCCGGTTTGGCCGCCGACGGGTTGTTCGGGTCGAAGGTGGGCGCGTTCGCCATCGCAAGAATCTCGCCCGTCTTCACGTTGAGGACGATCAGCGTGCCCGACTTGGCTCGGGTCTGGGCCACGGTGTCGGCGATCCGGCGCTCGGCCATCCACTGCAGTTCGGCGTCCAGCGTCAACTGGTAGTTGATGCCGTTCACCGCCGGGGTGACGACGCTGTACCCGAGCGGGATCCGGCCGTCCGGTGAGTTCGTGTAGATCTCCCGGCCCGCCGTGCCGGCCAGTTGGCTGTTCAGCGAGTACTCCAGGCCACCGGAGCCGACGCCGTCGGCGTTCACGAAGCCCAGCACGTTGGCCGCGAGGGTCTTGCCCGGGTAGGTGCGCAACGGGTGGACTTCGCGGTAGATCCCGATCAGGTTGCCTTCGCTGATGTCCTTGCGGATTTCCTCGTAAGTAATGGACGGCACGCCCTTGGCAACGATGGAGTAGCGCAGATTGGGCTTGGTCAGCGCGGCCAGATACTGCTCCGGCGTGCCTCCGATGTGCTTGGCGAGAATCGCGGCGATCTGCCCCGGCGCGTTCTTGGCGAACTCGATGTCCGAGGGCTTCATCTGGTCGGATTTGCGGCCGTTGGTGGCGATCATCACCGGGTCGGCGATGATCGAGACGGCCGGGACTGTGGTGGCGAGGATCTGCCCGGTCCGGTCGGTGAACTGACCGCGCATCGCGGGCAGCACCTGCGACTGCGTGATCGCGCGCGCGGCCTCGTCCGCGTACGCATCGGGGTCGAATGCCTGGACCTGCAACGCCCGACCGGCGCACAGGGAGATCAGGATCGCGAGGGCCAACAACACGATCCTGATGCGCCCCACGGAGTCGGCCAGCGGCAGGCGGGTGACGCGGCGGCGTCCGCGGGGTTGGGGACGACCGTTGAGGTAGGCAGCGATCCGATCACCGATCAGCGGCCCGCGCGCCGACCGAGGTGAGGGGCGGCGCCCGGCGCTGTTCGGCATCAACGGCCTCCTGGCTTCTTCGTGCTCGGCTTGGGCGTGGGCTTCACGCTGGCCTGCTGCTTCTTCTTCTCGGCTTCGGCTTTCGCCTTCGCCTCAGCCTCCGCCTTGGCCTTGGCTTCAGCTTCCGCTTTGGCCTTCGCTTCGGCTTCGGCCTTGGCCCGAGCCTTGGCCTGCTGGGCGGCTTCGGCGCGGGCGCGAGCCTCTGCGTCGACCTCCTCCTTGGTCTTTACCACGAGGCTTGGCATGTCCTCGCTCGACACGGGGGTGGGGGTGCCGAGGATCTTTCCGCTGGGCAGTTGGACGTACACCGCGTGGGTATTGGCCCGCATCCCCAAGCGGGACGCCAGGCGTCCGATCTCCTCGGGAGCGCGCGCCTGGTCGACCTGCAGCTTCAGGTCGGCCTCGGTATAGCCGAGCTCGGTCGACTGCCGCTGCAGGGCGCGCATCTGGAAGCCCTGGTCCTGCAGGGTGGTGTTCAGCACCAGGACGCCGATCATGCCGACCGCGAGGATCGAGGCGAGGACCAACAGGAACGGCAGGCGGGCCAGGCGTCGCGCCGGGCTGCGGAGCAGGCGCAACCGCAACCGGGACCGCTCCTGCCGATCGGTCAGTCCCCGCAGGGGTGCCCACAACGAGCTCATGCCGCCTCCTCGAAACGCTCTGCCGCGCGCAGCCGGGCCGACGCGGCCCTCGGATTGGTTTGGACTTCCGTGACGCCCGGACGCTCAGCCCCGCGGGTCAACAGCCGGAGCTGGGCGCGCAACTCGCGCGGCACGACCGGCAGGTCTCTCGGCGCCCGGTCGCTGGTAGCGGCCCGGAACGCCTGCTTGACCAGCCGATCCTCGAGCGAGTGGTAGGCCAGCACGGCGATTCGTCCGCCCAGGGCGAGCGCGTCAACGGCTTGCGGCAGGACGCCGGCCAGGGCGTCCAACTCGGCGTTCACCTCGATCCGAAGCGCCTGGAACGTCCGCTTGGCCGGGTGTCCCCCGCTGTGCCGGGCGGCCGCGGGGATGGCGTCGCTCAGGACCCGGACCAGGCGCTCGGACGACGCGAACGGTTCCGCGGCTCGCTCGGCCACGATCCGGCGAGCGATCCGGTCGGCGAAGCGTTCTTCGCCGTACCAGCGCAGGATGCGGGCCAGCTCGCCTGCACTGTAGGTGTTCACCACGTCGGCGGCCGTCCGGGCGGTCGTCCCCATCCGCATGTCCAGTGGGGCGTCCGTCGCGTAGGCGAAGCCACGTGAGCGGTCGTCGATCTGCAGCGATGACAGCCCGAGGTCGAGAAGGACGGCCTGGACCTGCGGCCTGCCGGCGTCCGCCAGGACCTCGCCCAGCCGGTCGTACACGGCCTCGACCAGCCGGACCCGGTCACCGAAGGGCGCCAGGCGCTGCCCCGCGCGCTCCAGGGCCGCCGGGTCGCGATCGATGCCGATCAGAGACGCGTTCGGGCAACGGTTCAGGATCGCTTCCGCATGCCCACCGAGACCGAGCGTGCAGTCGACATAAACGGACTCGGCCCCGGCGAGTGCCGGAGCCAAGAGCTCGACGACCCGGTCCTCCAGGACGGGAACATGCCCCGGCCGGCGGGTCGGCTCGTCCATCTCGATCCTCACCTCGGCCGCCTTCGGCGCGCCGGCTCACCGACGCCCGCGCACTCTGGTTTCAGCCTTCGAATCCCGGGGAAGACCACCTGGCACCGGGGAAGGTGCGCCAGGGGGACGGGCCCCGAAGGCTGAAGCCACAGCGCGTGGGCGGCGACGGTCATCCGGATCACAGACCCGGGAAGACCTCCTCGTTCAGATCGGCGAACTCGGACTCGTTCGCCTCGGAGTAGGCCTCCCAGGCGTCCAGATCCCAAACCTCCAGCCGGTCGACCGCACCCACGACCGCGATGTCCTTCACCAAGCCCGCGTACCTGCGGTGCATGGGCGGGATCGTCAGCCGGCCTTGGGCGTCCGGACGCTCCTCCGAAGCTTGCGCGGCCAGGTATCGCTGGTAGTCGCGCACCTTCTTCAAGGCGGTCGGCGCGGCGGTCGCCCGGCGCAGGATTTCGGCGTACACCCCGACCGGGTAGATCGCCAAGCAACGTTCCTGCGACTTGGTGATGACGACCCCGTCGGCGAGTTCCGCCCGAAACTTCGCCGGCAGGAAGAACCGGCCCTTGTCGTCGAGCTTCGGCGTGTGCTGCCCCATGAACATGAGACCCACCCCCCAGCTCCACGACGCCTCCCGGTTTCTCCACTGTGCACCACTCTACTCCACTTCGCTCCACTTCCCCGGATTCTGCTCCCTCGATCTCCCGGTTTCTCCACCCCGGCTGCCGGCTGGATCGAATCGCCGTCGGCTGGCGGAAGCGGTCCGGGTCGGCTCACCGATGGCGTCCGGGCTGGCCCCAACCAGCGATCTGGGGGCTGAACGGGACCGGGTTAGGCTTTGCCCACGTCCGACCCGAGGAGGCCCTCAAGGTGGAGAACTCAGTGGATGCCGCCACGCTGGGGGAGTTGATGCCCGTGGTGGAGCGTGTCCGCAGCGCGATCGGCAGCGTGATCGAGGGCAAGGCCGCGGCGATCGACCTCGCCCTGACAGTGCTGTTGGCGCAGGGACACTTACTGCTGGAGGACGTTCCCGGGGTGGGGAAGACCATGCTGGCCAAGGCGCTGGGACGCTCCATCGATTGCCAGGTGCGCAGGATCCAGTTCACCCCGGACCTGCTTCCGGCCGACATCACGGGCGTCTCGATCTTCAATCAGCACACGGCCGACTTCGAGTTCAAACCGGGCGGAATCTTCGCCAACATCGTGGTCGGGGACGAGATCAATCGCGCGTCCCCGAAGACGCAGTCGGCGCTGCTCGAGGCCATGGAGGAGGGCCAGGTCAGCGTCGACGGCACCACGCACGTCCTCGACGCCCCCTTCATGGTGGTGGCAACGCAGAACCCGATCGAGATGGAGGGGACCTATCCCCTGCCGGAGTCCCAACGCGACCGGTTCATGGCGCGGCTGGAGATGGGCTATCCGACCTTGGCGGCCGAGCTCGACATGATGGAGAACCACGGCTCGAGCAACCCGTTGGAGAGGCTGCAGCCGGTCACCGATGCGGCCGCTGTGGTGCGCCTGGCGGTCGCGATCCGTTCGATCCACTGCTCCGCTTCGCTCAAGGTGTACCTGGCCAGCGTTGTGGCCGCCACCCGCAACGCCCGTGACTTGCGGCTCGGTGCTTCGCCTCGGGCGACGCTGCAACTGCTCCGCGCCGTCCGGGCAAAGGCCGCCTTGGCGGGCCGCGACTACGTCATTCCCGATGACGTGGACGAACTGGCCTACCCTGTGCTGGCTCACCGGATGCTCCCCTCGAGCGAGGCGCAGGTGGCCCGCAAGCACATGCGCGAGATCGTCAGCCAGATCGTCCGGGCGGTGCCCATTCCGGACCGGCGCTGAGCCATGGGCAAGGCGTGGTCGTGGCTGACTACGAGGGGACGAGGATTCCTCGTCACCGGGCTGGTCGTCGTCGGGATCACCTGGGTGTTGGGCGAACGCGACCTTGTCTGGATCGGGCTGCTGCTGATTGCGCTGCCGATCTCGGCATTGATCGTCGTCGGCCGGTCACGGCTGCGCCTGGGCTGCGACAGAGCCGCGGATCCGCCGCAGATCGCCTTGGGTCACGAGACGCTCGGCCGCATCGGCCTGGTCAAGCAGGGTGGCCTGCCGACCGGTCTGCTGCAGTTCGAGGACTCGGTGCCCGGCCAGTTGGGCCGTCCCGTCCGGTTCCTGGTTCACCGCGGCGCCGGCGCTTGGAAGCGTGCGATCAGCTACCGAATGCGCGGTACCTCCCGCGGCCTGTTCGAAACCGGGCCGCTGCTGGTCCGAGCCTCGGATCCGTTCGGCATGGTCCGGGTGGATCGGCAGTTCACCGCTCGCACTCCGGTACTGGTCACTCCCGTGGTGGAGCCCCTCGGCTCGATGAGCACCGCCCACGGCGCGGGCATCTCCGGGTCCGCCACCTCCCAGCGATCGGGACTCCTGGGCGCCGACGACGTCCTGGTGCGCGAATACCGGACCGGGGACGACGTGCGGCGCATTCACTGGCGATCGACGGCGCGCACCCGCAGGATGATGGTTCGCCGCGAGGAGCAGGCCTGGGACCCGGCAGTGGTGATCTTGCTCGACTCGCGAGAGCGCGCGCATGTCGGCACTGGGCCGGCCTCGTCGTTCGAGTGGGCGGTCAGCGCCGCGGCCTCGATCGCCGTGCACTTCCTTTCGGCGGGCTTCGCCGTCGAACTGCTGGACGCCAGCGGTCCGATCGGGTTCGCCGACGGTCGTCCCCGCCGGCTGGAAAGCGCCCAAGACGCCCTCACGCGGCTCACCCACGTGAAGCTGGAGGGACGCCGCACCTTGGCGCGCCCGGTCGAGGAACTGTTGCACGCCGCCCAGGGACCCTTGCTGATCGCCGTCCTCGGCCACTTCGACGGCGCGGATGCCGCAGAACTGGTCATGGCTGGGCGCCAACAGGGTCGGTGTCTGGCGGTGAGCCTCGACGGGAACACCTTCGCTGCGGCCCAAGACCCGCGCGAGAGCGACGGGGACGCAGGCCCCGCCGCGGCGGTGGTGCTGCGAGAGGCGCGTTGGCGGGTCGTCAAAGCGTCTCGGGGGCAGTCGATTGCATCTGTCTGGGCCGAGCTTGAGCGCCTCGGGGAGGGCCGGTCGTGACCGCCACCGAAAGGCTCGGCCTGGCGGCGTTGGTGGCGGTTGCGTTGGCGGCGCTTTCGCTGTCGCCGATCACCCAGGACGACGGTTACTACTGGCCGGGAGTCGGCCTGGCGGCGGTTGTCTACGCGGTCGGCGCGCTGGCCCGACGGCTGCGGTTCCCGGGCTGGCTACGGGTGATCTTCCAGGGGGCGGGGCTGGCCGGGGCGTGGGCTTGGCAAGCGATGCCGGTGGGGCCATCCGATTGGCCTCAGAAGCTGCTTTGGGTTGCCACCCAATCGGCCGAACGGATCGAGCACGAGACGGCACCCCTGGCCCCCGACCCGGCCGTGCGGCTCCTGCTGGTGGCGCTCGTCGCGCTGGTGGCGGTGGTGGTCGAAGCCTGGGGCGTGGTGCTTCAGCGTCCGGTTTGGACGTTTCCCGCGCTGCTGGTTCCCTACCTGGTGCCGGCGATCGCCGTGCGAGGCGACCTGACGCTGCGAGATTTCTTGCCGGTCGCGCTTGCTTGCCTGGTGATGTTGCTGGTCTCCGGTTTGGTGGCGAACCGCTCCTGGCCGACCCGGCTGGAGTCCGACTCCGCGGAGGGTTCGTGGCCGAGCCGCATGATCTGGACCTCGGGGGCGGCGGTGGGCGTTCCGGCCCTGGCCGCGGCGCTCGTCCTGGGACTACTGGTACCGCCGCTGTCGCCGATGGTCTGGTCTTCTGGGGGCTTTGGGAACCTTGGTCCGCTGCAGATGACCGACCCCTCGCTGGACCTACGTCGAAACCTGCGGCTCCCGGATGATCGCGTCGTGCTGACCTACCGGTCCAACCAGCCGGGCGGTTCGTATCTGAGGTTGGCAACCCTGCCGAAGTTCGATCGAAACGGCTGGCAACTGGCCCCCATTCGGGTCGTGTTCGGGGACTTGCCGGCCGTACCGGGGCTCGCCGACGGGCTGCGAACGGTGCGCGAGACCGATGTGAATATCTCCGGATTCAGCAGCCAGTGGCTGCCGGTTCCGTATGCCCCGCGAGCCGTCCGGGCGGACGGCTCCTGGGGCGTCGATGCGAACTCGCTCGACCTGGTGGGCAGACAGCCGCAGACCAACGGACTGAGTTATCACGTGACCAGCTGGGACGTCGAGCCGGAAGCCGACGCCCTGCGCCGAGCGCGGGTGGGCGTCCCCACCGATGCCGACCTGACTACTCAGGTCCCCGAGGACCTTCCGGATTCGGTCCGCCAACTGGCCGACACGATCACTCGGGGCGCCTCGTCACCCGCCGCGAGGGCCGCGGCCATCCAGGCCTACCTGCGCTCGTCGCGGTTCACCTACAGTCTGGCCGCGCAGCCCGGCAGCGGCTATCAGGCATTGGTGAACTTCCTGACACTCGATCGGACGGGGTACTGCGAGCAGTTCGCCGCCGCCATGGCGATCTTGGCGCGCATCGAGGGGATTCCCGCTCGGGTCGCGATCGGGTTCCTTCCGGGCCGATCGACCGGCGATCACTACGAGGTTTCCAGCCGCAACATGCATTCTTGGCCGGAGTTGTTCTTCGACCAACTCGGCTGGGTCCGCTTCGAGCCCACGCCCGCTTCGGTCACCGGGCAGCCGCCGCCGTGGTCACTGCCCGAACAGCGGCCAACAGCGTCCGCCCGGACCACGGCGACGTCCTCGGCCGGCCCGGAAACGGTGGCCCCCACCCGGTCCGAGCGCGAGCGCCCGGACCCCGGGGGCGGGGGGACGGCGCAGCAGACCGACTACACACCGGCCGTTCTCGGCCTCGTCGGCGGCTTCGTGGCGGTGCTCGCAGTTGCCTCCCCGATGGCCATTCGTCGGCTCAGGCGCCGGCGCAGACTCGGCGCCCACTCGGATCCGGCCGAGCGAATCGAGAACGCTTGGGCGGAACTGCGCGACAGCGTCATCGACATCGGACAGGAATGGCCGAAGGGTTCCCCACGCCAGGTCGCCGAATCCTTGGGTGGGCGAATCGGGAACGAGGCAGCGCTGCGCGAGCTCGCCGGCTTGGTCGAACGCTCCCGATACGCCGCGAGCCTGCCGGAAACCGTCCCCCCACTTGGGGGTTTGGTCATCGGGTTGACCAGGGGGCTGAGGGATTCGCGCGGGTGGAGCAGCAGGCTGCGCGGGCTGGTGTGGCCGCCATCGGTGTGGACCGGTCGCGGTCGCCGCGGCGCGTGAACGAACGTCGGCGCTTGCTCGGCGGGTCGATGTCAAAGCATCCGACAACGGGTTTCATTGGACGCTGTGCGCACCTAGACTGGGAGCAGATCGACTCAAACGACGATCGATTTCCGGCTGAAGCCAACGGCCTCGGCGGGGTGGCCCACTCACCTAGGGAGGCGACGATGGCCCTCTCGGAGAACGAACAGCGGCTACTTGATCAACTCGAAGCCGCTCTGGCTGCCGAGGATCCGAAGCTCGCTAGCACGCTGCGTGGAACCACCTACCGTCGCCTGCATCGGCGCCGTGCGGCGATCGCCGGGTTCGGCTTCCTGGTGGGCCTGGCTGGCCTGATCGCAGGCATGCAATGGCACCCCGTGGTATCGGTGATCGGCTTCGTGATCATGCTCGCGTCTACCGTGATCGCGCTGACCTCGTGGCAGCACGTCGGCGACGCACCGCCCAAGAGCGCGCCCAACCGGCAGCGGGCGGGTTCGACCGATTCCAGGTTCATGGACCGGATGGAGGAGCGCTGGCGCCGCCGGCAGGACGACGGCATGTGAAGCGATCCTCGAAGGAGCGCGGTGGTTTTGGCCACCGCGCTTTCGTTTGTCGTTTCCCGGTCGCGTTCGTTGAGTTTGGGTCGATCCGCTCCCACCCCCACCACCGGGAGTCAGTTTGCTGTTGGTCTGCCCCGCATATGCCGGTCAAATCAACAGCTAACGGCCTGGCCAAGACGCACTTCTGGTCAGAGCAGCTCGCTGGACCGCCCTTGGACCGAATCTGACGATGGCCGCATCCGCGGCCTGCTCGGCCTCTCGCCAGCCGCGATCGGGATCTCCCAGCATGGGCTGGGTATAGGCGAACTCCCGTTCGACCAGCCCCTCGACCCGAACCCCAACGCGGCGGACCCTGGCCCGCTGGAGGGCGAGCTTGTCGTACAGGCCGATCGCCAGGGCGTAGATCTCCCCTGTGACATCCGTGGGGCTGCGCGCGGTCACCGACCGCGTCAACGTGGTGAAGTCGGCGAAGCGCAGGTTCAGGACGACGGTCTTGCCCAGCATTCCCGCCTGTCGCAGTCTCGATGCCGTCCTGCTCGCGACCCGCAGGAGTTCGGTCTTCACGATCTGCGGATCGTCGGTGTCCTGAGCGAAGGTCTCCTGGGTACCGATGCTGCGTTCGGTATCGGGTCCGACGACCCGGCGGCTGTCTCGTCCCCACGCCAAATCGGAGAGCAGGCCGCCCTGCACGGGTCCGAACGCCCGCTGGAGCGTTCCCTTGGGCACGTAGGCAAGGTCGGCGATGGTCTTCAGCCCCAGCCGATGCAGTTTCGCCGCCGTGCTGTCCCCCACGCCCCAGATCGCCTCGACCGGCAGCGGGTGCAGGAAGCTGACCACCTCCCCCGCGCGGACCTCGACCAAGCCGTCCGGCTTGGCCTGTTGCGAGGCAAGCTTGGCGACGAACTTGTTCGGTCCGATTCCGACCGAGCAAGTGATTCGCTGCTCATCGGCAACCATCGCGCGTACGTGCTCTCCGATCGTTGACGGCGGCCCCAACATCTTGATCGAGCCGGTGAGGTCGCAAAAGGCCTCATCGATCGAGGCCACCTCGACCACCGTGGTCACCGTGCGGAAGATCTCGAATACACCGGCCGACGCGTCAGCGTAGGCATCGAAATCGGCTGGCACGGCTACCGCGTCCGGGCAGAGTCTGCGCGCCCGCACCGACGGCATTCCGCCGGAGATGCCGAAGGCACGCGCTTCGTAGTTCGCAGACAGCACCACTCCTCGATCGGCGCCGCCCACATACATCGGCTTACCGACCAACTCGGGACGCCGGTTCAACTCCACCGAGGCGTAGAACGCGTCCATGTCGACGTGCATGATCACCCGCTCTGGCCCGCTCGCCCCTCGATGCCGGTAAGGGGTCGAAGTGGCACTCATCGCCCCGAACTTCCTGGGCTGGAGTGCCATAGCTTGCGCGGAGCGTCCGCCGCGGACGTCCCCGCAGGCTTCACGTCGGCGTATGGAGATTGCTTGAAGCCGCTCGCGTGCACCAGCACCCGACGGCGTCCCATGCCCCCAGCCCGGGTGTGCTGCTGGGCGTCGGCCGCTTCACCTCGGCTGGGTTGCTGTGCAGCGTCCTCGGCAGCATCGCCAGCGATTTCCTCGCCGACCATCCCGAAGCCGTCCGGGACGATCGTCATCACCTCGTGCACCGCTTGGACAGCCGCCGCCAAGTCGCCGGACTCGTCCAGTTCGCGAAGCCAGATGCCATGTAGATGGTCCAGATCCCAGCAGCCGGTCGCCCGCAACGACACCCCTCGGGGGCCGGTGCGACGCAGTTCTCCGCGAACAACCATCGTCCAGGACTCGAAGACAGTAGCCGCGTAAGGCCCTTGAGCGTCTTCGAAGAAGGTGGCGTCCACCGGCCCGGTGGTGTCGTCCAGAGTAAGAAAGACCACTCGCCGCCCCGAACGCACCGGCGGGGTCTGGGTGGCCACCTTCACACCGGCCACCAGGAGGTCACTGCGGCTACGCCGAGCCAGCAAGTCTGCCGAGAAGGTCACCCCGATGGCTTCAAGGAACGGCAAATAGCCGTGCATCAGGTGCCGGCTGGCGTCCAATCCGAGGATCGCCAGCTCCTGGCCCAAACGCTCGTCGTCGGTCATCTCCGGAAGGCCGGTGGGAACGACGTCGGCGGTAGCCAGCCGGGCCGGCGCCGCGTCGAGGCACGAGTCATCCTCGCCGACGTGGCTGTCCATGGGGTCGAACCGCCAGACCCGATCGTTGAGCGAACCGCGTCCGGACCCTTCGGTTCTCAGAGTTGTCGAAAGCGTGACACCTGCGCTCAGCTCGGGCTCGACCCCGATCGCCGGTTGGAGCGGATCGGTCGAACCCCAAAGATCAAGGGGTAGTTGCACCTCCTGGGGTCGCGCTTGCGCGGCTCGCGCGGACTGCCGTCTGGCGGCGTCGCGCGGATCGGACCTCTCCAGGCCGTCCGGTTCGACGCTCGCTGCCAGGCGTAGTCCTCGAGCCCGGCCATGCATCCTCGCGTCGACCCGATCAAGGCGGATCATGTCGGCCAGCGAGAGCAGCAGGTCGCGCCTGGTGACCTGCTCTCGGCGCCGTACCGGGTGGGCTCCGGTGATGCCATAGATCGAATCGAACGCCCCGGCCAGGACAAGTCGCTCGGCCACCGGCGCCGAAACCTGCGCCCGGCTCCAGAAGTCGGACAAGGAGTGATACGGACGTCCCGCGACGATTCGCGCGGTCTCGGTTAAGTTGATCCCCAACAGGTCGGAAAGCGCCAACCGGATTCCGTACCCTCTGCCATCGGGCAGGCCATCCCCCGGCCGCAGTCGGCGTTCTCTTCGAGTCCGCGGGGCTAGAACCGCCGAGGCCGGCGGCGCACCTGTTCCCGCAGTGATCTCTAGCGGGAGTGCTGCTAGGGCATGCGCCCCTTCGACAACCTCGGGGACCGAATCCGACAGTCGCTTCACAGGCGACAGTCGCTCCACGCGATAGGTGTCCTCGCTCGCGTTCACGTCCAAGCCGAGGATCTCGATGCCGAGCCGACGCGCCTCTTCCAGGATCAAACGCTTCGGATACATGCCCGGGTCGTGGGTGAGGACTCCAGACAGAAAGTGGGCTGGGTAGTGCGTCTTCAGCCAGGCCGACTGATAAGTCGGCAAAGCAAACGCCGCCGCGTGCGCCTTGCAGAAGCCGAAGGAAGCGAACGACTCCAGTACTTGCCAAATGCGCTCGATCACCGGCTCGGCATAACCGCGCGCTCTGGCGGCGGGAAAGAACCAGCGCTTCACGTCGCGCTGACCCTGCGGGTCGCCCAACGCCCGACGGGCCTCGTCACCTTGTGCCAGCGAGCACCCGGTCACGATCGCGACGATCTGGATGATCTGCTCGTGGAACACCACCACCCCGCCGGTTTCGGCCAATGCCGGTTCGAGATCGGGATGCAGATAGATCGGGCGCCGCCAACCCTGTCGCGCCTCCAGAAACGGGATCACCATGTCGCTCTTCACCGGCCCCGGACGGAACAACGAGATGTCGATCACGATGTCGGCGAAATCGCTCGGCCCGAACTTGCCGATCAACTCACGCTGCCCCGGGGACTCGATCTGGAAGCACCCCAGCGTGGCCGCCTTCCCGATCAGGTCATAGGTCAGGGGATCATCGAACGGGCTCAGCGAATCGATGTCGACGGCCTTACCCTCGACCCGGCTGATCTCCACCAAGGCATGGGCCATCGCGGACTGCATCCGGATCCCCAGGACGTCCAGCTTGAGCAGGCCCATGTCCTCGACGTCGTCCTTGTCGAACTGGCTCATCGGAAACCCGGCGAAGCTGGCTTCTACCGGCGTCCGGTCGAGCAGCGTCGTGTCGCTGAGCAGCACCCCGCAGGGGTGCAGGGCGACGTGTCGCGGTAGGCCGTCCAACGACTCGACCAGGGAGAACAGCACATCCAAACGCCGCTCCCCCAGCCCCGAGCGTCGAAGCTCGGGAAGGTCTCTTAGGGCGGCTTTGGCGTCCGCAGCCCGAATGTGCGGGAAGGACTTCGCGATCGCGTCGATCTCGGCGGGCGGCAAGCTGAGTGCCGCTCCTACATCTCGAACGGCGTGGCGCACGCGGTAGGTGTCGAGCATGGCGACGCAGGCCACGCGGTCACCGCCGAACCGGTCGAGGATCGCCGTGTAGACCTCCTCGCGGCGCGCCGACTCCACGTCCAGGTCGATGTCGGGAAGCGCCTGACGCAGCGGGGACAAGAACCGCTCCATGATCAGGCCGTAGCGGATCGGATCGACCCCCGAGATCCCCAATAGATAGTTGATCAGGCTCCCCGCCCCCGAACCACGGGCCGCGCACCGGATCCCCAGGTCGCCGACCATCCGCACCACGTCGGCAACGGTGAGAAAGTAGGACGCGAACCCGAGCCCGCCCACCACGTCCAACTCGGCCTCGAGCCGATCCCGCACCTGCGGCGAGGGCATCCCCGGATACCGGGCTACCACCCCAGCCTCGCAACGCTGGCGCAGCAAGGCGAACGCATCGCCGCCGCGTCCTGAATCGTCGAGTACCGCGAACTCCGGCAGATGAATCTCTCCAAGGCCGATGTCCGCCCGAGGATCCAGCCGCGCGCGGACCGCCAGATTGCGGGTGTCTCGAATCAGCCGTTCGCCCTCGTCTGACCGCCCGGCCAACCGGCTGACTTGGGCGAGCAGCGGCAGAATCTCCTTCCCCGATTTCAGATAGCCCTCGGCATTTCGCCGATCGACATTGCGAATGTCGAGCGGCACCAATCGCCGGGCCGAGTCGAGGACGTCGATCGTGGCCGCCTGGGAGCGCTCGGCCATCCGAACGTTGTTGGTGAGCACACCGGTCAGCCGGTGTGCGTCGGCGAAGGCGATCATCCGCCCGGCGTGCCCAGCTGAACCAGGCCCCGTCCCGGGCAACTGGTGGTTGGTCGCCGCGACGACGATCTGGGAATCGGGCAGCACCGAACGCCACTCGGCAAGCACCTGTTCGGCCAACTCCGGCAGTCCCGCCGCCAATGCCAAGCCCAACTCCGAATCCGCCCCCAATAGCAGCACCAGGTCGGCGCCGTGCTCGGCGATCAACTCCCTAGAACACGCCGGCTCACCTCTTCGGCCGGCCAGATGGGTCGCCGAGGTCAGTCGGCACAGCGAACCCCAGCCCCGTCGAGAAGTAGCCAAGGTCACCACCCTGGGCAGACGTACGTCGCGGATCGCACCGCCTCGTACCGGCGTCCGCGAAGTCACCCGAGCCTGGGCCAACTCCGCGTGGTCATGCTTGATGCCGAAGTCGACCCCGACGATGGGCGCCACACCGGTAGCTAGGCAGGCCTTCGCGAATCGGACCGCGCCGTACAGTCCGTCCCGGTCGGTGAGCGCAAGAGTGTCCATGTCTTGCGCCACCGCCTTGGCTACCAGAGCGGATGGGTGCGCCGCGCCGTACTGCAGCGAGTAGCCGGAGGCCACTCGAAGGTGGACGAAAGGGTCGCTCATCCCGCCTGCACCGCCTTGGCCTCCCAGGCATCAAGCCGCCTGGCGATCTCGTCGTGGAATCTCTGCGCATCGCGGATCAGATCGTCGGCCTCCCTGGCCGAGACGAGGGCCTTGGCTCCTGCCCGGACGACCTGCTGCTTTAGTTGGTTGCCGGCGAAGAACGCCGCCCACTCGGTGTACTCCGGGGCCACGTCGGCGACGAGTTCCCAGACGTTGCGGGGACCGCTGCCAACTGGACGCCGGACAGAACGCGCCGACAACACCACCGCGGCCACCCGCAGTGCTCCGAGTTGTGCGCCGAGGAACCGGTCAGCGGGCCTAACGGCCAGTTCCGCCTCGATCAGCGCGCTTCGAGCCCGTTGTAGATCCAGTCGAAGCCGGTTGGGCTGAGCCACGCTCGGACCGTCGATCGACTCCGCGCCTTCTCCCTCAATTGTCATCGCCAATGCGACTGGACGCGCGGACACCCCTGGTCGTGCTGCTCGCCCAGGCTGCACCGGGACGGACCGCGCCGCCATCAGTCCAACACCGCCCGGAGCCGCCACTGGCCGCTCCCCCAGGTGTGCATCAGTTCATAGACCCCGGGTTCCCCCGACCTGCCGTTCGCTGCCAGCACTCGCCAAACCTCTGCCTCGGCCAGGAGATCGTCGTCGGGTTCGGCGTCGGTGTCGCCACGGGCGGCGCGAACGCTCGGACCCCGCCACCATTCGCCGGTTTCCAGCCACCGGTGCAACACGTCGCGCACCAGCCAGAGTCGGTTGCGCCAAAGGAACTGGGCGGGAGCCTCGTCCTCACCAACCATCCCCGAGCGCACTTCGATCGGCTCGTCGTACCTGCGCATGCCTCCCCCAATCCCCACCCCGTCACCGGGGCCTTATCCCCGACCGCGACGGGGTCGAGACCGCAGCGACCGGGGATAAGGTGCGTGTGTGCCTGATGGCACGATCGAGCCTTCCCTTGCTCGATATCGAACGCCTGTTCGAGTGACTCCACTATAGACAGCCTTGCTTCTGACCAGTCAAGAGCTGTGGATAACTATTTCTCGGAGTCCACAACCAGGGCGCCCGTCCGCCTCATGAACGGGGCTCGACGAGGGACAGACGCAGCGATGTCCGGCCGGAGCAGGCCACCCGACCAGGGTCCGGCGCGGGACGACTCGGGGAAACACCTCGCAATCCTCGTCGGACCCCACGGCTACCCTTCGACTTGTGGAGCTACTACCCCTTACGTTCGCCAGCGGCTGGGCGAGCGGGATCAACGCCTATGCCACCGTCTTGGTGCTCGGCCTACTCGGCCGGTTCGCTCACATGGGCAACGTCCCCGAGGGATTCCAGCGCACGGATGTCCTTATCGTCATGGGCATCCTCGCCCTGCTCGAGTTCTTCGCCGACAAGATTCCCTACGTCGACTCCGCCTGGGACGCGATCTCCACCGTCATCCGGCCGATCGCTGGGGCCGTCATCGGCGCCCTCATGGCCGGCGCCCAGGGCGATCTACTCACGCTCTCCTTGGCTGCCGTCGGCGGTGTTACAGCCCTGCTCAGCCACCTCACCAAGGCCGGCGTCCGCCTAGCTATCAACACCTCTCCCGAACCGGTGACCAACGTCGGAGCCTCCCTGGCCGGCGATGTCGCCGTGACCGGAATGACGACCTTCGCGGTCTTCAACCCGGTCGCGGCCGCAGTCGTGGCCGCAATCATCCTCGTGGCCGGCTTGATCGTCACCTACTTACTCCTCTCGCGCATTCGGCGCGGCTGGATCGCCTTCCTCAGGTGGTATCGGCGAGTCAGCGGACCCGACGCAACCCCGGCAAGGTGACCCGGGTCGTCGTCGTCGGCGCTTCGCTGGCGGGGATCGCCGCGTCCGTCCGACTCGCCAAGGCGGGCCACGAGGTCATCTTGGTGGAGGCATCGACCAGACTCGGCGGCCGCTGGACACCTGAACCCGGGATGGCCGCCACCCCTTTACCCCCCGTGATCGGGTTCTTGGCCCCCTGGCGCGACCTGTTCAAGAAATCCGGGCGACCCCTCGAAGCGGAGTTGGCCCGCGCCGGCCTGGAACTGGTCTCGGCACCGCCGGCTACGCACGTGTTCGCCGACGGCACCCGGCTCACCCTCCCCACCGACCGGGGCGACCAGTCCCGGGCGCTGGCGCAGGCATTGGGTGCTTCGGCGGCAAGACGCTGGCAGGCGATGTTGGATCGTCTGGACGATGTCTGGCAAACCCTTCGCCACGTCGGCGGGGTCGAGTATCCCTTCGATCCCGGCCGCTGGCGCTCCCGCCCGGCCGTGCTCCGCGCGCTCCCCTCGGTAGCCGATCTGTCGGCTGGGCTGGACGAGCCCCACCTGGCTGAGATCGTCCGGTCGACGGCCTGGCGCGTCGGCAGCGACCCGGTCCACACTCCGGGATGGGTTGCCGTCCGGCTCGTCCTGGAGCGCACGTTCGGTCGCTGGCGGCTGATCCGAAACGGTCGCCCGCAGCCGGCCACCGAACTGCTGGACCTGCTGGGCGAGCGCCTGCGACAGCGCCGGGTGGACGTCCGGACGGGAGTATCCGTCCGGTTGGCCGGGCCGGGTCGCGTCCACACGACACAAGACGCGATCCGCACCGACGCGGTCGTGCTCGCCACCGATGCGTGGACGGCGGCTCGCCTAGTCGGACGCCGGTTCGGCGGCACCCTGCTGCGGGTCACACCGGCCCGCGCGCCGGCCCTGATCACCAGAAGTCACCCAGCTTCTACAGACCTGGGCGAACTCGCCGAAACCATCACCCACACCAAGGCCGGACCGAGGGTGGAGTATCTGCGGCCGGGCGCCGCTCCCACCGTCCTCGATCACACCCGGGGCGCCCCCGACCCCGGCTTCGGTGTGGGGTGGCGGGGGGTAGGGACGATGTCCCGGCTCCAGCCGCTGCGCCTGCTCCCGGGCATCTATGCCGCCTCGGCGGCGAGCCCGGCCGGTAACGATCCCTGGGCCCAGATCCTGTCCGGCGCGCTAGCCACCTACGCCGTCCACCAGGACCTCACCGGCGCGGACATCCACCCGAGCAACCGATCCGCCGAGCTTGGCCGACGCCGTCCCGCGCGCGCCTGAGCCCGGCCAGATACTCCTCCCCCCGGCCAGGTCCGTCCCCGTCGCCCATCGATGCCACGGGGCGTCCCAGCCTCATCGCCCAGCGCCCGACGCATTCGGCAACGCGTAAACTGGCGAGTCTGACTCGGTAAGGATTCGCTTCTTGACCCAACAGACTCAGCCGTTACTCGCGCACGAAATGGCCGTCGAGCAGGCACACGTCGACCTCGTCTATGCCCATCTCGCCGACGCGACCACCTCGGCCAAGAAAGTGGCGCGACACGGCCAGGCGCTGTACCAGACTGACCGCGCGGACTTCTTACGCGAGGAGGACGGCACCGCCTTGTTCGAGCGCGACGCGTTCGCATACGTTGCGGCTCGCCGACTGGCCGTCCTGGAAGCCGAACACGAAGGTCTTGTGTTCGGACGCCTGGACACCGCCGCCAGCGACACGTCCTACATCGGTCGCATCGGCGTCCGCGATGCCGAATACGAGCCGCTGGTGATCGACTGGCGCGCGCCCGCCGCCGAGCCCTTCTACCGGGCCACCGCCTCGCGCCCCATGGGGATCGTCCGGCGTCGGGTGCTGCGCTGTCGCGGCGAGCGCGTCGTCGGCATCGAGGACGACCTGCTCGATGCGTCCGCCAACCGCGACGACCTCCCGATCGTCGGTGAGGGTGCGCTGATGGCGTCGCTGAGCCGGGCCCGCGGGCACACAATGCGCGACATCGTGGCCACCATCCAGGCGGAGCAGGACGAAGCCATCCGCGCCCCCTACCAGGGCGTGACGATCATCGCCGGCGGCCCCGGCACCGGCAAGACCGTCGTAGCGCTGCACCGCGCGGCCTACCTGCTCTACTCGAACCGGGCCCGGTTCGAGCGGGGCGGCATCCTTGTGGTCGGGCCAGGCCCGGTCTTCATGAACTACATCGAGCGCGTCCTCCCCTCCCTCGGCGAGGATTCGGTGACGCTCCGCGCGATCGGCGCCGTGGCCAGCGACGTCGTGGACGTGGTCGCCACTCGCGTGGACGAGCCTGCGGCCGCTGCGGTCAAGGGCAGCCTGCGGATGCTGCCGATCTTGAACAGACTCGTCGCTGAGCCCACCTGGCCCGGACCGGGCGAAGCGCCGTCGCTGACGGTAACCATCAAGGGCAACGTGCTGCGACTGACCGCCGAGCGTCTCGCCAGCATCCGGCGTCGAATCCTGCACGGCCACAAGGCCAATCAGGGCCGTGGCCCCGCCCAGCAGGCTGTGACCGCGGCGCTGTACGCACAGCTTCCAGCCGACCTCGATTTCACCGAATCCGAGTTCGACGACCTGGTCGATCACTCCGCGATCACCAGATTCTGCGACCTGTGGTGGGCGCCGCTGGACCCCAGGGACGTCCTGCGGCGGCTCGCCGACCCGGACGTCGCCGCGCACCTGACCAAAGGCGTCCTGAACGCCGCCGAGCAGGCGGCCCTGGTCTCCAGCTTCGCCGAGCACTCCTGGTCGGTCGCCGACGCCGCGCTCCTGGACGAGATCGCCTTCCAGCTCGGTCCCGTTCCTCCCGACCCGGACGCCTCGCCGTCACTCTTCCTCGACCGTCTCCCCGATGAGCGTGAGGTAGTCACGATCGCTGACCGGCTGCGTCCGATCCGCGAGGTCGACCCGCACGCCGACGCCCATGAGACTTACGCCCACCTGCTGATCGACGAGGCCCAGGACATCACCCCGATGCAGTGGCGAATGCTGCGCCGCCGCGGGGACCACGCCAGTTGGACGATCGTCGGCGATCCGGCGCAAAGCTCGTGGCCGGACGTGGCCGAGACCGAACAGGCGTTGACCGACCTGATCGGCCACGCGCCGCATCGCCGCTTCCGCCTCAGCACCAATTACCGCAGTCCGGCCGAGGTCTTCGACCTGGCCGCCCGCGTCGTCCTACCGGCGTTCCCGGAAGCAGACCTGCCCGTCGCCGTCCGCAGCACCGGCATTGAGCCGATCCTGGACGAATCTGCCCCGGAAGACCTGGACGCCCGCCTGGTCGCCCATGTCGATGCGCTCGCCCGGCAGGTCGAAGGCACGATCGGCGTCGTCGCACCAACGGGGCGCCTGGCTTCGGTGCGCGCGGCGCTCGCGGAGTCGGCGCAGCACTTGGCCGACCGGCTCGTCGTGGTTTCGCCGCTTGAGGCCAAGGGTCTGGAGTACGACGCCGCGCTCGTGCTGGCACCGGACGAGATCGTCGCCACCTCGCCGGGGGGCGTGCGGGTGCTCTACGTGGCGCTGACCCGGCCGACGCAGCGGCTGGTCACCCTCGACGTCGGTTCTTCAGCCTGGCGTAGATCGCTGTCGTCGCCCTCGACCGGTTCTGCGTAAAGAAGTGCAACCCGGGGGCGCCACCAGCTAGCAGGCTTTCGCACAGATCGGTGGCCACCTCCTCACCGAGCGAGGCCAGGGCCACCGTGTCGCCGGCTACCGTTTGCAGACGAGCCACGAGGGCACTCGGTAGCTCGGCCCCCGACAACTCGGCGAACCGTTTGACCTGCCCGAAGCTCGTGACGGGCATGATCCCGGGGATGATCGGGATGTCGCAACCGATCGCGCGCACCCGCTCGACCAAAGCGAAGTAGGGCTCGGCTTCGAAGAACAGCTGGGTGATCGCGAACTCGGCTCCGGCTTGCGCCTTCGCCGCCAGGACGCGGGCGTCCAGACCGGCGTCGCGACGTTCCGGATGCGGGTCGGGGAAGGCCGCGACCCCCACGCAGAAATCCCCCGTCTCCTTGACGAGCTCGACGAGTTGGGTGGCGTTGTCGAGGCCCTCGGGGTGCCGGACCCAAGGTGCGGTCGGACCACCTGGGGGGTCGCCCCGGATCGCGAGGATGTGCCGGACGCCGGCGTCTTCGTAGGCCCGGATGGCTCCCCGGAGCTCGTCCACCGATTGCGAAACGCAGGTCAGGTGGCCCATCGTCTCGAGCGAAGTCTGCTCGTTGATGTAGCGGGTGACGGCCAGCGTCCGATCTCGAGTGGAACCGCTGGCCCCGTAGGTGACCGAGACGAAGTCGGGATGCAACGGCTCCAGCTCCCGGATCGCCTTGGCCAGTTGCGCCTGACCGACCTCGTCCTTGGGCGGGAAGAACTCGAAGGACGAGAGGCGTTCGCCACAGGCCAGGCGTTGGGCGACGGTGGGCGCGGCGAGCATGCGGGCAACCATATGGACCGCCGCCGGCCGGGTACCCATAGGCTCAGACCGTGGGCATCTTCGACGCCGCCGAGCCTGCCGGCCGCGATTTCCGGGACGCGGTCGGCCGCACGCTGGCCGACTTCATGGCGACGCAACGCTCGGCGCTCGCCGGCATCGGCGCCGAGTTGGATGGCCTGGGCGACCTCGCCCGCCGCTTCGTCGACGGCGGCAAGCGACTGCGGCCGGCGTGGTGCTACTGGGGTTATGCGGCCGTCGCGGGCCAACCGGAGGATCCCGCCGCCTTGCTGCGGGCCGCGGCCAGCCTCGACCTGCTGCACGCCTCCGCGCTCGTCCACGACGACCTGATCGATTCGTCGGACACCCGGCGGGGCGTCCCGTCTGCCCACCGGCAGTTCGCCGCCACCCATCACCAAAGCGGATGGTCCGGATCCTCCGAGGCCTTCGGACGGGCGGGCGCGATCCTGCTCGGAGACCTCCTCCTGGTGTGGTCGGCCGAGCTTTTCGCCACGGCTGGGTTGGCGCCCGACGCCCTCGCCAGGGCGACACCGCTGCTCAACGCCGTCCGAACCGAGGTCACCGCCGGGCAGTACCTGGACGTGTTCGCCCAAACCCAGCCGGTGTTGGACGACACCTCCTGGTCGCACCTACTCGACGAGGCTCACCGCGTGGTGGAGTACAAGACCGCCAGGTACACCGTCCAACGGCCAGCCCAGATCGGCGCGGCGCTGGCCGGCGGCTCGGCACGGCTTTCGTCCGCGCTGACCTCGTACGGAAGCGCCATCGGTCGCGCGTTCCAGTTCCGAGACGACCTGCTCGGCGTCTTCGGCGATTCACAGGTCACCGGCAAGCCCGCCGGGGACGATCTGCGCGAGGGAAAGCGGACGGTGCTGATCGCGCACGCCTGCGCGCGAGCAGAACGCGCCGCCGCCCGGCGACTGGTTGCCTTGCTGGGACGGCCCGACCTCGGCCTCGACGAGGTCGACGAGGCCCGGGCGATCATCACCGCGTCGGGGGCGCGAGCAGCGGTGGAGGCCGACATCACCAGAGACTACGAGGCCGCCTTAGGTGCGCTCACGGATGTCGAGATGCACCCGGACGGGCGCCGCGCGCTCGGCTCGCTCGCCCAGTTGGCCGTCGCCCGTGAAGCCTGATCCCCGGGAAGCCTGCCGGCATCAAAGGACCAACGCGAACGCCGGCTGTTGCCGCGTGCGCGCGGCCAGCACCGGCATCAGTCGTCCCCACTGATCGGCGCGGGAGACGGCCAGTTCGGCCCACCCCGGCCAGAGCAAGGCGGTCGGGCCAATCAGGTCGGTCAGGCAGTCCCATAGGGCGTCCAGGTTCGCGCCGAAGTAGTCGGGCAGTTCCAACGCGTGCGCCACCTCCACGTAGAAGTCGTGCAGCGAGACGACCTCCGGCACCTCGGCGACACTCCACCCGGCCTCCCGGAGGCGAGCGGCGGCGTCCGGATCGCCAGCCCAGACGGGCCGGTACACCCCCCCAACCAACCCGGGTCCCAGCAGCGGCTCAATCTCGCTCATCGTCTGATCCTCAAGAAGGTGGCGTAGTGGTCTGGCGTGTAGTAGAACTCGGTGTCATCGTTGCCGGTGACGATCCGCCGCGCCCCGCGAGTCTTCGAGCCCGGAGTCGGCACGGTGTACTCGCGGTAGTAGCCGAAGGCGCGCCTGGGCAGGATCCGCTCGTTGTTGCCGAACTTCACCCCATCTTTGGCATACGGAAAGGGCCCCCCGGCCTCGATCAGCCGGATGGTTGCTCGGCCCTCCGGGGGCAGTGCGGAGACCTCGATCCAGCGCAGCCCCGACTCGGGATCCACGGGCGCAGCCGATGAGGCCGCCGACGTCTCGACCGGGCTGGGCGAGGTCGTCGGCGGCATCGTCCCCGGGGCGACCAGGCAGCCGGCGAGCAGCGGGACCAGCGCTGCCACGACGCCCGCCAGCAGGACGGCCCACCCGGCGGGCCGAGACCGAGGCGTCACTGGCCGGCGATGAAACCCGTGCCGGCGGAGAAGGACGAGAAGACCAGCCGCTCCATCCCCGGGTCGGCGTCCCAGGCGGCCTTCAGCCGGTCTTTCAGGCTGCGCGCGGCCGCCTGCGGGTCGCTGGCGCGCGTGATCGCGCCGACCACCGCCACTCGACGCGCACCGGCGGCCAGGACGTCGTCCAGGACTTCGGCGGTGATGTTGCCGACGGCAAACCAGGGTTTCGACTTGGGATCCGACGGCGGAGCAACTCGCGCGGCGTAGCCAACCAGGTCCAGCCCAGGCGCCGGGTATTCGGGATCGGGGGTGGTGGCATACACCGGACCGACGGTGAAGTAGTTGATGTCGGGATCGGAGATGGCCGCGTCCACCTGCGCCTGGCTATGGGCGGAACGGCCGATCAGCGCCCACTCGTGCAGGTACTTGCGCGCCTTGGCCGACTCCCCGCCCGCTTGCCCGAGGTGCATCAGGTCGGCACCGAACTCCTGAGCCACATCGAGTTCCTCGTCGACGACCACGAGTCCCTGGTATCGGAACGCGACGTCACGGACTTTCTCCAGGACGCCGCGCAGGTCCTTGCCGTCCAACCCGTCCGCCCGCAGGCGCAGCATGTCGACGCCGCCGGCGAACGCCGCGTCCACGAACTTCACCAGATCGCCGGCTTCGGTGCGGGCGTCGGTGATCAGGAACAGTCGTGCCAACCTCAGCCGGTCGGCCAAACCCATCAGTGCGGTCACAGGCACAGAGTAACTAGGGGTGACGTCAAAGTCCTGGCAAGTCGATGACGGTTGACCATCTGGAGCGCGGCGGGTCTACCGAGGATTCGATGCGGCCCTTCCTAGACTGCGGAAAACGGAGCGAGACGCCCCACTTCCCCTGGCGGTTCGGAGAGCACGTGACGACGGTGAACATGAGCGACCCCCTGGTCGGCCATGTCCTCGACGATCGCTACGAGATCCGGCGCAGGCTGGCTCGGGGCGGCATGGCGGTCGTGTACGAAGCGGTCGATCTGCGGCTGAACCGGGTCGTCGCGGTCAAGGTGATGCACGAGGGGTTGGGCGACGACGCCGACTTCGCCCGCAAGTTCGACCGGGAGGCACGGGCTGCGGCTCGGCTGTCCAATCCGTACGTGGTGTCGGTGTTCGATCAGGGCAGCGACCGCGGCCGTCCGTTCATCGTGATGGAGTTCGTGGACGGCAGGACGCTGCGTCACCTGCTGACCAACGAGGCCCCGCTGAGCCCAAACCGAGCACTGGAACTGTACGAACCGATCATCCAGGCGCTCGCTTCGGCCCACGAGAATGGGCTGATCCATCGCGACGTGAAGCCCGAGAACGTGCTGATCTCGACTTCCGGCAAGGTCAAGGTGGCCGACTTCGGCTTGGCCAAGGCCGTCACCGGGCAGACGGTCACGGGCACCAAGGGCCTGCTCATCGGCACGGTGTCCTACATCGCCCCCGAGTTGGTCACGCAGGGACGCGCCGACCCCCGCAGCGATGTCTACTCGGCCGGGATCCTGCTCTACGAACTACTCACCGGGCGCAAGCCGCACACCGGCGACACGCCGATCCAGGTCGCGTACGCGCACGTGCATAACCGCGTGCCGGCTCCCTCGGCCGCCGCGCCCAGTCGGGGCAGCGTCCCGGCCTACCTTGATGCGCTGGTGATGACCGCCACCGATCGCGATCCAAAGCGTCGGCCGCAGGACGCCCGGATCCTGCTGGACCACGTCCGGAGGGCGCGGCGGGCGCTCACGGCGGGCATCACCGACGACCCCGAACTCGTCTCGGCGATGCGGGCACCGACGCTGGACGCCCCGCCGCCAGCGTCCGACCCGATCAAGCGGGCCAAGTCGCTGCGGTTCACGCCCTCGACGCCGGTCACGCCCGTGAGCCCGGCGTTCGAGAACACACTCGACGGCATTCCCTACTACGACGACCCCGCTCCGGCTCCAGTACCTGCGTCCGCGCGAGTGATCGCCCAGCGGGCCCGCCAACTGCGCCGACGCCGGCGCTCGCTGCTGGCGTTCTTGCTGGTGCTCGTGATGACGTTCGGTGTGGGCTACGGCAGCTGGTACCTGACTCAGGGCCGATTCACAACAGCGCCGGCGCTGGCGAATCTGACCGAGATCGAGGCGCGATCTGCCTCCGAGAAAGCGGACGTCAGCGTCACTTTCGAAGGTGAGTACAGCCCGGAGGTTGCCAAGGGCACGGTCACCAGGACGATCCCCGCCCAGGGCGAGCGCATCCTGCGCGGCGGTCAGGTGCACGCCTTCTTGTCGCTCGGTCCGCAGCTGTATTCGGTGCCTCCGTTGACCGGGCTGACCCAGGCGCAGGCGGTCGCCGCGCTCTCGGCAGCGGGCTTTGCTCAGGGCACGATCACCTCCGAGTACAGCGAGAAGGCACCCGCCGGCAGTGTGATTCGGTGCTCGCCACCCGTCGGCATGCAACTGCCCAAGCTGACGAAGGTGGACCTCGTCGTCTCTTCCGGCCCCCGTCCGGTGCGAGTCCCTAGCCTGGTCGGCCACTCGCTGGCCACCGCCAAAGCGATCGCTTCGAGGACTGGGCTTACGATCACCGTGGCAGCCAGGCAGAACTCGGCTTCCGCCGCCGACAACGTGATCGCACAGTCGCCGGCGTCCGGGACGCTGCGCAGTGGCTCGGCGATCTCGGTCACGGTGAGCTCGGGGCCGGCCATGGTCACGGTTCCGAACGTGAAGGCGTTGCCCGTTGCCCGGGCCACGACGATCCTGCAATCTCAGGGCTTCAAGGTGACCGTGGTTCACCTGATCAAGTCCAACGAACTTGGGCTGGTCTCCTACGCCCGGCCGGCGCTCGGCGGTCAGGCGGCAAAGGGCGCGACGATCACCCTTTACGTGGTGTGAACGCCCGGGCCGGGGCCGCGCCGCGCAACTCGGCCCTTGGCGCGGCAACGCTGATCTTTGTGGCGGCCCTTTGGGGGTCGACCTTCCCCGTGACCAAGGATCTGATCGCGCGGGTCCCGCCCGCCGACGTCCTCGTCGTGCGCTACGGAATCGCCACGGTGGCTCTCGCGCTGATCGCCGGCCGGCGCCTGCATCTGGACAAGAAGCTGTGGGCGCGTGGCGCCGTCCTGGGCCTGCTGATCGGCGGCGGGTTGATCGTCCAGTCGTACGGGCTGGTGCTGACGCCGGCTTCCGTGTCGGGCTTCATCACCGGCCTGTACGTGGTTATCACGCCGCTGCTGGGATGGCTGGCACTCAAAGAACGTATCCCTGCGATCACCTGGCTCGCCGCTGTAGTGGCCGCGGTCGGGTTGGCGATCTTGTCGCTGCAAATCGGCGTCGCCGGCATTTCCGTGGGCCTTGGCGAACTGCTCACCCTGGCGTCCGCGGCGCTTTTCGCCGCCCACATCGTAGCCGCCAGCGTGTGGAGCACGCCCGAGACGTCACTCAGCCTCGCGGTCGTCCAGGGTCTGGTGATTACCCTGCTGAGCGCGCTGTTCGTCGCCCCGGCCGGACGGCTCGTGCTGCCGTCCGGGTGGATCGACTGGGCGTCGATGCTCTACCTGGCCCTGCTCGCCGGCGCGGGGACCCTATTTCTTCAGGTATGGGCTCAGGCACACCTGACCGCGACCACTGCCGCGGTGATCATGTCGACCGAACCAGTCTTCTCCGCGGTCTTCGCGGTTGCGTTCGGCGGCGAGGTCGTCACCTGGCGCATGTTGCTCGGCGGGCTGACGATCCTGGCGGCCATGTACCTCGTCGTGGGCCCCAGGCCGAGGTTGAAACCGCCCTCGCTGGGGCCCTGATGAACCGATCAAGGTGACGTGGATTCACCCGGCATCTGTCGGGTAATGCAACACCTAACCGCGCTCCATGGCCGGCTCCCAGGGCTGACCGCCCCGCAGGTCGACCAGCTTGGTGGGCGTCATCTCCGACACCCGCCCAAACACCAAGTTCACCCCGCGCGGTCCGAGCAGACCTTCGTGGATCAGGAATCCCTGGACAGCCGCGACCGCCCTGGCGAAGTCGATGGTCTCCTTCATCGCCGCCCACGGCCCGTACGCCGGCACTGCCAAGACGTCCACGCCGCCGGGAACCGCGGCGAGTGAATCCCCCGGGTGGAACAGCGAGGGTTCACCCTCCGCCGTGATCACGAGGCCGACATTTCCGATCTGCGGGATGTCACGGTGGATCACCGCGTGTAGCCCGCCGACCGCCGCTACCGTCACGCCGCCCAGGCGAATCGCGGTGTCCGCCGACAGCGGACGGGCCCGCTCGAGGGGCACGACCTTGAGGACGCCCGGCTCCACGTAGACCGCCGCGCCCGGGTTGGCCGCGACCAGGGCGGGGACGTGCTCGGGATCGACGTGGTCGGGGTGCAGATGGGTGACCAGGATCGCGTCCAGATCGGTGAGCCCGTGCCAGGCGTCGCTGAAATTGCCTGGGTCGATCAAGATGCGCTGGTCGGCGACCTCGACCAAGACGGCCGAGTGCCCGAGGTGGGAGATCCGCATGAGGCCAACCCTAGGCGGCGTCCCTCGGCGGCAACTAGCGCCCGACGAGGATTTCTCCGACGATCGCGCCGGCAGCAGCGGCCTGTGCGGGGGTCACGTCCAGGTGGGTTACGGCGCGCAGCATTCGAGGGCCCAGGGCGGACACCCCGACCCCCCGGCTCCTCGCCGCGACGGCGACCTCGGCGGCTGGGCGTCTGCCCGTATCCAACACGACGATGTTGGTCGCCACGCCCGATGGCTCGACGACATCGGGCACCCGCCGGGCGACCTGTTCGGCGAAAGCTGCGGCACCGGCGTGATCGTCGGCCAGGCGTGGGATGTTGTGGTCCAGCGCATAACCGGCCGCGGCCGCGAGGACGCCGGCCTGACGCCAGCCGGCGCCCAGACGTTTGCGCAGCACACGAGCCTTGGCGATGTGTTCGGCACCCCCAACCAAGACCGCGCCGATCGGTGCCCCCAGGCCCTTTGAGAAACACACGCTCACCGCGTCGAACGCGGCGCCGTAGGACGCCAGCGAGACGCCAGTTGCGACGTGCGCGTTCCAGATCCGGGCACCGTCGAGGAAGACCTTTACGCCGCGCTCGCGGCACCCGGCCGAGATCGCCTCGATATCGGCGATCGGCCAGATCGTGCCGCCGCCGAAGTTGTGCGTGTTCTCCAGCGCGACCGCGGCGGTCGAGACCAGGAACGGGCCGGCGTCCGGGCTCAGCATCTCGAGCACCGTTGGCACCGTCGCGATCCCGGCGGGTGATGCCCAGGTGCGCATCGTCACCCCGGTGATCGCGCCGTGGGCGCCCATCTCGGCGCGCGCGATGTGAGCCCGCGCGTCGCAGAGCACCTCCTCACCCGCCCCGACGAGGCCGGCGATGCCGAGCAGGTTGGTCATCGACGCCGACGGGCAGAACAACCCAGCCTCGTGACCGAACAGTCCGGCGACCCGGCGTTCGAGTTCGTTCACGGTGGGGTCCTCGCCGTAGACGTCGTCCCCCACCGGGGCGGCCATCATGGCCGTCAGCATGCCCGCGCCGGGTCGGGTGAGCGTGTCGCTGCGCAGATCGATCACGTCAGAAGTCCAGCGGCTGGAACTCCTGGACGGGATTGGACGGACGCCGCAGCCGATGCTCGGTCAGGCGCTCGGCGACGGTGAACGCCAACTCCAGCGACTGGCTCCGGTTCAGCCGCGGATCGCAGGCGGTCTCATAGCGATTCGCCAGATCGGCCTCCGCCAACTCGGCCACCCCGCCCACGCACTCGGTGACATCGTCACCCGTGAGTTCCATGTGGATGCCGCCCGGCCAGGTGCCCAACTCCTCGTGCACGTCGAAGAAGCCGTGCATCTCGTCGACCACCTGGCTGAACGCCCGGGTCTTGTACCCGTTGGCCGTTTCGAACGTGTTGCCGTGCATCGGGTCGCAGACCCAGGCCACCTTGCGTCCGGTGGCCTCGACCGCATCGACGATCGGGGGCAGGAGGTCTCGAATCTTGCCAGCGCCCATCCGCGTGATGAACGTGAGCCGGCCCGGCTCGTGGCCGGGGTCGATTCGCTCCGCCAGCTCGACGGCGTCCGCCCCGGTGGCGGACGGCCCAAGCTTGACGGCAACCGGGTTGCGGATCGCCCTGAACAACTCGACGTGGGCGCCGCCGGGCTGACGGGTCCGATCGCCCAGCCAAACCATGTGCGCCGAGGTGACGTACGGCGTGCGGCTGCGCGAATCTATGCGGGTCATGGCGTGCTCGTACTCCAACAGCAGCGCCTCGTGCGCGGAGTAGAAGTCGACCGTCTTCAGCTGATCGTCGTCCACTCCGCAGGCCACCATGAATGCCAGCGCGCGGTCGATCTCCGCGGCCAGGGCCTCGTAGCGGCGAGCCGCCGGGGTGGTCTTGACGAAGTCGGAGTTCCAGGAGTGGATGCTCCGCAGATGCGCGAAGCCGCCCTTGACGAAGGCGCGCACCAGGTTGAGCGTTGCAGCCGAATGGTTGTAGACCGATAGCAGTCGATCGGGATCGTTGAAGCGCGCTTGGGGCGTGAACTCCAGCGCGTTCACGGCGTCTCCGCGGTAGGCCGGCAATGTCAGCCCCGCCCGGGTCTCGGTGTCCTTGCTCCGCGGCTTGGCGTACTGCCCGGCGAGCCGGCCCACCTTGACCACCGGAACCTGCGCCGCGTAGGTCAGCACGACCGCCATCGACAACAAAACGCGAAGCTTGCCGCGAATGTTGGCCGCGGTCACCGTCTCGAACGTCTCGGCGCAGTCGCCGCCCTGCAGCATGAAGGCGCGGCCCGCGGCAACGTCTGCGACCCGCTGCCGCAGGTCATCGCATTCGCCGGCGAAGACCAGCGGCGGCTTGGTGCGCAGTTCGGCGAGGACGCGGGCGACCTGCTCGGCGTCGGCATAGGTCGGCTGCTGCAAGGGGTGCAGTGCATGCAGGTCCGACAGCGACGGGATCAGGTTCGGCACGGCGGTCAGAATACGCGCGGTGCCGAAGTGCTCACCCGTTTTCCGGCTCGTGGAAGCCACGATCGATGGCGTACAGGGTCAACTCGACGCGGTTGTGGAGCTGGAGTTTGCGAAGCACATTCTGGACGTGGTTCTGGATGGTCCGATGAGAGACGTACAGCGATTCCGCGATCTCCCGATACGCCATCCCCTTCGCCACCCGGCGCAGGACCTCGACCTCTCGGGTGGTCAGTATCGGGCCGTCCTGATTGTGGGACGCCGCGTCGCTCACCATGCGACGAAACTCGCCCAGCACCAAGCCGGCCAAGCCGGGGGTGAAGACGGCGTCTCCGGCGGCCGTCCGCCGGACCCCCTCGATCAACTCGGCCGGGGATGCGGATTTCACGAGGTACCCCTTGGCTCCCGCCTTGATCGCCCGCAGCACGTCCCCGCGCTCCCCTGACGCCGAGATCACCAGCACCATCATCGTGGGGAACTCGTTGAGCAGGATCTCGGTGCAGGTGGCCCCGTCGGGGTCCGGGATCTGGAGGTCCATCACCAGCACCTCAGGACGGGTGGCCCGCGCTCGCTGCAACGCCTGTTGACCAGTGGCGGCGGTGGCCACGATCTCGAAACCGGCCTCCTCGAGGTCGGCGCTGAGTGCGTCGATCCACATGGGGTGGTCGTCCACCAACATCACCCGCTTGGGCAGCGACGATTCGTCAGTCATCATTCCACCGGAATCCTGAACTCCCATTCGACCCCGCGACCCGGGGTCGTCCTAAGTTTGGCGATCCCGCCCAGATCGCGGATCCGCCCGTAGATCGATTCTTGGACGCCGAGACGGCCGCGATCGGCGGCCCCAGCGAACGCAGCCGCCGTCCCCCCGACGCCGTTGTCCCGGATGCTCAGGATGATCTCGCGTCCCTCCCGTTCGAGCAGCACCCAAGCCTCCGCCGCATCACCGGCATGTTTGGCGACGTTGCTGAGCACTTCACTGACCACGGCATCGATTTCAGCAGCATGATCGGACGGCACCCACACCTCGTCGGCCATGGTCGAGATCGTTACCCGGGAGTTGGCGTGGCGATCCAGCATCCTGGCCAACTCGCGGTTGCCGGCATCCGGAGCGACGGCGTCCACCTCACCAGGCCTGGTCTGCAGCAGTGCCCGAAGCGCACCCTCTTGTTCCCGGGCCTCCCGAGCCAACGCCTGGCCACGCGGCCCCAGGGAGCGTCCCTCCCGCTCGACCATCGCCAGCACCTGCAGCGCCCCGTCGTGGACGATCCGAGCGATTCGCTCACGCTCGGCGAGCGCGGCGGCGGTGGCCTGGATCTCATCGCGCTCGTTGACGGCCCGGCGAACCTGGTCGACCATGTAGCCGACCCCGGCACTGGCCAGCACCAGCAGGGCCCGGATGCTCCAAACGTTCACGTCGACGGTCGGCTGCGCCAGTGTCTGCGCGAGCGCGATCACCAGCGCGCTGCCCGCCCCCCAGACGGGTCCGCGGCAGATGGCGACGCCCATCGGAGCGGCGGCCGCCCAATAGGTGGTGAAGTCGATGCCCGAGCCGCCGTTCACCGGAGTGACGAAGGGATGGACCGCGATCACGATGGCGATCGTCACCAGGCAGTCGAGCAGGTACATCCACCACTGCCGGCCCCGGTCCAGGTACCACCACCCGGTCAGCAGGGTCCAGGCGACCATCACGAGGAAGATCGACACGATGCCCACCGGGTCGCCGCCTTGCCTCATCGCCAGGCCGCCCAGCACAGCGGCGTGCAGCAGCAGCCCCAACCGCAGGACGAAGTGGGCCTGGAACAGCCGACGGATCAGTTCCAGATCCGCGCCGTGGGCACCGCCGGAAGTCAGCAGGCGAGCGGCGGTGGTCACCCCGCGCCGCCGGTCGCCAACGGCAGCTTCGGCGCCGGACCGCCACCCGGCC
This sequence comes from Propionicicella sp., assembly GCA_039811865.1. GTDB lineage: Bacteria > Actinomycetota > Actinomycetes > Propionibacteriales > Propionibacteriaceae > JBDHZK01. The sequence goes on along the minus strand of JBDHZK010000001.1, from coordinate 36,260 downwards.
GCGGCAACTCCCGGGACTTCGCCTCATCGAGGCTCATCGCCCCAGACTTCACAGAGGTGCCATAGCCGTCGACGTAGGTCTGGCCCGTCAGATCGCGGATCGCGCTCATCACCTCATCGGTGACCCATCGGATGGTGGCCCGGTCATTGGCGAGTCCGGCGTAGGCCGAGAAGTCCAGGGGCTTGCCGATCCGGATCACGGGTTTGCGAATGGTCGTCATCCCCAGCCGGTTCTTGACGAACTGCGTGTTGATCGCGCCCACTGGGATCACCGGGCAACCGGACGCCAACGCGAGCCGCGCCACACCGGTCTTCCCCTTGAAGAGCCTCCCGTCGGGCGATCGGGTGCCCTCCGGGTAGATGCCCACGAGCCCGCCGTCGGCGAGCACCTGAAGGACCGGCCCGAGCCCCTCCAGGCTCGCGCGCCCGCCGCCGCGCTCCAGGGGTACCTGACCAATGCCTTTCATGAACCAGGCCACCACCTTGGAGCCCAAGCCGCGATCGCCGCGAAACAGCTCCGCCTTGGCCGGAAAGGTGAGGCGTCGCCTGATCATCGCGGGCAACAAGAAGGTGTCCCCGGCGGCGAGGTGATTGCTCGCCAGGATCGCGCCGCCGGACTCCGGGATGTTCTCGGCGCCTTCGATCCTGGTGCCGAAGAGATATCTCGCCGCGGGAGCGACCAGCAGGTACTTGAAGAAGTTGTACACGTGCGGCTCCTGTAGGGCGAGGTCCTGGCGGAACGATAGTAAATCGCCAAGTCAGGCTCTTGGCCCACCCTGCACAGGTAGGCCTAGAGCGTCGTTCAATGCCGCCGCGGCGGCTTCGGGGGCGAATCGGCCGATGACGAAATCGCGACCGGCTCGGCCCAGCTTGACCGCCTCCTGAGGCCGGGTGAGCAAATCGATCAGCCGGACGGACAACGCGTCGGGGTCGTCCGGAGTGACGACGTAGCCCGTGACCGCATGCACGACCGTTTCAGGAGCGCCCCCGGATCGTCCGACGATCACGGGCAGCCCACACGCCGCGGCCTCGCAGAAGACCAGGCCCAGACCCTCCGCGTGCAGCCCGAAGCGGCGCGTCGAGACGGGAAGGGCGAAGACCGAGGCGGACCGCATCCGGACGGCTAGCTGCTCGGGTGACAGCGGGCCGAGGATGTCCACCCCAGGCAGGCGGCGGGCGATCGCGCGCAGCCGCGGCGCGTCCGGCCCGTCGCCGGCCAACTCCAATCGCGGGTCGAGCGCGCCCGCGCCGGCCAACACCTGGGGCCAGGCCGCCAAGAGGGTGCGGAACCCCTTCTGGCGGGTCAACCGGCCGGCCGCCAGGCAGGTTGGCCCTCGACCGGAGTCGGCCTCGGGCGGGAAGAAGACGGCCGGATCGATAGGCGGCGCGATCCGGACCAGTTTCGCGCGGTCGGCCGGCTCAAGGACGCGCTCGATCGCCGCGCGGGTGTATTCGGAGATGTAGGAAACGCGGTCGGCGTCGTGGCCGATGCGGCGCAGCAACGTTTCGGCGCCGGGGACGCCTGCCCAGCCGGCCTCGTGTCCGTGCGTGATCGCGAGGATGCGGCCGGCCCCGGCGGCGCGCAGTCTGGGAGCGAGCAGCCCCAAGGGGGCGGCCGCCCCGAAGACGACCCGAGTGGCGCCTCGAGAGCGCAGCAGCGAAACGGCGCGCCGGGCGGTGGCCGGCGTCGGTAGGAGCGGCCAGGCAAGGCGGTGAATCTCCAGGTCGGAGGCCGCGTCGTGGGCGGCCCAGCCGGGAGCCCGGCTGGTGAGCACCACGACCTCGTCCGCGATCAGGCGGGTGAGTCGGAGGCAGAACGCCTCGATCCCGCCGATTCTGGGCGGAAAGTCGTTCGTGATCAGCAGGGTCGTCACGCGCGCTGCCTGCCCAACTCTTCGGCGAACCAGCGCTCGAGTGCCGCCTGCGGGACGCCCGCGGCCGGGAAGCTTCGTCCCCCGGCCACGGCCGCGATCACGCCCAGCGCGCGCGGCTGCCCGAGATTGGCGAAGAGTGCATCCACACCCACCCGGGCCAGGGCGTACGCGCGCTCCAAGTCGCCTCGCCCGAACTCGACATCGGCGGGGGGCGTCCGCGGTGCTGTCGGGGCGGAGGCGGCCTGGGCCGCGAGCCGTCGCGAGTACGTCCAATGCGCCGGGCTGGCGGTGAGCGCCACCCGTTCGGCCAGGCCCTCGGTAACCCACAACGGGGCCCGCCATTCCGGCGATCGCGTGGCCACGTGCACGCCCTCGTGAGTCAGCAGCACCTCGCGGTCGGCCTGCGCCAGGCCGGCGTCCTGGGACGCGTTCACCAAGACGCGGACGGCCCCCGAGCCCGGCGCGCCCTCACGGATCGCGATCGCCCCGACGCTCTCCTGATCGGACGCCTTCGCACCCACGATGGCCGCGAAGCTCGTCAGGGTGGCCGCGATTTCGACCATCAGGCGCCGGTCCCAACCCGAAGTCAGCGGCCCCAGTCCGGCGGCGAGTACCAGGCTCACCGCGCGTCGGTGCGCCGACGTCCACGGCGAGATGTCGACCGGCTTCGTCGCCAGGACGGAGCCGGTTTTGCCTGTTGCCGAAGCGAGTGCCCCCACTGCCCAGATCGGAAGCGGACCCGAGGGGATGAAGTTCGAAACGCGCACCACCGCGTTCTCATCGGACAACTCGAGTCGTAGCTGATGCTCGGCGTTCGCGGCCTCGAAAGGCATCGACCAGGTCACCGCGACCGGCTGTTGCCAAGGACGAAGCTGCGGCCGGTGGTCGTCGGGGACCGGGCCCGTCAGCCGGAAGTCGACCCGCTGGAGCTGGGTCAGATTGTCGAACCAAGCCGCCGACAGCCGTCCGCCGAGCGCCCCGGACACGAAACAACTCACGAAGCCCGCCCGATCGCGGGCAGCCACGGCCTGGTTCAGTGCGTTGAGTAGCTGGGACGTCCGTCCCGCCGTCGAGTCGGCGCCGAAGGCGCACCCCGCGACCGCCGCCCCGGTGAGGGACAAGGCCGCCAGGCCGCCAGCCGCCCTCAGCAGGCCACGGCGGGTGGTTGCCATTTCAGGCGACGCGACGAGCCCCTGCGAACGGCATCCAGGGAGAATCGACGTTGCCGTAGATCACCCCGACCCGCGGGTTGGAGGCGTGCACAATGCGGCCGTTTCCGACGTACATGCCGACGTGGCTGATGCCGCTATAGAAGAAGACCAGGTCGCCGGGTTGCAACTGGTCGCGAGAGACGGCCGTGCCGACTCCGAACTGGTCCTGCGAGGTGCGCGGCAGGGAGATCCCGGCGGAGGCGTAGGCGGCCATCATCAGACCCGAGCAGTCGAAGGCGCTGGGCCCCTCGGCGCCGTACACGTAGGGCTTGCCGACCTGGGCCGTCGCGTAGGCGAGGGCTTGGGCGGCGCGTCCGCTCGCGGACCCGACCACCGGTGGCCGAACGGTCGAGCGAGATGTCGTCCCACCGTCTGCTGCCTCGACCTGAGCGCGTTGCGCGGCGGTCAACCGAGCCAGCAAGGCCTTGGCTGCGGCCACCTTCGAGTCAGACTTTGCGGCCAAAGCCTTGAGCTTGACCTCCTCTGCCGTGATCGTGACGACCTCGGCGGCCGCTGAGCGGCGCAGCTCGGTGAGCCCGGCTGCCTTGGCCTGATAATCCTGCAGCGTGGAGTTCAGGTTCGCGCTGACCCTCCCGGTGACCCGGAGCCCGTTCAAGAAGGCGTCCGGGTTCGGGCTGCTGAAGAGTTGCAAAGTGACGTCCGCGCCGGCCGCTCGGTACTCGATCAGGGCCAACCTCGACACCAGCTTTGCCGTGCTCTTGACTTGTTGCTCCTGGCGGATGACATCGGCCTGGGTGGTCTTGAGCTGCTTACGACTGGTCGCGAGTTTTGCCTGCGCGGCCGCGTAGGCCGAGTCGATCTCGCTGGATTCCTTGTCGAGCTTGGAAAGTTGCTGTTTGGCCTGCTGGACGGGATCCGGGTCGGCCGCGGCCGACATGACCGGACCGCCTAGGACGAGCGCGAGCCCACACACAGCGGCAACGAGCACTCGCCCGCCGGACGGCAAAGCACGCACCAAGAACCTCCCCCGAGAAACGCTGAGAAAATGCTAAACGACTCTCTCAACCTCGCCAAACGCGTCCGGATCGGTAGGTCCGTCGATCGGCTCCACCAACCGCAACGGCGGTAACAGGCCCGACCCAGCCAGAGTCCGCAGCGCCGCCTGCTCACCGGAATCGAAGACGACCCGCTCGGCGGGTAGGCCGAGCAAGACGCTGATGACGCAGTCCGAGCAGGCGGGCCCCCGGGCTAGGCACCGCTCGCAATTCACATGAAGGCTGTCCATGAGCAAAGCCAACCGAACGCCTCCGACAGTTTTCGTCCGACCGCCGGACTCCCGTCCGCCCTCGCCCGGTCTCGACCTGGCCGACCCTGCTGGGGCCTGCTGGCGCGTCCCAGCCGGAAATGTCGGAGAGGGTGCCTAGCGTCTTCGACATGGCGATCAGCACGAGACCAGGGCGGACGAACCCGACCCAGCCGACGTTGCAGATCGGGCGCCCCTTGGTTGAGGTGACCTTCTGCGTCGTCGACCTCGAGACGACCGGGGGAGGCGAAGGTGACGCCATCACCGAGATCGGCGCGGTCAAGGTGCGCGGCGGGGAGGTGATCGGCGAGTTCCAGACGCTGGTCAACCCCGCCGCCACCATCCCTCCCCTGATTGCGGTGCTAACGGGGATCACCAACCAGATGGTGGCGGGGGCGCCGCGGCTGACGGAGGTACTCCCGTCCTTTCTGGCGTTCAGTACCGGCACAGTGCTGGTCGCGCACAACGCGGGCTTCGACGTCGGCTTCCTGAAGCGCGCCTGCGCTGCGCAGGGCTACCCATGGCCCGGAAACGCGGTGATCGACACCGTCGGCCTGGCTCGCTCCGCCCTGCTGCGCGACGAGGTGCCCAACTGCAAGCTGGCTACGCTCGCGACCCACTTCCACGCCAAGACCACTCCGGTCCACCGTGCCCTGGCCGACGCCCGGGCGACGGTCGACGTCCTGCATGGCTTGTTGGAACGAATCGGCAACCTGGGCGTCCACACTCTGGAGGATCTGCACGAGTTCACCCACCGTGTCTCCCCACAACGCCGGGCCAAGCGGGGGTGGGCGACGGGTCTTCCCGAAGCGCCCGGTGTCTACTGGTTCTACGCCGACTTGCCGGACGCTGCCGGCGGCACAGTGCGTGAAGTTCTGTACGTCGGCAAGAGCCGCAACCTGAACCGACGAGTCCGCACCTACTTCACCGCCGCGGAGAAGCGTCCCCGGATGGAGGAGATGATCAGGGTCGCCACCGGAGTGGACACCACCGTCTGCCGCACCCCGCTGGAGGCCGAGATCCTGGAGTTGCGCCTCATCGCGGCGCACGCCCCCCGCTACAACCGTCGGTCGAAGTTCCCCGAGCGGCAGCACTGGATCAAAGTGACTGCTGAACCGTTTCCACGGCTCTCCGTGGTTCGCAAGCCCAGTCCCGACCAGGCCCTATATTTCGGCCCGTTCGCCCGCCGGGCCGCGATCGAGGACACGCTCGCAGCCCTCTACGACGCCTTCCCAATCCGGCGTTGCACCACGCGGCTGTCAACGCGGACGCCGTCGTCGACCTGCGCGCTGGCCGATCTGGGACGCTGCTGCGCACCCTGTGACCACCGCATCGCGCCCGGCGAGTACAACGCGGTGGTGGACGACCTGCGGTTCAGCCTTGCCGGCGACGTACGCGCGGTCGTGGCCGCCGCCGGGCAGCGGCTCTCCCGCCTCGTATCACAGGAGAGATTCGAGGAGGCCGCCGGCGTCCGTGGACGGTTGGAGACCTTCGCGCGGGCCAGCTTGCGGCATCACCGGGTCAAGAGCCTGATCGCCTGCTCCCAGATCGTCGCCGCCTACTGGACACAGGCGGGCTGGGAGATCCACGTGATCCGCCACGGACGGCTCGCCGAGGCCGCGCTGGCCAGACCTGGCCAGGTTGCGCAGGCGGTCGCCCGCGATGCCGTTGCGGTGGCGGCCACGGTGCCTGAGCCCCTGCCGGGCCTGCCCGCTGCCACCGTGGAGGAAACCGAACGAATCGCCGACTGGATGGAACGCCCTGGCGTCCGGCTGATCGAGATTGAGGGCGACTGGAGTTGGCCGCTGCATCTGCACCCGGCCATGGACTTCGTACCCAGCCCTGAACTGCGCAGCACCGCTTGACCAACACCCGAAGCCGGCCGCGCTGGTGGTCGATCGATTGAGCGAGGTTCGGTTGCTCAACTTGGGGCGTCGTCCCCTCCCCGGCCCTCAGCACCCCACCGTCCGCGTCGGTTCGCCGGGTCAACTCGAGCCTCGCAGCCCTAGGATCGGGTAATGATCACAGCGATTGTGTTCGTCAAGGCGGACGTGGCGCGCATCCCCGAGGTGGCCGAGACGATTGCCGCCCTCGCGGGGGTGACCGAGGTCTACTCGGTCACGGGGAAGATCGATCTGATCGTGCTGGTTCGGGTGCGATCGCACGACCAGATCGCCGAGGTGGTCGCCGACCAACTCAACAAGGTGCCCGGCGTGGTGGACACCGAGACCCACATCGCCTTCCGCGCCTACTCATCGCATGACCTGGAAGCCGCCTTCTCACTGGGCGGGGTGTAGCGATGACGGGCCAGAACGTGCCGCCGCGGCCCGAGGGTCAACCCCCGGGCCAGTGGGGACCCCCGCAGCCGCCCTGGCCGTATGGCCAATCGCCCTCGGCACCCCAGTCTGCGAGCGCGCCAGGTTCGCAGCCTCAACCCGGATCGGCGCCGCACTGGCAGCCCCAGCCCGGTAGCGGCTCGCAACCTCAGCCACAGCAACCCGTCCCGCCCGGCTGGCAACCCCAGCCCGGCAGTGCGCCCCAAGCCCAACCGCACCAGCCGGGCCAGGGTTGGCCGCCCCAGCAATGGCCTGGCCAGCCGGACCAGACGCCCGGACGACCGCCTACCCAGCCCGCACCCGCGTCTCCCCTGATGCGGCCGCTGCCGCCGGCGATCGACGAGGACGAGGACTTCGGTGATCGGACGGTGCTTCGCCCCCCGCCGAAGACGGCTCTCCCGCCGACCACGTCGGCTCCGGCACGAGTCGGTCAGCCGGATCAGGGCGGTTTCCCGCCGCCTCCCGGGTACCCCGTCGCTGGGCCGACCGACCCGCGCTACGCTCCCGCGGCGCAGGTTCCTGGGACGCAAGGCTCCGGAATGCAGGCCCCGGGGATGCAGGGACAACCGCCCCCGGGGGCCGCTGCGCCGCGGGCAAAGAAACGGCCGAGCGTGGTGCTGATCGTGCTGTTCATCGTGCTGGGTCTGCTGGTGCTGGCCGGGATCGCCTTCGGCGCGATCTGGTTCATGGGCGGGCTGCACCTCAGCGCGGTTCCCATCACCGTCGTGCCTAGGGCGTGAGGATCAGCCCTCGCCGATCTCCACCGACTCGATCACTACGGGATCGAGAGGACGGTCGGAGCGGTCCGTCGCGACGCCCGCGATCTCCGCGACCACCGCACGGCTCGCCTCGTCGGCGACGCGGCCGAAGATGGTGTGGCGCCGGTTCAGGTGCGGCGTCGGGGAAACGGTGATGAAGAACTGTGAGCCGTTCGTCCCTGGGCCGGCGTTGGCCATGGCGAGCAAGTACGGCCGGTTGAACGAGAGTTCTGGGTGGAACTCGTCGCCGAACTGGTAGCCGGGCCCGCCCCGCCCATCTCCGCGCGGGCAGCCGCCTTGGATCATGAAGCCGTCGATCACCCGGTGGAACACGAGCCCGTCGTAGTACTTGCCGGTGCGCGTCTCGCCGGTGGTCGCGTCCTTGAATTCCTTTGTCCCGTTAGCCAAGCCGACGAAGTTCGCCACCGTCTTGGGCGCTTGGTCTTCGAACAGCGTCACCAGGATGTCGCCATGATTGGTGTGCAGGGTTGCGGTCTGAGCCACAGGGAGTCCTTTCCGAGGGAAGTGCCATCTTCCCAGAAACCTCCGAGGTTACCGATCCGGAGCCCGCCCCAAGGTGTGCGTGTGAAGACTCACGACCCACCCGAAGGCGGCACTCGGTAGGGTTGATCCACTTGTACACCCCAGCTGGGGAGCAACGAATCGGAGGAATCGTGAACAGCAAGAAACTGCGAGAGACCGTCGAGGAAACCGCTCACAACGCCGCCGAGGTCGGGGCACACGCGCTGGAGGAGGCGAAGGCGAAGATCAGCCCCCTGGTCGAACAGGCCGCTGACTTCGTGGGACCCAAGGCACACGAAGCAAAGGTGAGGGGCGCCGAGTTGGCCACCCATACCCGCGAGGCGATTCAGCCCAGGATCGACGAGGCCATCCGGTTCGTCGGCCCCCACGTGGACGCTGCCAAGGAGCAGGCGGAGGTCGCTCGCGAGCGAGTCGCCCCCTATGTGGACGCCGCCAAGGAGAGAGTGACCCCAGCCGTCGAGGCCGCGAAGGATTTCGCCGACGATCTGCTGCCCAAGCTGGCCGCTGCCCTGCATGAAGCGGCCGAGCACCCGCTGGCCAAGGAAACCACCCGTCGACTCTCCGCTGCGACGGCGGCCTTGGTCGGCGACCTCGAACCCGTCGAGAAACTCGTCCCCAAGAAGAAGTCGGGGGTGGGCAAGACGATCGCCAAGGTAGCCGTTGCCGCCGCCCTGATCGCTGGCGTGGTCTACGCGGTGAAGCGCTTCTTCGGCCCTCGCGATGAGGACTGGCAGACCCACGAGTCGAGCCTGGCCTACGTGCCGCCGACCGACCTGGACACCAAGCTCGCCGACGCCGAGGCCGACATGGCCGCACAGGAGTCGCAGGCCCAGCAGGAAGCGGACCTGGCGCAGGCCAACGCCGCGGACGACGCGATCGCCGAGGAAACCGTCTCCGATCCTGTGGTGACCGCCGACGATGCTGCTGCCGACGACGATGACCGGCCCGAGGCCATGACCGAGGACGACGGCGAAGACGACGCGCCTGCGCGTGCCGAATAGCAGGGTCGAGAAAGAAACTTCGCCGGCGACCTCACAACGGGGTCGCCGGCGCGGCTTTCCTGGGTGAATCGCCAACCAGGAGGAGCCCATGCGCAGCAATCGCGTTGACCTGAGACGCAATCGCGTCGATCTGAGCTTGCCCGCCAGCACCGAGGACGACACGTGGGTGTCGTCAGCCCCGTTTCGGGCCCACGTGCATCGCCTGATGGATCTGAGCGGGCTTCCTTGGCGGGCAATCGCGATGCACGCCTGCGTTCCCGAGCGGGTCGTCCAGCGTTTGGTCGGTCCGCCCAGGAGGGGTGGTCGGATCGTCCGGGCCTATGCCGCGCGCCTGTTCGCGATCACACCGCAGGAGTTGCGCCGGCTCGGGCGAACCTGGCAGGCGGCCGAGCCCACGAGCGAGCTCATCCGCGCCCTCGTTTCGAGCGGCTGGACCGTTGACGGCTTGGCCGATGCATTGCGACTCAGCAACCTTGAGATCGGCGACCTGGCGAAGGGACGGCAACAAAACGTCACGTACCGGTGCGCACTGATGGTGCGCGCGGCGGCGCAGGCGCATGGGCTGCTCGTCGATCCCGATGCCGAGGCGGATGCGTCCAAGCCGGACGCGCTCGCGGCGTGAGGGGTCCACGATGACCGGGGAGCCGTTGAATGCCACCTGGTTGGTGATCCTTTCGGTGTCGGTCGGCTCGCTCGTCGCCACGCTGGGCGCCGCGATGTTGCCGCGGCTGCGCGAACCGGACGACTCGGACGACTCGGACGATCAGAAGATTCCCTACGCGGCGCTAGGCACACCGTGGTTTCTCACCGCCACGGGTGCTTGCGCGGCGATCGGGGCGCTGGTGACCGTCGGCTTGCTCGGTTTCCCGCACGCCTTGGCCCTGGTGGGTCTCGGCACGCTCGGCGTGCTGCTCGCGGCCATCGATGCGCGGACGACCTACCTGCCGCTGTCGTTGACTCGAGCCGGCTGGACTCTGACGGCGCTCGGCGTGGGCGCCGTGGCGATTCTGGCGAGATCCTGGGAGCCGCTGGCCTTCGGCGCCCTTGGAGCCGCTGGGCTTGGCGGGTTCTTCTGGCTCTTTTGGAGGTTCAGTTCGGGGATCGGGTTCGGCGATGTGCGGCTGGCCGCGCTGATCGGCGCCGCGACGGGATCGATCGCGCTTCGATGGACGCTGTGGTCGGCCGTGCTTGGGAGCGTCATCGGCGTCCTCCTCGGACTGGCCTGGACCTGGGCGCGCCGGCGCCGGGGCGTGACTGCGTCCGGATTCCCGTACGGACCGGCCCTGGTGGCCGGGCCCTACGCCGCCTTGATCCTGCTCCAGGTTGCGGGCTGAGGACGCCCGGGGCTGCGCCCCGGCACGCTACGAGCAGCGGGGCAACCCGGACAGGCTCAGCGTCCCGCCGCCGCCTGGGAGGCAGCGGCCCACGCGTCCAGTTTCGCGCCGGCCGCGCCGGACAAGATGGCGTGGCGAGCGACGCTCACCCAGGCGTCCAGTTGCGCGGCCAGGTCGGTCTCGAGGTCCGGTCCGTGGAAGGCGAGGAGGGCGGCCGCCGCGTTGAGCACGACTATGTCGGCTACCGGGCCGCTGGCGCCGGCGAACGTGTCTTTGACCACTTGGGCGTTGTGAGCGGGGTCGCCGCCGACCAGATCCTCCGGACGCGCCGCCCTCAGCCCGAGGCCGACCGGATCCAGGGACGTCTCGACGCACCGTCGATCACGCATCAGCCACACCCGCGAAGTGGTGGTGGTCGTCAGTTCGTCCAGACCGTCGGCACCGTGAAATACGAGGCCCCGCGTGCCGCGCCCAGCGAGGACGCCCGCCAGCAGCGGCGCCATCCGGACATCAGCCACCCCGACCGCCTGGGCCAGCGGCCGGGCCGGGTTCGCCAACGGGCCAAGGAAGTTGAAGGTGGTCGGCACGCCCAGTTCGCTGCGCGCGACCGCCGCGTGCCGCAGCGAGGGGTGGTAGCGGGCAGCGAACAGGAACACGATGCCGACCTGGTCGAGCACCGCGGCTTGGCGTTCGGGGGGCACGTCCAGCGCCACCCCAAGCGCTTCCAGGCAATCCGCGGTGCCGCAGGACGATGAGGCCGCCCGGTTGCCGTGCTTGACCACCTTGGCCCCCGCCGCAGCCGCGACGATCGCCGCCATCGTGGAAACGTTGACGGTTCGGGCACGGTCACCGCCGGTCCCGACGATGTCCACCGCCTCGCGATCAAGCACGATTGGTGTGGCATTCTCGAGCATCGATTGGGCCAGCGCCGAGATCTCCCCGACCGTCTCGCCCTTGGCCCTCAATGCGACGGCAAAACCGGCCACCTGGGCCGGCGTGGCATTGCCCGCGAGCACCTCGCCCATCGCCCAGGCGGCCTGCTCCTCGTTCAACTCCTCCCGCGCGACGAGACGGCCAAGCACTTCCGGCCAGCGCGATGCCACTTCAGCCGACCTTCGCCAGCCGTGTCCGGAGCAAGCCGGCCACCTGGCCTGGGAGGCGCACCGGGTCGATCGGGTGCGTGGTGATGCCCTCGGCGCGACTCCAGGTCGCCAGCCAGGCGTCCGCGACTCGCGCCACGATCAGCAGCACCGGGGGCGCGTCGGGGAGTTCGTCCTTGATCTGTTTGCAAATGCCCATCCCACCCGCCGGGACGGCTTCGGCGTCCAGGATGGCAAGGTCGAATCCGCCCGCACTGAGGGCTCTGAAGACGGCGGGCTGCGTAGCTGCCTCGAAGACCTCGACCTCGGGCAGATCCGAGGCGACCCGGCCGCCCAAGGCGAGCCGGACGTCCGCGCGCACCGAACGGTCGTCGGAGTACAGCAGGATTCGCGTCTGAGGCTTCGGGGCTTGCTCGCTCATAGGAGTTCCTAGGGGCTATCGCCGCGACCCTCGTCACGGTCTGGTGCATCGTACTGCGCGGCGCCCGCTCCGCCCCCGGCGGCCAGGACGGCAGCGCGCCGCCGCTCCACCTCCTCCTCGCGATCCAGACGTCGATCCTCCCGCTTGGCCTCCCGTTGGCTCTCCTGCCACCACTGCACGAAGAGCACGCCGATCACTACCAGAGCGATCACGTCCCCGGCACCCCACATGATCCCCCCGGCAAGTCGCTGATCGTCCAGCGGACTCGGCGGCCAGGCGCGGTTGAACGCCAAGTACCAGTCCTCGGCGATCAGCTGCTTATCCCCCATGATCGTGACGCCCAGGAATGCGTGGAACGGCATCGTCACGAAGAACAAAAGGATCCGGATCGGGTAGAGCAGCCGGTTCGGCAGAGGATCCAAGCCCAGCAGAGGCCAGAAGAACATGCATCCGGTGAGGACGAAGTGCAGGTGCAGCCAGTCGTGGGCCAGCGCGTTGCGCAGCGTGAACTCGTACAGGTCGGTGAGGTAGAGGCCGAACGGGTTCGCGATCATCAATGCGGTCGCCAGCGGCGGGAACATCGCCACCTTCGCCACCCAGGAGTGCAGGACGGCCATGAGGGCCTTGTGACCACCGGTCGGTAGGGCCCGCAGAGCCAGCGTCACCGGCGCCCCGAGCGCCAGCATCACCGGCGTCAACATGGCCAGCACGATGTGCTGGACGGCATGCACGCTGAACAAGACCGTGTCGTAGGTGCCCAGTGCGCTCATCGTGGCGATCACCCCGCTGCCGACGCCACCCAGGCACCATGCGAGCGTCCGGCCGATCGGCCACGCGTCGCCTCGGCGGCGTAGCCGCCACACCCCCCACAGGTACAACGAGACGGCAACAAGGGCACCCGCGAAGACCCACCAGTCCCAGGTCCACCCCGTCAGTAGCCTCAACGGGGTCAGCGGGGCGATGTCGTCGCCCGGCTCCCCGTGCAACGGCACCAGGATCGGTGCAGGTCCCATACCCGCATTATCTCAGCGCCGTCGCACCGCCCGCCGTCGGTTTCCGCGCCGACAAGCGGTTGGATCGAGATTTGCCGGACGAAAGGCATGACCTCAGGGGACGGATGCGGCAATAATGTCGCCGTGGCTTCTTCACCGGATACGACGCGTGCCCTGCCGGTCACACCGCACGGGGCGATCCACCCCGTTGCCAGGCCGCGCATGTACGGGGTCAAGGGCCGCCCGGACATGGTGGCCGTCGGCACCATCATCTGGCTGGCATCCGACCTGATGTTCTTCGCCGCCTTGTTCGCCGCCTACTTCACGCTTCGCAACGTCACGAACGCCGCGGCCGCCGCGTCAGGTTCCCAGTCCATGTGGGAATGGGGTGCTTCGCACTTCAACATGCCGTTGGCCGGCGCCAACACCCTGATCCTGATCCTGAGTTCGGTTACCTGTCAGATGGGCGTGCATGCCGCCGAGAACGGCCACGTCAAGCGGCGCGGGTCGATCCTCGAGTTCTGGCGATGGGGGCTGCGGGAGTGGTACACCCTGACCTTCGTCATGGGCGCCTTCTTCGTAGCTGGCCAGGCGTTCGAGTACGCGACGCTGATCGGCGAGGGCTTCACCATTTCGACGAACGGCTACACGTCGGCCTTCTTCCTGGCCACCGGGTTCCATGGCCTGCACGTCACGGGCGGGCTCGTAGCCTTCCTGCTGCTCTTGGGCCGGACGTACCTGGCCCGGACGTTCACGCACGAGCAGGCGGTCAACGCGATCGTCGTCTCGTACTACTGGCACTTCGTCGATGCCGTGTGGATCGTGCTGTTCGGCGTGATCTACCTCCTGCGGTGACCTGACCCGAGCCCCGAAAGGAACCCGATGCGATTCCTGATCAGCCAGAGGCGACACCGCGCCGCCCGGCCCATCATCTTGGCCGTGGCCCTGCTGCTGATGGGTGCGCTGTATGCGTCCCTCAGCCCCACTCGAGTGGCGGCCGACGGCACCAACGCGGAAAAAGTAGCCGCGGGCAAGAACCTCTTCGCCCAGAACTGTGCCTCCTGCCATGGGCTCAACGGTGAGGGCGGTAGTCAGGCGCCCACGCTGATCGGGGTGGGCGCCGCGGCGGTCGACTTCCAGGTCGGCACCGGTCGGATGCCGATGGCTCAGCCGGGCGCCCAAGCGCTGCGAAAGCCGCCCGTCCTCGACCCGGACGAGATCGCGGCGCTCGCTGCCTACGTCGAGTCGCTCGGTCCAGGGCAACCCATACCGGCACAGTCGCAGTACAGCCCCGAGGGCTTGACCGAGCATGAGATCGCCCGGGGCGGTGAGTTGTTCCGCACCAACTGCTCGGCGTGCCACAACTTCGGTGGCGGCGGCGGCGCGCTGCCGAACGGCAAGTTCGCTCCCCCGCTGCACGGAGTGGAGGCTCGGCACATCTGGGAGGCTCTGCGGACCGGCCCCCAGCAGATGCCCGTGTTCTCCGCCGGCGCCATCCCCGACAAGGACGTCCGCGCGATCATCGCCTACCTGAAGGACCTCGAGAAGACTCCGTCCGCGGGCTTCACGCTCGGCGGATTGGGTCCGGTGACCGAGGGCCTCGCCGCCTGGATCTTCGGGATCGTGACCCTCGTCCTGTTCGCCCTATGGATCGCCGCGAAGGGAGCTCGTGCCCGATGAGCCTTGAAACCAGGCCCCAGGCAGACCTGGCGCCCGTGCCCGACCCCGGGCTCGAGGAACACATCCCGCGCTACGCGGACACCGATACCGCGGCCGGCAACCACGCATATCGCCAGGTCGTCACCGCGTTCGCCCTCGTCCCGCTGCTGGTGATCGGCTTTTGCGTGGCGTACTTCGCGGTTCCCCGCAATGCGACCGTGAACGTCCTCGGCCAGCCGATGATGACACAGCACCTCCTGCTCGGCCTCACCTTCGGCCTGGCCGTGCTGCTGATCGGGATCGGGGCCGTGCAATGGGCGCGTCTCCTCATGGTCGACAAGGAGATCGTCCAGGAGCGGCACCCGGCCCATTCCTCGGCTGAGGCCCAGCAAGATTCGCTGCTGGCGCTCGAAGAGGGCATCGACGACACCCGGATCGAGCGCCGCGGCCTGATCGGCGGAAGCCTGGCCGGCGCGCTCGGCTTGGTCGCCGTGCCCGCCGTGGTGGCCTTGGCGGACCTGGGCCCGTGGCCGACCGCGCAAACGCGCAAGGAAACCATCGAGAAGACGATCTGGCGCCAGGGCATACGTCTGGTCAACGACGTCAACAAGATCCCGTTGAAGGCGACCGATCTGCAGATTGGTCAGCTGGTCAACGCCGAGCCGGAGAACCTCTACGACATCGAGGACGGTGCCCAGCAGCAGGTCGAGCGGGCCAAGGCCGCCATCATCCTGGTTCGGATGGACCCGGCGAGTATCAAGATCCCTGAGTCCCGGCGGGACTGGCAGGTCGGGGGGATCCTTTGCTACTCCAAGATCTGCACGCACGTGGGCTGCCCGATCTCGCTTTGGGAGCAGCAGACCCACCACCTCTTGTGCCCCTGCCATCAGTCCACGTTCGACCTCGGTGATTCCGGAGTGGTGGTATTCGGCCCGGCGGCTCGCTCGCTGCCCCAGCTCCCGATCACGGTGGACGCCCAGGGCTACCTGGTCGCCCGCAGCGACTTCACGGTGCCGGTCGGCCCGAGCTTCTTCGAGCGCGACAGCAACCTTGACTACAAGGAAGGAGACCGCTGATGGCCAAGCCCACTCACGTGGCCGAGGCGTCTCCGACTCTGCGGCCGAAGTCGCCACCGCACGATCCGCCCCTGAAGGGATTCGCCAAGCCGGCCAAGTGGCTGGACGACCGCATCGGCATCGGCGCGTTGGGCCGGGAGAACATCCGCAAGGTCTTCCCCGACCATTGGTCCTTCCTGCTCGGAGAGATCGCGCTCTACTCGTTCATCATCTTGCTGATCACCGGCATCTTCCTCACGATCTGGTTCAAGCCGTCCATGGCGGAGATCGAGTACGACGGCAGCTACCAGTTGCTGAAGGGCCTGCCCATGTCGGAGGCGTTCGCCTCCACGCTGGCGATCTCGTTCGACGTCCGCGGCGGGCTGCTGCTGCGCCAGATCCACCACTGGGCGGCGATGCTGTTCGTCGCCGCCGCGGCGGTGCACATGCTCCGGGTGTTCTTCACCGGGGCCTTCCGCAAGCCGCGCGAGATCAACTGGCTGATCGGCGTCGGGTTGTTCTCGATGGCCATGGTCGAAGGTTTCGCGGGCTATTCCCTTCCCGATGACCTGCTCTCCGGGACGGGCCTGCGGTTCGTCGACGGTTTGATCCGCTCGATCCCGCTCATCGGCACCTGGGCGGAGTTCTTCGTGTTCGGCGGCGAGTTCCCGGGGACGCTGGTCATCCCCAGGCTCTACATGGTGCACATTCTGCTTGTGCCGGCGCTCCTGCTGGGCTTGATCACCGCACACCTCGCGCTCGTGGTCTACCACAAGCACACCCAGTACCCCGGCCCGGGCCGCACCGAGCAGAACGTGGTCGGATACCCGTTGTTCCCGGTGTACATGGCCAAGGCTGGCGGCTTCTTCTTCATCGTGTTCGGCGTCAGCATCTTGATGGGGGCGCTGCTGCAGATCAACCCGGTCTGGAACTTCGGCCCCTACAACCCATCACAGGTGACCGCCGGTTCCCAACCGGACTGGTACATGGGCTGGGTCGAGGGCGCCATCCGCATCATCCCCAACTGGGAGTGGCACCTGGGTTCTACCACCTGGTCGTGGAACATCTTCCTGCCCGGTGTGGGACTGATGGGTCTCCTGTTCACAGGGCTGGGCCTGTGGCCCTTCATCGAGGCCTGGATCACCGGTGACCGCGGCGAGCATCACCTTCTGGACCGACCGCGCAACGCCCCCACCCGCACGGCGCTCGGTGTGGCCGGGATCACCGCTTACGGCATGTTCTGGCTGGCCGGTGGCAACGACATCATTGCGACTCAGTTCAAGGTCTCGCTGAACTCGGTGACCTACTTCATGCGGGTGGCCGTGTTCGTCGCTCCCGTGATCGCCTTCATCATCACGCGCCGGATCTGCTTGAGCCTGCAGCGTTCGGACGTGGAGCGCGTCCTCCACGGCGGTGAGTCTGGCGTGATCGTCCGATCGCCCGACGGCGCCTACAGCGAGGCACACGCGCCGATCTCCGTCGATGAGGCGTACACGCTGACCCAGCACGATCAGCCTGAGGTCGTCGCGGCGTCCGCCGGGGCGGACACCAACGGCGGCCGCAAGCCTGGGGTCACCAAGAATCGGGCGGCCTGGTCGCGGTGGCTGCACGGGCCCCAGGTACCGAAGCCGACCCGAGGCGAGATCGAGGCGTCCGAGCACCACGACGACGACGTTTCGGCGATCGGGCACTGAACCTGTTGCCGCCGTTGCCCCCGGGATTGATTTCCTGGGGGCAACGTCATGTCCGGCGCGGGCCGGACGCCGCCGTGAGGCGTTCGGGATAATGAGACGGTGCGCTTTCTGACCGATCCGATGCCGCCCAACGACTTGACCTACGACGACGTGTTCATGGTCCCCAACCGATCTTCGGTCGCCTCGCGCCTGGACGTGGACCTGACCAGCACCGACGGGTTGAACAACCCGCTTCCCCTTGTGGTCGCGAACATGACGGCGATTTCGGGCCGCCGGATGGCCGAGACGATCGCGCGGCGGGGCGGCATCGCCATCCTGCCGCAGGACATCCCGACCGACGTGGTGGCCGAGTCCATCGCCAAGGTGAAGAGGGCGCACACGGTCTTCGACACCCCGGTTCGGGTCTCGCCTCACACGACCGTCGGCGAGGCCATGGCTCTGCTACCCAAGCGCGCCCACGGTGTCGTGGTGGTCGTGGACGATGGCGTCCCGCTGGGCGTCGTGTCGCCTCAGGAGGCCAGTGGCGTCGATCGCTTCGCGCAAGTGCGGGAACTGATGACCACCGACATGACGATCGTCTCCCCGATGACCAGCCCCAAGGAGGTGTTCGACCTGCTCGGGGCCCGCCATCAGAAGGTCGCACTGGTGGTCGCCGAAGATCGGCTGGTGGGGCTCATGACGAGCAAGGGGGCCCTGCGCTCGACCCTCTACCGGCCGGCCTTGGACGAGTCCGGCCGCTTGCGGATCGGCGTCGCTGTGGGCATCAGCGGCGGGGTCGCGGAGCGTGCCAGCGGCCTCCTGGAAGCGGGCGCCGACGTGCTCGTTCTGGACACCGCCCACGGTCACCAGGAACGGATGCTGGGCGCCATGAAGGACGTCCGGGATGTGCGCGACGAGTACGCCACCACCAACGGCGTGCGGGTGCCGCTGGTGGCCGGCAATGTCGTGACCGCCGAAGGCGTCGCCGATCTGATGGACGCGGGCGCCGATGTCGTCAAGGTCGGCGTCGGGCCGGGCGCGATGTGCACCACCCGCATGCAGACCGGAGTGGGTCGGCCCCAGTTCAGCGCGGTCCAGGAGTGCGCGGCGGCGGCTAACCAGGCCGGACGGGCGATCTGGGCCGACGGCGGGGTGAAGCACCCCCGCGATGTCGCGTTGGCCCTGGCTGGCGGCGCTGGGGCCGTGATGATCGGTTCCTGGTTCGCGGGCACGCACGAGTCCACCGGCGATCTACTGCAGGACCATGACGGCCGCGCCTACAAGGAGTCGTTCGGGATGGCGTCCGCCCGGGCGGTGCGCTCTCGGACGCGCTCGCAGTCAAGCTTCGACCGGGCGCGTGCTGGGCTGTTCGAGGAGGGTATTTCGTCCTCCCGGATGTACCTCGACCCGGCCCGGCCGGGGGTCGAGGACCTGCTGGACTTCATCGTCTCCGGTGTCCGGTCCTCGTGCACCTACGCCGGGGCCCGCAGCCTGACCGAGTTCGCCGACCGGGCGGTGGTCGGCGTCCAGTCTCGTTCAGGCTATGAGGAGGGACGTCCCAAGCACGTGAGCTGGTGACTCACCGGCGCTCGCGCATGTTTGCGTTGGTAGACGGCAGACTTGGCCCGTGATCATCGCGGCCGCTGACGGAAGCTCCTTGTCCAACCCGGGTCCGGCTGGCTGGGCCTGGTACATCGACGACGCCCGCTGGGCGGCCGGCGGCTGGCCTCGGGGGACCAACAACATGGGCGAGCTGATGGCTGTACTGAGCTTGCTGCAGGCCACCGAGAACGCCGGCGAGGAACTCACCATCTTGTGCGACAGCCAGTACGTCATCAATGCGCTGACCAAGTGGCTGCCCGGATGGAAGCGCAAGGGCTGGCGCAAGGCCGACGGCAGCCCCGTCCTCAACGTTGAACTGATCAAGGACCTGGACCGCGCGCTGGTGGGCCGCGACATCACCTTCGAATGGGTAAAGGGCCACGCCGGGCACGCGTTGAACGAGGCCGCGGACGCCCGGGCGCGGGCCGCGGCGACGTCCTATCGGGACGGCCGCCCGGTCGACCAGGGGCCAGGGTTCGCGCCCGGACGACCGGTTGCGACGCCTGCTGGATCGGCCGGCGACGCCCCGGAGCGACCCGCCACGCTGCTGGACGAAACCGCAGGGGACGGGCACGCGGTCGTCGGACTCCAGCGCGAGCTCTTGGACGCCCGTACTCGCCGCGACCTTGACCGGCTGGACACGCTCCTGCACCCGAAGTTGTGCGTGGTCGACGAGTCCGGGCGAGTGTGGGGAAAGGGACGCACCCTCGCTCGAGCTCAGACCGATTCGCCGCCTCAGGGCGAACTCGAAGTCGAAGACCTTGACGAGTTGGCGCCTTGGGTGGCGTTGCTGCGCTGGCGCGAACGGACGTCCAGGGCCGTCAGCAGCGTTTCCTCGCTATGGGTCAAGCACGCCGACGGCTGGCGGTTGCGCCACCAACAACACACCCCGATCCGATAGCCGGACCGGGGTGCGGGGCAGCGCTGACACTCAGCGCCAGGCGTTGCCTAGTGCTGATAGTCGCCGCGGTAGAACTCGAAGACCCAGCCCGTCAGCGACCAGACTCCCAGCGCGGCTCCGATGATGGTCAGCCACCAGCCGAAGACCGGCCCGAGCACCATGATGGAAAGCGTCAGGGCCACCCACAACGGCCAGATGCTCTTCGGCGGGAAGAATCCGAGATCGCCCGCGCCCTCGATGATCTCCGCGTTCTTGCGGTCCTCGGGCCGAGCGTCCATCTTGCGGCCCGTAATGAACAGGTAGGTCGCGATCATCAGGCCCATCACGCCGGTGAGCAGCAGCGCGACCAACCCGATCACCTCATGGCTCAAGAAGAAGTAGATCGGTCCGACGAGGCCCAGAAAGCCTCCGATGATGACGAACGTCCAACCCTCGGCTTTCATTTGCCCGCCTCCTGCAGCTCTTGCCGGCGTTCGCCGGCCTCAACGGCCTCGGTCTCGGAGGCCTCCGGGTGATGCAGGTCGAAGGCGGGCGACTCGGAGCGGATTCTCGGGAGCTTGGCGAAGTTGTGCCGCGGTGGTGGGCAGGAAGTGGCCCACTCCAGCGTGCGACCCCAACCCCAGGGATCATCCACCTCGACCAGCGGGTGCTTTCGGCTGATCCACACGTTCCACAAGAACGGCAGCATCGATACGCCGAGGGTGAAGGCACCGACCGTGGACACCTGGTTGAGGAACGTGAAGCCCTCGTTCGGCAAGTAGTCGGCGTAGCGACGGGGCATCCCATCGACACCCAGCCAGTGCTGCACCAAGAAGGTGGTGTGGAAACCAACGAACAGAATCCAGAAATGGATCTTGCCCCAGGTCTCGTCCAGCATGCGCCCTGTGAACTTCGGCCACCAGTAATAGAAGCCGCCGAACATCGCGAACACCACCGTGCCGAACAGCACGTAATGGAAGTGCGCGACCACGAAGTACGAATCGGAGACCTGGAAGTCCAGCGGCGGACTCGCCAGAATGATGCCGGTCAGGCCACCGAACAGGAAGGTGGTCAAAAAGCCCATCGCCCAGAGCATCGGGGTGTCCATGCGGACGGACCCGCCCCACATGGTGCCGATCCAGTTGAAGAACTTCACGCCCGTGGGGACGCCGATGAGGAAGGTCATGAACGAGAAGAACGGCAGGTCCACGCCCCCGGTGACGAACATGTGGTGCGCCCAAACGGCCACGGACAAGGCTGCGATCGCGATCGTCGCCGCGACCAACCCGACGTAGCCGAAGATCGGCTTGCGGCTGAATACGGGCAGGATCTCGGAAATGATGCCGAAGAACGGCAATGCGATGATGTACACCTCAGGGTGCCCGAAGAACCAGAACAGGTGTTGCCAAAGCAACGGGCCGCCGGTTGCGGGATCGAAGATGTGCGTGCCCAACCGTCGATCCGATTCGAGGACCAGTAGCGCGGCGGCCAGAATGGGGAAGACGATCAGCACCAGGATCGAGGTGATCAGAATGTTCCAGGTGAAGATGGGCATCCGGAACATGGTCATCCCGGGCGCACGCATGGTGATGATGGTCGTGACGAAGTTGACCGCGCCCAACGTGGACGACAAGCCGGTCAGGTACAGGCCCATCACCCACAGGTCACCGCCGACCCCGGGCGAGTTGATCGCGTTACTCAGCGGCGCGTAGGCGAACCAACCGAAGCTCGCCGCCCCTTCCGGGGAAAGGAATCCGGCGCAGGCGATGATCCCACCGAACAGATACAGCCAGTAGCTGAGCATGTTCATTCGCGGGAACGCCACGTCGGGAGCGCCGATCTGGAGCGGCATGATCGCGTTGGCGAACGCGGCGAACATCGGCGTGGCGAAGAGCAACAGCATGATCGTGCCGTGCATCGTGAAGAACTGATTGAAGGTCTCGTAGTGCAGGAACTGCACCCCGGGGAAGGCAAGCTCCGCTCGGATGCCGAGGGCCAGGATGCCGCCGAAGGCGAAGAACACCAGTCCGGTGACGAAGTACATATTGCCGATCACCTTGTGATCGGTGGTCGTCAGCAGCTTCATGGCGAAGGCGCCCATTCGCTGCGGCAGCGTCCGTTCGGCGCCGCCAACCGCCGTGCGCTCCACAGTGCTCATTCGTGGGTCTCCTTGGCGCCGGGGGTCGGGATGGCCGTCGGGTAGGCAGGGAGCTTGATTTCACCCGTCTGCCCCTTGGCCTTCAGGCCCTGCAGGTATTCGAGGTACTTCGCCTCACTGACGATGTGGACGTTGAAGAGCATCGCCGAGTGGTAGGTGCCGCAAAGCTCGGCGCACTTTCCGGCGAAGACGCCCTCCTTGGTAGGAGTCACCTCGAAGGAGTTGTCGGTCTTTCCGGGGATGACATCGAGCTTGTAATAGAAGGTCGGAATCCAGAAGGAATGGATAACGTCGGCGGAGTTGAGGTTGAAGCGGACTTTCTTGTTCACCGGAAGGTAGAGATCCGGCGTCTTCTCGATCGTGCCCACCTCGTGCACGACGGCGCCGATCTTGTTCGCTTCCATGTAGTTGAAGGTCCACGACCACTTCTGCCCGATGACGTTGATCACGACGTCGGGGTTGGGGGACTTCTCGGCCACCTTGTCCTGAGTGCGGACCGTGAAGAAGAAGAGCACCCCGATGATCAGGAAGGGCACGAGTGTGTAGAGGAGCTCCAGCGGCAGGTTGTACTTGGACTGGCGCGGCGTGATTCCCTCACGGCGGCGCCGGTAGCGGATGGCCGCCCAGAACATCAGGCCCCAGACGAAGACACCGACCACCATCGCGGCGATCCAGGTGCCGGTCCACAGTTCGCCCATGTAGGCGGCGCGGTCGCTGGTGGCCTCGCGGTAGCCCACCCGTGACCACTGAGCCAGTTCTTCTTGGCTGCAACCCGCCAGCAGGGTCACCGCGCCGAGGCCGATCGAGGCCACGGCGGCCCTGATCAGAGGCTTCCGGAAAGTCGTTCGCACGTCTCGCCCTTTCCAAGTCTGACTTCGACAAACACGGCTCAGCGGGCGACTCGCGCCACTGTGGGGCCACCCTAACGCAACCGGCCATTCCGTCGCCCGGGTTGGGGCGATGGAATGGCCGGAATGTGGACGGCGGGCGTCCTCAGTGGAAGCTGTCCCCGCACGCACAGGAGCCGCCTGCGTTCGGGTTGTCGATGGTGAAGCCCTGCTGCTGAATGGTGTCGACGAAGTCGATCTTCGCGCCGCTCAGATACGGGGCACTCATCTTGTCGGTGACGACGTCCACGCCGTCGTAGGTGTTGCGGACGTCGCCGTCGAGACGGCGCTCGTCGAAGTACAGCTGGTACCGCAACCCCGAGCAGCCGCCCGGCTGCACGGCCACGCGAAGCTGATAGTCGTCGCGCTCTTCGTTGGCCAACAGGTTCTTTACCTTGGCCACGGCCTCTTCGGTAAGGATGATGCCCTCGACCTGGGTCGGGGCTTCCTGGTCAACGCTCATGTCTTCACTCCAGTCGGCAAGCATGCGTTCCGCGGGGCGCGCGGAACACCTATCCAGGGCAACCAGCCCAGCGGGGACGGTATTCCCGGCCGCAGTCTACTTGTCCGGCGTCGCCCGTCCCAAGGCCCAGTCGGGGGACCAGGTGTCGGCGAGGCGCCCGGCCAGGCGGTACAGGGCAGGGGCAGACGACGCCTCGTGCGCCGACTGCACGCCACGGGCGCGCATCTCTCGATTCGACATTCGGACCGAGTCCGCCACCACTACACAGGGCACGGCGGCCGCCTGCGCCAACTCGACCACCAAGGAGATAACTTCGCCGCCGGCGTTGCCGAAGTCGAAACGAGTGCCACCGGTGATCACGAGGTCGGCCCGCTCCACCGTTTGGGCCAAGTCCAGCCGATCTGCGCAGACCGCGCTCGCCGTCGTCAGGCGTCCGCCGAGCGCGAGGATCGCCGCGCCAACCCCGCCGGCCGCGCCGGACCCGGCCATCTCCGCCAACCCTGGGCCGCACCCGGCCGCGAACTCGGCCAGGGCATCGTCCACGCTGATCAACACCGCCGGATCCAATCCGGCCGCTTGCCCGTTCCTGGCCGTGACCCCACGCAGGCCGGTGAGGCGCACGCCCTCCTCGCCCGCTGGCACGATCCCGGTCAGGCTGATCCCCGACACGTTGGCAAGAGGCTCGTCCAGGGCCAGTCTGCTGAGCCCGGCCAGTTCGGCCACGCCCTCGTCCAGGGGGACGTCCGCCTGGGCGCCCAACGCGGCCAGGAGACCTGCTCCCCCGTCGTGAGCTTGCCCGCTCGTCAGGTCGACGAAAAGCTCGCTCGCGCCCTGGCGGATGGCCGCCAACACTTGGCTGCCGATCAGCCAACTCGATGCCCGGACGTCGATGCCGGGCAGGCGGGGATCGCCGACTGGGCCCACCACCACGACCCCTGGCTGCCCGTCGAGGACGTCCGACAACTCTCCCGGCCCGGCCAAGCCGACCACTGCCACCTGAGCACCGCGGCGCGCGAACGCGCGGCCCAGGACGCTTCCCGCCTCGGCCGCGCCCATCCCTGCCATTGCGCCGGTGGCGATACAGACGCGCATCAGTCGGGAATGATGCCGTCCTCTTCGTAGCCGTCCTCGAACCAGCGTTCGACCTCGGCAACGGTGGCTGTCTCATCGGGCAGGATCAGGTCGGAGCGGTGCAGCAATCCGTCCGGTAGCTGCTTGCCGTTGTCCTTGACCTGCTTGATCATCGCGGTCAGCGCGCGAGTCAAACCCGCTTGATCCTCGTTGTCCACCGCCCGTTCGATCTCCTGGTCATGACGGTTGAGCGTGGCCGTCAGGGAGTCGCTGATCTCCCATTGGCCCTGGTTGAGGATTCGGACGATCACCGTAGTTCTCCCCCGGCATCGGGCGCCCGCCCGGGCGCGGGTGGTTGCTCATAGGTGAGCTGGGGAGTTGTCGCCGCTTGCTCCTTCGCTTCGATCGAGCGCTGGGCGGCCTGTTTGAGGGCCGCCAGTTCGTTCTCGACGGCGGCACTGGACGCCATGGCGTCCAACTCGCGCGTGATGTCGTCCTGATAGGTGCCCGTCGGGTCATCCAGGACGCCAGTGGCGAGCAACTCGTCGACCGCGCTGGCCCGCGCCTGCATCTGCGCGGTCTTGTCCTCGGCCCGGGTGATCGCCAGGCCCACGTCGCCCATCTCCTCGCTGATCCCGCTGAACGCCTCGTGGATCCGGGTCTGCGCCTCGGCCGCCGAGTACGTCGCCTTGATCGTCTCCTTGCGCGTGCGGAACGCGTCCACCTTGGCCTGGAGGCGGCTGTTCGCCCGGACGAGCTTCTCCTCCTCAGCCTGCAGCACCGCGTGCTGCTGCTGCAGGTCGGCCAACTGGGTGGCGACTCCCGACTTGCGGGTCAGCGCCTCCCGAGCAAGATCCTCACGGTTTTGCTCCAAGGCGCGCTGGGCCGCCAGGGTGAGCCGGTTCATCTCGGCGTTGAGTTGATTGGCCTGCAACTCGACGCGCTTGCGGCTGGTGGCCACGTCGGCGACGCCACGGCGCACCTTTTGCAGCAGCTCCAGTTGTCGCTGATAGGAGTAGTCGAGGGTCTCGCGAGGATCCTCCAGCTTGTCCAGTGCCTTGTCGGCCTTGGCGCGGAAGATGAGCTTCATGCGCTCGAAGACGCCAGCCATCGTGGTCCTTCCCTCCGGCAATGTCAGGCACCACTGTAGGCCGGGGCATTCACCCTGGCGCCAGGTGCTTCCCGGTCGGTACCCGGGCCCGACCCCGGGCGCGCGCGGACGCGACCGCGGCCCGGTGGCGGCGCGACCGTAGGATGACCGCGTCGTTCAAAGTAGAGGCGGTTTGTCGTGGGGTTGTTCAGTTCTTATAAGCGCTCCGACGCGGCGGCGCCGACTCCCGGTCCGGGACCCGTCGATGACTCGCGGGGGCCAGTCAAGAAGTCGGTGCCGACTCCGACCAGACGGCAGGCCGAAGACGCGCGCCGGCAGCGTCTCAACCCGAAGCTGACCCCGAAGGAAGCCAAGGCCAAGGCCAGGGAGCAGGAGCGGACCTCACGGCAAAAGTCGATGCTGGCCCAGGACAACACCCCGGCCAAGGTGTTGCTCCGCGATCACATCGACGCCCGATTCAGTGTCGCGGAGATCACCATGCCGGTGATGCTGCTGATGGTCGGATTCACCTTCGCCGGCGACTGGGGCCGGCAGTTCCTGGTGCCGGTGACCCTGGTCACGTACGGCTTCCTCCTGCTCGCCTTCGCCGACCTGACCTGGATGTGGCTGAAGTTCCGCGACATCCTGAAGAAGCGGCTACCGAACGAATCGAAGAAGGGTCTCCTCTTCTATGCCATCAACCGGGCGCTGTCGTTTCGCAAGCTGCGTTTCCCGGCCCCACGAGTGAAGATCGGCGCGAAGTACTGAGCGGGGGTAGGCATGAGCTATCGCTGGCAGCTGGAACTGTCGACCGCGTCCGCCACTACCCAAGCCGAGTTGGCCCTGGCCGGTGCCGATCGAGACTTCGATAGCCAGGAGCAGGCCGAGCAGTGGATGAGCGGCTTCTACGCCGATCTGATCGACCTCGACGTGGCGGCGGTCACGCTGCTCGAGGCGGATCGGGTCGTGTACGGCCCGATGTCATTGCTCGCCGAGTGATGTGGTCGGGGCGTCCTCGGCGTGCCGAGACCGGAGCAGGACGATCCCGAACAGCGCCACCAATCCGCCGGTGACCGCCACCACCGGACGAGCCGCCTGGGCGGCGCCGAGACGCTCTTGGTAGGTTTGCACCTTTTGGGTGCCGGGACGATCGCCCGCGTGCGCGCAGACGTCCCCCGGACCCATCGGCACGCCACGGCAGGTGATCTGCGGGTTTGCCCCCCAGGTCAGCGCCCACCAGATCGCCAGCAAACCTGCGACGACCAGCGCGGCCTGGGCCACCTTGCGGCCGGTCATCCGGCGCGCACGCCGCTTTGGACGAAGGGAGGCCGCCGCAACTCGAACGGCTCGATGCGACCCCGGATGTCGACGCCCACCCGCTCGCCCGGTTGGCGAGCGCGGTCGACCAAAGCCAGTCCGATTCCCTGACGAAGCGTCGGCGAGAACGTGCCGGAGGTGACCTCGCCGATCGGTTCCCCCGCGTCGTCCACGACCACCATGCCGGGACGCGGGATGCCGCGACCGACCGCTACCAGGCCGGTGGAGCGTCGTCCCGATCGCTCCGCCCGTTGCGCCCGCAGCGCCTCGGACCCGGGGAACTCGGCCTTTTCCCAACCAACGGCCCAACCCAACCCGGCCTCCACGGGGCTGATCCCCGGGGTCAGTTCGTGGCCGTGCAGCGCGTAGCCCATCTCCGTGCGCAGGGTGTCACGCGCGCCCAGACCCGCCGGACGAATGCCAAGCGGTCCACCCGCGCGCAGGACGGCGTCCCACAGGGTCGGGGCGGCCGCACTCGCCAGGACTACTTCGTAGCCACGCTCCCCGGTGTATCCGGTGCGGCACACGGTCAGCGGCGCACCCTCGAAGTCGGCGTTGACGAACGACATGTACGCGTGCCCGACCGGAAGCCCGAGCGCGGCCAAAGTCTCGTCGGAAGCAGGCCCCTGGACAGCGAGAATGGCGAAGTCGGGGTGGCGGTTGGCGACTTGGATGCGCGGCGGGGCCGCCTCGGTCAACACCTGCGCGACGGTCGCGGCATTGCTCGCATTCGGGATGCAGAACACCTCGTCGTCGTTGATCCGGTAGGCGATCAGGTCGTCGACGACCCCGCCCAGCGCGTTGCACATCATCGTGTACTGCGCCTGACCGGCCGCGACCCGGGAAAGGTCATTGGTCAGTTGGGAGTTGAGGAACCCCACCGCGCCGGCACCGACAACGGTCACCTTGCCCAGGTGGCTGACGTCGAAGATCCCGACCGCCTCGCGTACCGCCTTGTGTTCGGCCAGGACGCCACCGCCGGCATACTCCAGCGGCATCAGCCAACCGCCGAACTCGGCGAACTTCGCGCCCGCAGCGACGTGGCGGTCATGAAGTACCGAGCGCCGCGCCTCAGCCATGGCCACCCCTTCCCGGGCTCGGCTCGCGCCGATCTGCCCAGACGTGATTAGTCCGTCCATCCTTGCCGAGCGACCCGGCGAACCGAACCCCCGGCGCCCCGATCGTGGCAACGGGCCAGGAACGCAGCGTCGCCAGGCGGCGACGCCCCAGGCGGTTGAAGGTTTTCCGGGACGCGGCACTAGCCTGTCAGCAGAACCTTGGTGGGGCGATCAGCCCGCGCCGAACCAGCAGAACAGGAGACGTCGTGCCCGCACGGGATCTGCCGCCGTTGACCCTGGTACGCAGCCGCCCGCGGGACACCGACGCGCTCGTGGTCGGGCTCGCCGAGGCGGCCGGGGCCCCCACCTTGGTGGGTCTGCCGGACGACCTCGACAAGGCATTCGCCAAGCGGTTCGGCACCACGGTCGCGAAGCAGGCCGCCTCTCTGGGCGCCACCCCGAGGCTGGGGACGACGGTCGTCCTGCCCGGGCCCGACGGCCTGCGCGTGGTGGTCGTCGGGCTGGGCGACGTTGACGTGACGCCCGAGCAGATCCGCCGCGCGGCCGGGAATGCCGTGCGGGCGGTGGCGAAACTGGCGATCGACGGCCCGCTGACGGTCGCGGTGAGCCTGGACGCCATCGAGCCCGAGGTGATCAAGGGCGCCGCGGAGGGGGCTCTGCTGGGCGCCTATGTTGCCGCCAGGATCGGCGCGACGCCTGCTGCCAGCGCCATCGACAAACTCGTGCTGCTCAGTTCGTCGACCAAGGCCGAGGCCAAGGACGCGGTCGAGATGGCGGGTGTCGTGGCCCGCGCGGTGTGCCAGACGCGCGACTGGGTGAACGCCCCGCCGAACCTGCTCTACCCCGAGACCCTGGCCGACCAGGCCAAGGACTGGGCCAAGGAGTCCCGCCTCGGTATTTCGGTCGAGGTCTTTGACGACGGAGCTCTTGAGAGGGACGGTTTCGGCGGCATCTTGGCCGTGGGTGGCGGCTCGGCCCGAAAGCCCAGGCTGGTGCGCTACAGCTACTCCCCGCGAGGCGCGAAGTTTCATCTCGCGCTGGTCGGCAAGGGCATCACCTTCGACTCCGGCGGCGTCGACATCAAGACCGCCGACGCCATGCACACGATGAAGTGCGACATGGCCGGCGCGGCCGCCGTCTTGGCAGCGACCAGGGCCATTGCCGAACTGGGCCTGCGAATCAGGGTCACCGCCTACGCCGCACTGGCCGAGAACCTGCCCTCCGGCACGGCCTATCGGCCCTCGGACGTCCTCACCATGTACGGCGGCAAGACGGTCGAGAACGGCAATACCGATGCCGAGGGACGGCTGGTCCTGGCCGACGCGATCGCCCGGGCTAGCCAGGACGCTCCGCACATGATCGTCGACATCGCCACGCTGACCGGCGCCTGCATCGCCGCCCTGGGACGCCGGGTCGGCGGGTTGATGGCCAGCGACGACCAGGCCGCCGACCACGTCCTGGACGCCGCCGAGGCCGCGGGCGAGGCCTTTTGGCAGTTGCCGATCCCAGACGACGTGGCGGACCGGCTGGCGTCCGATATCGCCGATCTGCGCTCGGCGAAAACACCCATGGTCGGTGGGGCGCTGATGGCGGCCGGTTTCCTGCGCGAGTTCGTGGGCGACGGCATCCCCTGGGCGCACCTCGACATCGCTGGCCCCGGATACAACGGCGAGGCGGCCTACGACTACGTCCCGGCCGGTGGAACGGGCGTGGGCGTGCGAACCCTGGTCGCACTGGCGCAGAGCCTGCAGAGCTGAGTCCGCCGGCGTCCGGAATCCGGGCGCTAGCCTTTTGCGCCCCGGACTCGGTCGTTGTAGTCGCGCATCCGCTGCGGATAGGGGACGACACCGGCGTCGTAGCTGGGCAGCCCGCGGTCGGCCGCGAACCTGCGCGCGACGCTGACCGAAGCCACACTGCGCCGCGTCCACTCGCCGTCGTGGGCGATCAACAGCAGGCTGGGTCGAGTCAGCGAGGTGGGCTGCTCGACGAACGCCTCGACGCCTTGCCGAGTGCGGAAGAACTCGTCGAGATGACGCTCGCCAGCATCCAGCGCCGCCCGTTGCGCCGGCGTCTCACGCTTGACCCGGCGCCGTCGAAGCCATCCCATGGCGACCAGGTTATGTGTCCACCGAATGCGTCACACTGAGCGGCATGACCAAGTACGACCTCGCCGTCCTCGGGGGTGGCAGCGGCGGATACGCGGCGGCCCTGCGGGGCGCCCAGCTCGGCCTCAGCGTGGCCATCGTGGAACGTGGCCGCTTGGGAGGCACCTGTCTGCACCGAGGATGTATCCCGACCAAGGCCTGGCTGCACGCCGGCGAAATCTCGGACGCGGTGCGGCACGCGGGCGATTTCGGCGTGCGGGCGAAGTGGTCCGGGGTCGACGTACCAGCGGTGCGCGCGTACGCCGACGGCGTCGTGGCCCGGCTGTACAAGGGGCTTGAGGGCTTGGTCAGGGGCCGCGGCATCGAGGTCGTGGCCGGCGAAGGCCGCCTGGCCAGTTGGAGTTCTGGGATCGGCATCGCCGTGGGGGACGACATCGTCGAGGCTCGTCACGTCGTCCTGGCCACCGGCGCCGCGCCGCGGACACTGCCGGGAGTCGTCGTCGACGGGGAGCGGGTGATCACCAGCGAGAATGCGCTGCGGCTGGAGTCCTTGCCCACCTCGGCAATCGTCCTGGGTGGCGGGGTGATCGGCGTCGAGTTCGCCTCGGCCTGGCGCTCGCTGGGCGTCGAGGTGACCGTGATCGAGGCGGCCGAACGCCTCTTGCCTGCCGAGGAGCCGGAAGTTTCTCGTGCGCTGATGCGCGCGTTCGGATCTCGGGGGATCGAGGTCCTGGCCGGTGCGGCCATCGGTTCGGTGACGGGCGGGGACGACTGCGTCGAGGTGCTTGTCGGCGACCGGACGCTGACCGCCGACGTCCTGCTCGTCGCGGTCGGGCGCGCTCCGGTGTTGGACGCCTTCGGCGAGGCGGGCGTGCGCTGCGAAGGGGGCTCGGTGTTCGTCGACTCGCACCTGCGGACGTCCGTGCCCGACGTCTTCGCCGTCGGTGACCTCGTCGCCGGTCCGCAGTTGGCGCACCGCGGCTTCGCCCACGGCATCTTCGTCGCCGAACTGGTCGCGCACCGGCTCGGCAAGTTGGCCGACGCCCCGACCCCGCCCGACGACTCGCTCTTCGCCCGGGTCACCTACTGCAGCCCAGAGGTCGCCAGTGTGGGCCTGACCCAGGTGCAGGCAGCAGCCTCAGGCCCGGTTGAGACGCAGGTCTACGACCTGGCGGGCAACGGGAGGGCTCAGATTCTCAAGACCCATGGACTTGTCAAAGTCGTGCGCCGCCAAGACGGACCCGTGGTGGGCCTGCATGCCGTTGGCCAGGGGGTCTCCGAAATCATCTCCGAGGGCCAGTTGATCACGGCCTGGGAGGCCTACCCGGACGAGGTCGCCTCGCTCTCGCATGCGCATCCCACGTTGTCGGAGGCCATCGGGGAGGCTCACTTGGCGCTTACCGGCCGTCCACTGCATGCCCATGCCTGACGTCGGAGAAACCCCGGCAAACGGGACCCCGTTGAGCAAACTCGCGGGATAGGCTGACGGCCAACCGCAGGCATGACACCAAAGGAGTCTGATCAATGTCGACCCCCGTCCCGCTGCCCGCCTTGGGCGAGAGCGTCACCGAAGGAACGATTTCCCGCTGGCTGAAGCAGGTGGGCGACACGGTCGAGGCCGACGAGGCGATCTGCGAGGTCTCGACCGACAAGGTCGACACCGAGATCCCGGCCCCCGTGGCGGGTGTGATCTTGGAGATCAAGGTCGCCGAGGACGAGACGGCCGAGGTCGGCGCCGTGCTCGCTGTGATCGGCGATCCCTCCGAGGCTTCCGGCGGCGGGGGCGAGGCAGCTCCCGCACCTCAGGCCGAGGCCGCACCCGAGCCTGAGCCGGCCGCCCCGGCCGCGCCGGCCGAGGAACCCCCGGCCCCGCAAAACGAATCGAGCCCCGCCGCCGGCACCGAGGTCACCTTGCCCGCGCTGGGCGAGAGCGTGACCGAGGGGACAATCTCACGCTGGCTCAAGGCGGTCGGCGACACGGTCGAGGCCGAGGAGGCGATCTGCGAGGTCTCCACGGACAAGGTCGACACCGAGATCCCCTCCCCCGCCGCCGGCGTCCTGCTGCAGATCCTGGTCAACGAGAACGACACCGCGAAGGTGGGCGAGGTGCTGGCGATCGTCGGCGAGCCTGGCACGTCCGCGCCGGCCGCCCCAGAAGTAGCTGAGCCGAAGGCCGATGCCCCGGCCGCCCCCGCGCCGGCGCCTGCGGCACCGTCTGCGCCCGCGGCGCCGTCCGCCCCAGCTCCTGCCGCGAAGTCTGAGGAGAAGGACGACTTCGACGGATACGTCACGCCGCTGGTCCGCAAGCTGGCGGCCGAGCACGGTTTGGCCCTGAGCTCGATCAAGGGCACCGGCGTCGGCGGGCGCGTGCGCAAGGCGGACGTCCTACTGGCCGCTGAGGCGGCAAAGGTCGCTGCCGCCGCACCTGCTCCGGCAGCCCCGGCCCCTGCGGCCGCGGCACCGGCCGCGAAGGCCCCTGCTGCCCCGGCTCCCGACGTCAAGCGCGGTACCACCGAGAAGATCTCCCGCATCCGCGCGACGATCGCCAAGCGGATGGTCGAGTCGCTGCAGATCGCCGCGCAACTCACCGCCACGGTAGAGGTCGACCTGACCAACATTTCCAAGCTGCGCGCCCGGGCAAAGGACGACTTCAAGAAGCGCGAAGGCGCGAGCCTGTCGTACCTGCCGTTCATCTGCAAGGCGGTGGTCGAACAACTGAAGGCCTTCCCGAAGTTGAACGCGACCATGGACCTCGAGGCGGGCACGATCACATACGCCGCAGCGGAGCACTTGGGGATCGCGGTGGACACCGAGCGCGGACTGATGGTGCCGGTGATCAAGAACGCCGGCGACCTCGGTCTAGCGGGAATGGCCCGAGCGATCGGCGACGTCGCGGCTCGCACCCGCTCAGGCAAGATCGGCCCGGACGAGCTCAGCGGCGGCACGTTCACCATCACCAACTACGGTTCGGCCGGGACCTTGATGGACACCCCGATCATCAACCAGCCGCAAGCTGCCATCCTGGGCACCGGCGCGCTGGTCAAGCGGCCGATGGTGTTGCGCGATCCCAGCCTGGGTGAGGTCATCGCCGTCCGGGACATGATGTATCTGTCGATGTCCTACGACCACCGCCTGGTCGACGGTGCGGACGCCGCCCGCTTCCTGAGCGCGGTCAAGGCGCGCCTGGAGTCCGGCGACTTCGGTGCGGAGCTCGGCCTGTAATCACCCACTCGCGAATCGATCGGCCCGGGGACGAACCCGGGCCGATCGGCGTTCCGGGGCTCTCGTGCTGGTGCGGGTGGCTAACCGCTGCGCGCATCAGCGGGGCGCGCAGATCTCCTGCCAGTGCCCAACAAGAGTCTGTCTCGCGTTCGCGGGCCCGCTGCTTCCCGTTCAGCGACTGCAGCAGACTGGGCGAATGACGGTAAGGAGATCCGTGCGCGCCCTGATCGCAAAGCACCCGCTGGTCAGCTTTTTCGTTCTCGCCTACGCCGGATCCTGGTTGGTCTGGGCCCCCTGGTGGGCTTCGCGCAGCGGTGCGGGCTGGCTACCCATTCAGTTGCCGGCCGGCGCGATCGCGTTGCTTAACACCCTCGGGCTGTTCGCCGGACCCTTCGCCGCGGGGCTGTTGGTGACCGGCATCGTGGACGGACGCGCCGGACTGCGACGGCTGCTGCGCCGATTGATTCAGGTCCGGGCCCACTGGTCTTGGTACGCGTTGGCGCTGGTCGCGATCCCGATCGCGATCGGGCTGGGCTACCTGGCCATGCCTGCCGAGGCGCCGAAGGCGTCCGGTGTGGCCGCGGGCGTCCAGTTGGTGGTCATGTTCGTGGTCTACGTGCTGGGCGGGCCGCTGCAGGAGGAGCCCGGCTG
This sequence comes from Propionicicella sp., assembly GCA_039811865.1. GTDB lineage: Bacteria > Actinomycetota > Actinomycetes > Propionibacteriales > Propionibacteriaceae > JBDHZK01. The sequence continues at coordinate 2,515 of JBDHZK010000001.1, read as the reverse complement.
GCGGGGATTCGCCTTGCCCCGGCTTCAGGCGCGATTCCAGCCGGCGTTGGCCGCTCTCATCCTGGGCGTGCTTTGGTGCCTGTGGCACGCCCCGCTGTTCTTGACCCGCGAGTGGGACACCCCACGATCGAACGCGGGCGACCTGCTCGCCTATCTGGTCTTCGTCGTCTCATTGTCGTTCGTGCTTGCCTGGCTGACCAACGCCGCGCGTGGCAGCGTGTTCTTGGCGATGCTCGGGCACGACAGCGTCAACTGGACGTTGGTGGCGCTCTTGCCCATCGCTTTAGGACGGGCCGTGACGTCCGTCTGGCCCGCCGCCGCCGGGGCCGCTGTTTTGGCCGTCATCGCGTTGGTGATCACGCGCGGTCGGCTGGGATATCGACCCGAGGACTACCTGGCTTCCGAACGCAACGGTGACGTGGCTCGGCCGCTGAGCGCGGCGGCCTGAGCCTTCGGCATTGGCGGCCGTCGGGGCTAGAGTCGCAGGATGCCCGACGACCTGACCCAAGCGCCGCTGGAGTTTCGCTACCTAGGGCTGCAGGACGACCCCCCGGCCCTCACCGATTACGACCAGGCGTGGGCGCTGCAGCGTCGGATCCACGCGGACGTCGCCGCCGGCGTCCTGGGGCCGCAGTGCTTGTTCGTGGAGCATCCCCCGGTGTTTACCGCAGGACGGCGGACCGAGCCGCACGAGCGGCCCACCGACGGCACCCCGGTGGTGGACGTCGACCGGGGCGGCAAGATCACCTTCCACGGGCCTGGGCAGTTGGTCGGCTACCCGATCGTCCGCCTGACCAACGGCGTTTACGTCGTTGATTACGTGCGCCGAGTCGAAGAGGCGCTGATTCGCGGACTGGCCGAGTACGGCATTTCCACCGGCCGCGTCTCGGGACGATCGGGCGTTTGGCTGTCGCCGGGCAAGGGACGTCCCGAACGGAAAATCGCGGCGATCGGGATTCGCGTGGCCAACGGTGTGACGATGCACGGCTTTGCGCTCAACGTCACCAGCGATTTGGGCTGGTTCGACCGGATCATTCCGTGCGGCATCACCGACGCCGGCGTTACATCCATGGCTGACGAACTGGACGCCGCTCCGGGTTTGGTGGAGGTCGCGGGCGTCCTCGAACCCCATCTGAACGAGTTGCTCGCGTTTCGGCCCTACGTCCGCTCGGCCGATCTGCCGAAGGTGCAGTACGGAGTCGGTATTTGCTCTTGACCCCCCCATGGTTGCGATAGTCTGCCGATGTTCTTAGCTGAGAGCCACCCCATCACGACTCTCTCGGGAGGATTCATGTCGTTACAACGCCGAGCCCGCGTCCTCGCGGCGGCGAGCGCACTGGGAATCGGACTCGCGTTTGCCGGAGCGACTACCGCGTCGGCGATCATTCGAGTTCCCTGCAACAATTACAACGATGCCTGGGTTCATTCAAACCAAACCACCTGCTGGGCCTACGAAGGCGGCAAGGCCGTGTCCTTGTTGTACACCATCGGGGCGTCCGGAGGAATCAACAATGGGCACGTGATCAAGAATGGTTCCGTGACCAGGTTCTACGCGCACAGAACGACTTCTTGGCCCTCAGCGCAAGTGACCTACATCGCTATCTACTGAGCGAGAACCGGTGCCGAAGCGCGATTTCTACCGAATGCTCCTCATTGCGCTTCTCGTGCTCGCTGGGTGCACCAACACCGAGGTGCACCCAACGACCCCAAGGGTCGAGCCCCCCATGGGTCCGATCTTCTCAATACGGCGACCAGACCAAGTGACCCGCCCCCTCGACCAATTCATACTGAAAGCCGACACGGTAGTGAAGTTGGGCTATTTGTATGAAAACATGGCCAGCAAGTGCTACGCCAGCAAGGCCCCGGGGAGTTCATTCAAATGGGTGGGATCCGTCGAAGAGTCGACACAAATCGACATTGAGAATTTCGTAATCCGATCTACCCTCTGGGGGTTCTTTGATCCTTCGGCCGCAAGAAGGCTCGGGTATCACTATCCGGCTCCCGGCCCAAGTCTCGAAGGCGTCAAGTATGGGCCCATCTCAGAGGCGCAGGTGACTGAGTGCATCCGGAGCTTGGACGAAGCATTCCCGGGTGGACGAAGTTGGGAGGGGCTGATCGGCACCGGAGGACTCCCAGGGGGCGGCCCAGCCTCGCGGATTGAAGACAGTCGGTATCTGGCGGCAGCCGCCAAGTGGTCAGCATGCATGAAGATCCGTGGGTTCGCTGCGCAACAACCGCTGCAGCTCTTGAGCGATCCGCGTTGGAATACACCGGCACCGACCCCGGAAGAGATCGCCACCGCGACCGCTGACGTCGACTGCAAGATCGAGACCAACCTCGTCGGCGTCGCAGTGGCTGTCCTTAAGGCGTACGACAACGAGTACATCGCCAAGCACCTCACCGAACTCAACGCCTTCGGCCCCATGATCGACAAGTTCATCCGTGACCACCAGTGAGGAATGTCACGCCCGAGCACGTCTGTGGAGTGTGCTTTCAAGGCATCGTGGAACTTGGC